>NZ_JARAMK010000013.1:0-124770 GCF_028807495.1 Roseovarius sp. SK2
GTAACTTCGTGATAATTTCTTCGGGCTTCGGTCGCTTGATTGCCATGTGGTTCCTCCGTTTTCCTAAACATAGCGGAGGACCACTTCATTGGGGGAGGATCAGTGACGGAGCTTGGAGCAACGTGGCCGGGTGAAACTTGCGCCCGAGCAACGAAATCTCCGACCCTGGATGGTACAGTCTGGCGGATTGCTTCTCTGGAAGGCGAAAGTCTGGATTGGTCGCCGCCAGAGCGCGAGCCCTTTCTCGTGATCCGCCCGGACGAGAAGACGTTCAATGCGTCGGTCGGCTGCAACATGATGCGCGGCAGCGTCTCCGTCTCCGAAAGCACACTATCCTTCGGTCAACCGGCCAGCACGATGATGGCCTGCCCTGACGACCTTGCCATGTGGGAAGCGCGCTTGGGCGCTGTTCTGGGAGCGGCAACCACGCATCTGATCGGCGGGCGCAGCCTACGCTTCATGGATGACAAGGGCAGGAGCCTCGCGGAACTGGAAGCCGTCTATCTGCCTTGAAACCTGCTGTATTAAGGCGCAAGGATCCAGCGGCCATCGGTCAGACACCGTTGCGTCTGCACTGTCTGGATGCGGGCCTGCCGACGTGTCCTGAACTTGTAGTTCAGTCCGACACAATTGCCGGAGACAGACGCGATTTCAACCGATCCATAAGCTCCCGTCTCAGGGTTCGACCAGATCGTATCGTCCCCTGGCAGCGCTTTCCGGCTGACATAAAGCTCTCCACCGGTTCGGACCATGATGTTGAGATCCTGCTGCGTCAGCCCTGTTCGATCGATCTGTCGCAATAGAGAATTCGCAGAAGCCGGGTGCGCCGCAAGCAAAATGAAGCCTGTAATAGCAACTCGAAGAATGGTGTGTCGCACGGGTGTGTGTCCTGTTGAGGGAGATAATGTTTACGGTGCCATTTGTACAAACGCCTTTCAAACCCAGAAATGCAGATTTCCCCTTGCGGAGAAAAAAGACATCAACCTTCGTTGGATCCAATAAGCAGACTTTCCGCAATCGTGCAGCGAAGGTCGGCAATACGCCCGTCTAGACATGTACATAATGCGCGCTACGCGCTTCAGCACTTTCATCTTATCGGGCTTTTATTAGTCGACTCGACAACGTCCACAGTGCGGGTCAGACCTTCGCTGACGAGGCGACGAACATGATAGCTTCGACACCCAACGATCGGATTATCGGCAGGAAATTCTCTGGATCGGTATCGACGAAAGGCCGAGCGACAAATTCGGATGCACCGCGTTTTGTCTATTTCCTGCGTGTATCAAGTGATCGGGCGGTGGTGCCACGGCCATGCCGCCCGATGCCACGGGTCAGCAGCCAGATACCCCATCTACACACCCCTTCATCGGTTCTTTTGCCGCTCCATCTATTTGCATCATCAGGATACAACATGCCTAGAAGGGCAATCCCGAGAGAGATCGGGTTGGCTGGAAAGCCCGATGCAGCGTTTCAGCTAGCATGCCGACACGTTGCCTCAACTCAGGTTCTCGAAACGTTCCCTTATCAAACCAGCTTAAACCGTCCCCTTGGCGCTGACTTCAAACGGTGACGGTCGTCGATACGCGATCCGCCAATCGCCCTTGGCACAGCGACAGCGCCCTGCTGAACGCCTGTGCGGTTGCGTTTGACCGCAGGGAGGCAGATGCCCAACTGGAAAGCCCGAGACGCTGAGCGGTCCGGGCCACGCCTCAAAATCCTGCCCGAATTGACCAGAGGCGCAGGATCTGTATGCCTCAACGTGACGACGCAACGCGAGACACCGAATGAACCCCTCCGCCACTGTCCATTTCTGTCAGAACTGCGGTCCTTTGGACTTTGGACCTCTGCGCGAGGAATTGACGGCCACAGGGCTGGCAGACGCGGTGAGTATCGTCGAACGCGGGTGCATGAATGGCTGTGCCAGTCCGGTTTCCATGGCTATGCAGGGGCCGGGCCGGGCCATATATTTCTTCAACGGGGTAGATCCGGCGGCGGATGCAGAAGATATCGTCGCAACCTTGCACGCCTATCTTGCCGCCCCCGACGGCTGGATCGAGGACGCGCAGCCATGCGGTAGACTTCGGTTTTGTCTGGTCGGCCGCGTCCCGGCGCTCAGTTGCTGAGCATGACGCTCTGCGCAACCGGAGCACCGCCCACGGCCAGTGGCCGGTGATCGTTACTGTTCAATACCACCTCAAGTTCCACCTCGCCTTCGGGCAGGGTGTCCAGATGCATCCAGGGGCCATAGACGCGAGCCAGCTTGACGCCGTTGGCATAGACATGGGCATGTCCTTCGCCCGGAACATGGGCGCGGCTGGCATTCTCCGGCGAGAGCCGAAAGTTCTCGGTCATGATATGCAGGTTCCAGCCGGCGGACGGATCAGGCGTCACCTCGATCTCCAGCTTCGGCGCATCGGCGCCTGCCGGGACCGACAACATGGCGCCATGATCGTGCATGGCCGCGCCGGCGTGCTGCTCAGGACCGCCATGAGGAGCCGGATCGCCATGATCATGCCCGTCAAAGGTGACGCCGTTCGCCGCAGCCACCGTGAATCCAAGTCCCCCGCCGAAAACGAGGCCGATAAGAAGCATTGGAATGGAACGGTCCATGGGCGAATCCAACGTCATGTTCGATAAAGAGAACGGGCGCGCAAGGCACGCGCCCGAGCAATGATGTGCCAGTGTCAGACGGTCTGAGCCTGGCCGGTCGTTTCACTTTCGCGCGACCAAAAGAAGCCCGCGAAGGCCCCCAGCATGACCCAGGCGGCCAGTCCGGTTCCAAGAGCGCGCGACGCGAACAAGGCGCCGATCTCGGTCGGAACCGGTCCGGTAAAGACTTCAGGCTCGGGCGCACCGATGACATGCGGCGCCAGTAAGAGCACAACGGCTGCACCCCATCCGGCCCAGTTCCGGCTGAACGCGATCAGCCACATGGCGATCGCGGCCGTCAGCACGGTTGCAAACCACCAGATCTGGCGCTCGTAGACATCCGCCGCAGCCACGCCCGGAACTTCCGGCGCGAGGGTAAAGCCCGGTGCAAGGTGTACCGCGACAAACCCGGCAACGCCCCAGATCAGGCCCGTGCGAGCGTCGATTGCCGCACCACGGCTTTCAGCCAGCGACATCAGCGCCACCAGGATCATCGCGTAACCGGAATAGATCAGCATCGTGAAAATGATACTCAAACCATCCCGCACGGCATCGAAGCCCGGCAGCTCTGGCGTGGCTGAAGCGGTCGATTCGGTCCCGAAATGCACCAGGTCGCCACCTTCATAAAGCTCGGCATGAAGAAGGACCGGTTGAACGAAAAAAAGCTGCACCAGGGCGATAATCAACCCTGCGGCAGCGCCAGCGAACAAGGCGCTGGTCAGCAGACGCGTGAACATCGGTTCAGTGGCAGGGGAAGCCGGTGGCGTGACGCACGTCATGCGCCGCGTCGTGCAGCGCCGCGGCCTGAACGTGGCCTGCCACGAAGATCACGCCAAGGCCCAGCGCGGCGATGGCGATCACCGAAACGAGCCCGGAGGCCGATGTTGCCCGTGCGGTGGATGCAGTCTTTACAATCATAGTAGTACCTCTTTGCCTTCACACCCGAAGGCCTTGTGGTTTCAGTCGCGATCAGCAGGTCTCCTGGCTTGCGGGTCTTCATCGTCTGGCTGGCCTTCCCGGATTGCTCCAGTGACGTATTCAGCCTGATTCGCCGCCTACAGTTGCGGGGACAGCCACGGAATTGCCGAATGTTTTCAGGCGCACCGCGTTCCCTGTTCTCCATTTCTTGCGGAAATGGAACTGATCACTCTCGTTAGTCTAGCAAGCACCGCGACCTGTCAACAATACAACGCAAAACGATAGGCGAATCTCGAACCCAGCGACTGAACCGCAAAGCGAACGTCCCTGGCCGGCTTGGAAACGTACTCTGTGTCAGGCTTGCAAAGTCCCGCCCCACTCTGACATAGACACGACAACCGCCGCGCCGGACATCAAAGCAATGCCGCTTGCCGACGCGTCTCACACGGCATCGCCCTCCGATAGGGTCGCCTGAAACTCGCCGCATCCATCCCGGAGCCCCTCCATGGCGGATCAACTCAAGCCAAGTCCGGCGCGTGTCTTTTCCTCGCACGAAAGGCAATGTCTCTACGACATCATCGAGGCGCGCCGCGACGTGCGGAACGAGTTCCTACCAGACCCGATCGACGAAGACGCGCTGCGCCGAATCCTCGAAGCGGCCCACGCCGCGCCCTCCGTCGGCTTCATGCAGCCGTGGAACTTCATTCTGTTGCGTGACGCCGAACTCAGAACCCAGGTGCACAGCATCTTCAACCGCGCCAACGAAGAAGCCGCCGCCATGTTCCCCGATGATCGTCAGTCCGCCTACAGGTCGCTGAAGCTCGAAGGGATCACCAAAGCGCCGCTCAATATCGTGGTCACCTGCGATCGTACCCGCGGCGGAAAGGTGATCCTCGGGCGCACGCACAACCGTGACATGGACCTTTATTCGACAGTCTGCGCGGTGCAGAACCTATGGCTCGCCGCCCGCGCCGAGGGGATCGGCGTGGGATGGGTCAGCATCTTCGATCACCGCGAAATCGCCGCTCTGCTCGGCATCCCCGAACATGTCGAGCTGGTGGCCTATCTCTGCGTGGGATATGTCGATCAGCTCTACGACCAACCCGAACTGGCAGCCAAGGGGTGGCGGCAGCGGATATCGCTCGATGACCTTATCATGTACGAGGGCTGGCAGGACTGACAGCCCGGCAAAAAGGCCGTCAAAGGCACGCCACTGTGACCCAGATCGCGGTTTCCGAGACCATTTGCACGGCCCCCAGAACATCGCCGGTCTGTCCGCCGATTTTTCGCCATGCCAGCCAGCCGATGGCAACTGTCACCATCGCGCAGGCCAGCAGCGTCCAAGGCGAAATCACCAGCGCCACAGCCGCCAAAGCCGCGAGAACGCCCCGCGCGGCCCTGCTGCGGCCCGCCGCGCTTTTCCCCAGACCATCCGCGCGGGCCGGGGTAAGACTCTCCTGGACCGCGACCATGCCCCCCCGGCTCAGCATCGCTGCGCCGACGAACGCCCAAAAGCCGGGATCGGCGGCGGCTACGGACACCGCCCACAGCGCCGCGACCACCCCCACCGCAACCACGCCGTAGCTGCCGATGCGGCTGTCGCGCATGATCTCCAGCGCGTGCGCCTTGTCACGTCCGCCACCATGGCCGTCGGCAAAATCCGCAAGCCCATCGAAATGCAGCGCTCCAGTGACCAGCGCCATTGCGCCCAACGCCAGGAGAGCCGAAATTTGATCCGGCGCGCCAATCGCCTCCGCCAGACTGAAAATCATCCACGTCAGAGCGCCGACAACGGACCCCACCGGCACGAAGGCCCACCGCGCGGCCAGCATCGTCGGTGGGTCGTCACCGATCCGCCCGGCTGGAAGCCGGGTCAGCAGCATCACCGCCAGTTGAAGCTCGGCAATGCGCGCACGCAGGCTCATTGACCCGACACCCCCGCCTCGGCAAATGTCGCCATCCCGTTGTGACAGGCCAGCGCCGCGCGCAACACGCCCAGCGCAATCGCCGCGCCCGACCCTTCGCCCAGCGCCATGTCCAGCGACAGGATCGGCCGCATCCCCAGTTCCGACAGAAGCCGCGCATGGCCCGGCTCACGGCTGACATGACCGACAAGGCAATGGTCGAGAAACCGCCGGTCGGCAGCAAAAAGCGGCACGGTCGCGGCCGTGCAGATGAACCCGTCGAGGATGACCGGAATACGCCGCGCCCGCGCCTCCAGCACGGCGCCGCAGATCGCCGCCTGCTCCCTCCCGCCGAGCCGGGCAAGAATGTCCAGCCCAACGGCATCCGCGTGAAGCGTGCAGGCGCGTGACACCACGTCGATCTTGCGCGCGACCCCTGCGTCATCTGACCCCGTTCCCTTCCCGACCCAAAGCGCCGCGTCTCCGCCGAATGCGCCCTTGGCCATCGCGGCGGCGATGGTCGAATTGCCGATACCCATCTCGCCGAGGGTCAAGACGCTGACGCCGGGATCGACGGCCGCGGCCCCGCGGCGCAGGGCGTCCAGTGTATCAGCGTCCGACATGGCCGGCGCGGCGGTGATATCCGAAGTCGGCCGGTCCAGCTCCATCGCAATCACCGACAGATTGGCCTCGTTCGCGCGGCACAATTGATTGATCGCGGCGCCGCCGTTCTCGAAATTCGCCACCATCTGCGCCGTCACATCCTGTGGAAACGGATTGACCCCCTGCGCGCAGACACCGTGATTTCCCGCAAAGATCAGGGACTGCGCGCTGGCGATGGAGGGCCGTTCCCTGCCTTGCCAACCCGCCATGAAGATAGCCAGTTCCTCCAGCCGCCCCAGCGCGCCCGGCGGTTTGGTCAGGCTGTTCTGGCGCGCCAGCGCCGCCTCGGCCGCCTTATCGTCGGATAGGGGCAAACTACCGGCGAGGCCCGCAACCTCGTCCAGCGACGAGACGTCAGAAAGAATGGTCATTCGGCTTCACCTTCATCGGGTAGCCCGCCACGGTCAGCCAAACCTCTTCACAGGCCTGCGCCACGGATTGGTTCACCTGCCCCGCGGCATCGCGGAACAGCCGGGCCAGCTTGTTCTCCGGGACGATCCCCTGCCCCACCTCGTTGGTAACAAAAACGACCGGCGCGGCCTGGCGCTCCAGCGTCTTGACCAACCTGCCGGTCTCGCCCCACCAATCGCTGTCTTCCAGGATGAGGTTGGTCAACCACAGCGTCAGGCAATCGACGAGCCGAGGCAGTGTACCATCGGTGTCTTGCAATGCTCCGGCCAGGTCGGTCGGCGCATGAACATCCTGCCACGCCGCACCGCGCCGCGCCTTGTGTTTCGCCACGCGCTCGGCCATCTCGTCGTCGCCTGCGTGCAGACGCGCCGTGGCGATATAGATCGCCCGGCCGGCGGGCTGCAAAGCCATCCGTTCTGCCAGTGCGGACTTGCCGGAACGTGCCCCCCCGGTGATGAGTATCGACTTTTTCATTGCAGCGTGGGAAAGCACTTTTCGAGGAAAAAAGAAAGCTGAAAGGCGACGTCTTGGAACCCGTTGCGCCCATCCGGCCAGAGCTTATCCTGATCCGTCACGCCCAAGTGGCCGTTCCGGGACGCCTCTATGGCCGCACCGATGTCGAGGCTGCCCTCGACACCAAGGCGGTCGCCCAACTCAAAGATCGGCTGACCTCCATCTCGCGGGTCATCAGCAGTCCGGCACGACGCTGCCTCCAGACAGCCGACGCGATTTTCGGCACATACGAACAGGATACACGACTTTGGGAGCAGGACTTCGGCACGCATGACGGCATGGCGCTTGACGCGCTACCCGACATCGGCGTTTTGGACAGCGCGACCCTGGCAGCCCACCGATCACCCGGCGGCGAAAGTTTCGACGACCTCTGCGCGCGCGTGTCCCCCGCCCTGATCGAGCATGGGCGCCACGCCGCGGCGCACGGCCCGGTGGCGCTGGTCGTTCATGCCGGCGTGATCCGCGCCGCGCTCGGCTTCGTGACCGGACACGGCTCCGGCGGGCTGGCATTCGAGGTGGCGCACCTGTCGGTAACGCGGCTGCGGTGTGGCCCCGATGGCCCGCTTTCGGTGATCGAGGTCAACCGCACATGACTCATGTCACGGTCTGCGGTCATTTCGGTGAATGGATTCAGGGCCGGCTCGGGCCTTCGGGGCCCGTCGCCCTGATCACCCTGGCCTGTTCCGCGATGCGCGTCACGGCCCCGTCCGAGGAGGCCTTGCCTTTCAACGCGGATCAACTCGCCCGCTTTGCAAGCGACCTGGGGCTGGATGCCCTTCCCGGCGCAAGCCGCAATTTCGCGCTTGGCATCGGGGCAGGCGGATCGACGGCAACGCTGGTGGCGGCCGCCAGAGCAGCAGGGTATGGCGGCACACCCGAACAGTTGGCCAAGGCTTGCATCGCCATCGAGGGCGCCACCGATCCGCTAATGTTCGACGCGCCCGATCAGCACCTCTGGGCGTCCCGTTCGGGTGAGGTGATCAGAGCGATGTCCGCCCCGCCCCGTGCCACGATCCTTGGCGGTCTGTGGGGCGCGCCCCTCTGTACCGACGCACAGGACGATGTATTCGACGACGTGTCGGACCTGGCCGATGAATGGGCCGATGCGACCTTGGCACGCGACCTTCCCCGCGTTGCTGCCATCGCCTCGGAGTCCGCGCGTCGCTGCACAGCGCGTCGTGGCCCATGCGATCCGATGGCCGATCTCGCAAGGGATCTCTGCGCATTGGGCACAGTGCGCGCCCATACTGGATCCGCTCGCGGGTTGATCTTTGCACCGGGAACCATCCCGCGAGGAGGCGCAGCCGCGTTGCAAGAAACGGGCCTCACATCCGTTTTCAACTTCGAGACGGGCCGCGCATGAGTTTCGCACTGATGATGCTGGGCGCTCTGGCGCTGGACCTTGCCTTTGGCTGGCCCGACAGGCTCTACGCCCGTATCGGCCACCCCGTCACCTGGCTTGGCCAGGCCATTACCATGGCCGAGCGCCGGCTAAACACCGGCTCCCGCCGCCGGTGTCTGATCGCCGGCGCAGTGACGGTCACGGGCATCACCTTTCTCGCTGGCCTGCCCGCCCTGCTCGTTCAGGCTGTCCTGCCCCACGGGTGGGTCGGCGCAATGATCGGCGCAGGGCTGGCCTGGCCGCTGGTCGCCATGCGTTCCATGCACGCGCATGTTGCCGCCGTGGCGCGCCCGCTGGCCGCCGGGGATACGCCAGTTGCCCGTCATGCCGTCAGTATGATCGTCGGGCGCGACCCGTCCCAACTCGATCCGCCGGCCATCGCGCGGGCAGCCACCGAAAGCCTTGCCGAGAACACCTCCGACGGCATCATCGCTCCTTTATTCTGGGGCGTGATCCTGGGCCTGCCCGGCATCGCCGCCTACAAGGCCATCAACACCATGGATTCCATGATCGGCCACCGCAACGACCGGTTCGAGGCCTTCGGCAAAGCCGCCGCCCGGCTGGATGATTGCGTCAACTGGCTCCCCGCCCGCCTGACCGGCATCTTCTTCGCACTGGTCTCGGGGGCGTTCTTTCACACGCTTCACGTGATGCAGCAGGACGCGCCCGGGCACCGGTCCCCGAATGCGGGCTGGCCCGAGTCCGCGATGGCCGGTGCCCTGAACGTCCGCCTGTCCGGCCCCCGCATCTATGACGGGCGCGCCAACGACGAGCCCTGGTTGAACGGCACTGCCCCCGATCCGACCCCCGAAGATCTGTTGCGCGCCTTGTCGCTCTACCGGCGCGCGATGGCACTTTGCGCCCTTGCGCTGGCCGGTCTTGCGCTGCTCTAAGGGCATCATGACGGAAGTCCGAGATCACGGCGGCAACTTGGACGCCGCTATTGCAAGGCTGGGCGGCGCCCCCGCCGACTGGCTCGATTTGTCGACGGGCATCAATCCCGAACCCTACCCTGTGCCGCCGATCTCCGGCGACGCCTGGGCAGTTCTGCCGCGCAAATCCGACCTGGCGCGGTTGCGCGACGCGGCGGCCAGCGCCTACGCCACGTCCCTGCGCGTCATCCCGATGAACGGCGCACAGGGCGCCATCCAACTGGTGCCGAGGCTGGCCAAGCCAGGCCGCGCCACCGTCCTGGCACCCACCTACAACGAACACGCCGCCGCCCTCAGGGCCTGCGGCTGGCAGGTCGAAGAGGTCGCGTCGGTAAACGCCCTGCGGGGCTCGGACCTTGCGGTAGTGGTCAACCCCAACAATCCCGACGGCCGTCGCACCGCGCCCGAGGCATTACTCGACCTCGCCTCCGATGTGGGGCTGCTTATTGTCGACGAAAGCTTTGTCGATCCAGAGCCGCACCTTTCCATCGGCTCCATAGACTGTCCTGTCAATTGCGTCGTCCTGCGGTCCTTCGGAAAGTTCTACGGTCTCGCGGGCCTGCGGCTCGGTTTCGCCCTCGCCTCGGGGGCGGTCGCCGACCGTCTTAGCGATCTGGCAGGCCCATGGCCCGTCTCGGGTCCCGCCATCGAAATAGCCTGCGCGGCGCTGGCCGACACCGGGTGGCAGGCGCGCACGGTCGAAAGGCTGATCCAAGACGCCGCGCGGCTGGATTCCTTCGCCTCCCGCGCCAGCTGGACGCTGGTCGGAGGTACCCCGCTCTTTCGCACCTACGAGGTGCCCGATGCGCATAAGGTACAAGAGGCTCTCGCAATGCACAGCGTGTGGTCCCGCATCTTCCCCTATTCAGACCGTTGGCTACGCCTCGGACTGCCACCGCAAACCCGCTGGCAGCAGCTGGACGAGGCGATCGGAGCCGCCTGACCTCATCTTGCAAGCGCCAAAAGACCCGCAACATCCAGATGCGTCTCAAGATGCGCCGCCAGTTCATCCAGCGTGCGCTCCACCATGACCTGATATCCCAGATCCGAGGCATCGGCCCCGTTCGAGTTAAGCCAAGTCGCTCGGAACCTGTCATCGCCGAACATCCCGTGCAGATAGCTGCCCGCCACGCGACCATCGGCAGACACCGCCCCCTCGGCCACGCCATCCACCCTGGCGAACGGTCTCGCGCGGTCCGACCCGTCACTGCGGCCGATATGAATCTCGTACCCGGCAAATGGAAGATCCAGCCCCACGTGGTGCGCGTCAACCTGGGTCACGCTCTTGTCGCCCCCCATGACCGTCTCGATATCCAGCAATCCGAGTCCCGGCGAGTCCCCCGGCGGCCCCTCGATTCCTTCCGGATCCGAGACGTTACGGCCAAGCATCTGGTAACCGCCGCAGATGCCCAGCACCCTGCCGCCCCGCCGGTGATGCGCCAAAAGGTCGACGTCCCACCCCTGCCGGCGGAGAAAGTCCAGATCACCGCGTGTCGATTTCGAGCCCGGAATGATCACCAGATCCGAATCAAGCGGCAACACCTGCCCCGGTTCCAACATGGTCACGCGCACGCCCGGCTCCTGCGTCAGCGGGTCCAGGTCGTCGAAATTCGCGATCCGTGACAATTGCAGGCAGACGATGTGAAACGCGCCCTGAACCGGGCTGTCGGCGATATCCAGCGCGTCCTCCGCCGGCAACCGCCACGCCTCGGGAAACCACGGCGCCACGCCATAGCCGCGCCAACCGGTGCGCGCTTCGATTTCCCGGTATCCATCCTCGAAAAGCGTCGGATCGCCGCGGAACTTGTTGACCAGAAAGCCACCGATACGCGCGGCATCCGCCTTCGGCAGAACCGCCTGCGTGCCGACGATCTGCGCAATGACACCGCCGCGATCGATATCGCCACACAGGACCACGGGCACATCCGCCGCCTCGGCAAAGCCCATATTCGCAATGTCGCCCTTCCGCAGGTTGATCTCGGCGGGCGAGCCTGCCCCCTCGACAATCACAAGATCATGCTGTGCCCTCAGTCTGGCAAAACTGTCCTGAACGGCCGACATCAGCGTCGGTTTCAACTTGGAATACTCCAGCGCCTTTGCCGTGGTCAGACGCTTGCCTTGCACGATCACCTGCGCCCCGACATCCGTTTCAGGCTTCAGCAGAACCGGATTCATATCGGTGTGCAACGTCACCCCACAGGCCATCGCCTGCAACGCCTGCGCACGGCCGATCTCGCCACCGTCCGCCGTCACTGCGGCGTTGTTCGACATGTTCTGCGGCTTGAACGGCGCCACACTCAAGCCTCGATGCCGCGCGGCCCGGCACAGGCCGGCCACCAGCATCGACTTGCCGACATTGGACCCCGTGCCCTGAATCATTATTGCAGGCATGGGCGGACCTCGATACCAGGTATTGGTCTCGGGCGACTATCCCCGAGGACCACGATAGGACGCATCAGAACTCGACACCCTTCTGGGCTTTGATCCCATCCCGGAACGGATGCTTCACCAGGCTCATCTCGGTCACCAAGTCGGCCGCCTCGATCAGTTCGGGCTTGGCATTGCGCCCCGTCAGGCAGACATGCGTCATCGCCGGTTTCTCGTGCAGCAAAAAGTCCACGACCTCGTCGATGTCGATATAGTCATAGCGCAACGCGATGTTGATCTCGTCCAGCAGCACGAACTTCATCTCGGGATCGCGAATCTGCTCCTTGGCGATGGTCCAGCCGTTCTGCGCGGCGGCGATATCGCGTTCCCGGTCCTGCGTCTCCCAGGTGAACCCTTCGCCCGAAATGAAGAACCGGCATTCGTCCGAAAAGCGGTTGCGCAGCATCTCGGCCTCTCCGGTCACCCAGTTGCCCTTGATGAACTGCACCACCGCGCACGGCATCCCATGCGCGATGCAGCGCAGAATCATCCCGAATCCCGAAGACGACTTGCCCTTGCCCGGTCCGGTATGGACCATGATCAAGCCTTTCTCCTCGGTCTTGTCCGCCATCATCCGGTCCCGCGCGGCCTTTATCTTCTTCATCTTCTCGTTGTGGCGGGCAGTCTTTTCCGCTTCGGACGGGTCGGACATGGGACGTCTCCTTGACACAAGGTGGGTTTTCGCAGCATGTCGCACCGTGTTGGTGCCTGTGTAAACAGGTGAAAAGGGAATGTGCAGCGCATCGCGCCAGGCACAGCCGCCCCCGCGACCGTGAACCGGGAAGGTTTCCACCGCCACTGGCGCAATGCCGGGAAGGCCGGAAACCGTGGGCCGAAGGGCCCGAAACCGCAAGCCGGGAGACCTGCCAACAAGAAGGAACAGACGAACCGGACGGGGTGTGCCGGGCTCGGATGGGTGGCCACCCGCCACCCCCGCGCGCACCCCCGACAGTGGAGGACACATGAGCGCGCGCATAGAACTGCTGATCTGCATCAAGTGCCGCAAGGGGCAGGAAACTCCAGAGGACGAGCGCCGCCCCGGCCAGCGCCTCTATGACGAGGTGACGGCGCGTGCGCTGCCCGACGGCGTCACCGTGACCCCCGTCGAATGCCTGCAAAACTGCGACGCAGGCTGCACCGCCGCCATGCGCGGCGGCGAACGCTGGACGTATCTGTACGGAAATCTCGATGAAACGTCGCATCCCGACATGCTGCTGGAAGGCGCGGTCCTCTATCAGCAGACCGAGGACGGGCTGATCCCGTGGCGCCAACGCCCCGAACATTTCAAGCGCAACTGCGTTGCGCGCATCCCACCCCTGACTGCAAAGGCTGACCAATGACCGATTTTGCAAAACTTCCCGTCACCGTCATTACGGGCTTTCTGGGCTCCGGCAAGACAACGCTGGTGCGCCACCTGATGCAGAACCCCGGCGGCCGCCGTCTGGCCGTGGTCGTCAACGAGTTCGGCGATGTAGGCGTCGACGGAGACATTTTGAAAAGCTGCGCCATTCCCGATTGCCCGGCGGAAAATATCATGGAACTGGCCAATGGGTGCATCTGCTGCACCGTGGCCGACGATTTCATCCCAACGATCGAGGCGCTGATGGCGCTCGATCCGCGCCCCGATCACATCCTGATCGAAACCAGCGGCCTGGCTTTGCCCAAGCCTCTGCTCAAGGCGTTTGACTGGCCCGATATCCGCTCCAAGATCACCGTCGACGGCGTCATCGCGCTGGCCGATGCCGAGGCCGTCGCGGCAGGCCGCTTCGCCCCCGATGTGGCCCGGGTCGATGCCCAGCGCCTCGCCGATGACAGCATCGACCACGAAACCCCTCTGTCGGAGGTGTTCGAGGACCAGATCTCCTGCGCCGACATCATCCTGCTGACCAAGCCCGACCTTGCCGGCCCCGACGGCGTGGCCAAGGCGAAAGAGGTCATCGCCGCCGAAGCCCCCCGCCCCCTGCCCGTGGTCGAGGTCGCCGAGGGCGTCGTCGATCCCCGCGTGATCCTCGGGCTCGAAGCCGCCGCCGAGGATGACATGGACGCCCGGCCCAGCCACCACGACGATCACGACGACCACGAGCATGACGATTTCGAATCCATCGTCGTCGACATCCCGGAACTGGGTGATCCTTCCGATCTGGTGCCCCGCATCGAGGACCTCGCCAACAACCAGAACATCCTGCGCGTCAAGGGCTATGCCAGCGTCGCCGGCAAGCCGATGCGCCTTCTGGTGCAGGCGGTGGGCGCGCGCGTGCGCCATCAATATGACCGCCCGTGGAAACCGGACGAGGCCCGCCGCGGGCGCCTCGTGGTCATCGCCGAGCATGACGACGTGAATATCGACGCGATCCGCGCCGTACTGGCTCCGGCCGAGGCGGCCGAGTAACCGATGCACGTCGTCTTCCGCGAAAGCCACGGTCTGGAAGAAACCGACACCCCGACCGACCTGGGACAAAGCCCGGCGGACCTGGTGGTCTTGTCGTTTTCCGACAGCGACCTTGGCGCCTTCGCGGAAGGCTGGCACCGGCGGCGCGACAGCCTGCCCGACCTGCGTCTGGCAAACCTCACCGCCCTGCGGCATCCGCTGTCGGTCGACACCTATGTCGAACAGACGCTGACCGGCGCCAAGGGCATCCTGATCCGGCTGATCGGCGGCGTGCCCTACTGGGAATACGGGCTACAGCAGGTGCTGGCCCTGGCGCAGGAAAAAGGCATCGCGCTCGCCGTCCTGCCTGCCGACGGCCGGCCCGACCCCCGGCTTGACGCCTATTCCACCCTGCCCGTCTCGACCCTGCGGCGCCTTGCAGAGCTTTGCGACAACGGCGGCAGCGTCGCGGCACAGGCCGCCCTGCAACAACTGGCGCTCGCCGCCGGCCTTTACGCCGCGCCGGTGCGCGGGGCCAAGGTGCTGCCCATGGTCGGCGCCTGGACGCCCGAGCATGGCGCCTGCTGCCCTCTCGCCGACCTGCCCGTCACGCAGACCCGCATCCTGATCGTCTTCTACCGCTCCTACGTGGTGGCCGCCGACCTCGCACCGATCGAGGCGCTGATGCGGGCCTTCCAGGCACGGGGCCATCATGTCCGCGCCCTCTTCACCCCGTCGCTCAAAGCCCCCGAGGCGGCGGGCTGGCTGCGCCGACAGGTGCAGGCTTACGCGCCCCACGCCATCGTCAACGCCACCGCATTTTCCGGCAAGGGCGACGACGGCACCTCGCCGCTCGACGCCGGCAACGTGCCGGTCTTCCAGGCAGCGCTGGCCACCTCCACCCGCGACGCCTGGGACGGGTCCGAGCGCGGTCTTTCGCCCGCCGACCTTGCCATGTACATCGTCCTGCCCGAGGTCGACGGGCGGCTGACCGGCGGCACGATCTCGTTCAAGGAACCGGGCGTGCGCGATCCCGACCTGGAATTCTCCCGCTTCGCACACCGGGCCGAACCGGACCTGACCACCGCACTCGTGGCCCGCGTGCAAGGCTGGCTCGACCTCGCGGCAACACCCGCCGCCACGCGCCGGCCAGCGATCATCCTCTCCACCTATCCCGGCAAGGACTGGCAGATGGGCCACGCCGTGGGCCTCGACGCCCCCGCCTCGGCCCGCGCCATCCTGTCGGACCTGCGCGAGGCAGGCTATTCGGTGGACGAGACTCCGGCGGCATTGGAAGACCGCCTGCTGGCGCGCGACATGCGCCTGGCGTTATCGGAGTACAAGACGCTGCTGGCGCGCCTACCCGCGCCTCTGCGCGAGGACCTGTACTTGGCGTGGGGCCGGCCCGAAGACGACGCCGATGCAGTGGGCGGGGAGTTCCGTTTCGCCGCTCTGCGCCTCGGCAACGCCATCGTCGCGCTGCAACCCGAACGCGGAACGCCCAAGACCCGCGACGATGATTACCACGACCTGTCCCGCGTGCCGCGCCACGCGTATGTCGCCTTCTACCTCTGGCTGCAAACCCAGGCCGACGCGCTCGTTCACATCGGCGCGCATGGTACACTGGAATGGCTGCCGGGCAAAGCCGTCGCCCTGTCGCCCGCCTGCTGGCCCGAGGCACTGACCGGCGCGATGCCCGTCGTCTACCCTTTCATCGTCAACGACCCCGGCGAGGCCGCGCAGGCCAAGCGCCGCATCGGCGCCGTGACCCTGGGCCACGTGCCCCCACCGATGCAGGCCAGCGCAGCACCCGACCGCCTGTCGACGCTGGAATCGCTGCTGGACGAATTTTCGACCGCCGACGGGCTCGACCCCCGCCGCCGCGACCGCCTGCAGGCCGATATCCGCGCCGAGGCGCAGGCCCTGGGTGTCGAGGACGATCTGGGCCTCGACCGCGCCACATCGACCGCCGAGGCGATCACCCGCATCGACCGCTTTGTCTGCGACATAAAGGAAAGCATGTTCGGCGACGGCCTGCACATCTGGGGCCAACCGGATACCGACGCGGAACCGATGGTTTGCAGCGCCCAGGCCGAGCGGCAGTCCCTCCTCGACGCGCTCGACGGGCGGCGCATCCCGGCTGGCCCCTCCGGCTCGCCCTATCGCGGCCGCGACGACGTTCTGCCCACCGGGCGCAACCTCTTCACCACCGATCCCCGATCGGTTCCCACGCGAGCCGCACACACACAAGGCGTCAAGCTGGCTGAGGAACTGATCCGGCGTCATCTTCAGGAAGAAGGCGACTGGCCCCGCGGCCTGATTGTCGATCTTTGGGGTTCAGCCACCATGCGCACGGCGGGCGAAGAATTTGCCATGGCCCTGCACCTGCTGGGTGTCAAGCCGGTCTGGGACACGGGCTCGGAACGGGTCTCGGGGCTTGAGGTCCTGCCCATCGCCGAACTCGACCGCCCCCGCATTGACGTCACGTTGCGCGTCTCGGGTCTGTTCCGAGACGTATTTCCGACGCTCTCGGGCCTCTACTCACAAGCGGTACGTGCGCTGGAACAGCGCGACGAAGCCCCCGACTGGAACCCCTATGCCGGTCACGCCTCGGGCGCGCGCGTCTATGGCCCCGCCCCCGGCAGCTTCGGCCTCGGCATGGGCACAGCGCCCGAAACTTATACCGCAGAGGCCCGCACCCAAGCGGGCAAGGCCTGGCTCTCCGCCTCCGCATGGGCGCTTGACGGCGACCACGCCACCCGCGACGAGGCCGGTATACGCGCCCGAGTCGAAAACGCCGACAGCTTCGTTCACCTTCAGGATCTGCCCGAAACCGACCTTTTGCTCGCTGCCGACTATGCCACGCACGAGGCCGGGTTCGCCGCCGCGCAATCGGTGACCGGCGGGCGGGCCGCGCTTTACCATCTCGACAACACCGATCCCGCGCGCCCCCGCGCCCGCACCCTGCCCGAGGAGATCGCCCGCGTCATCCATGCCCGCGCCACCAACCCCGGCTGGATCGCGGGCATGAAGCGGCACGGGTTCCGAGGCGCCGCCGAAATCGCCGCCACGCTCGACCACATGGGCGCCTTCGCCCATCTGGCTCAGGTCGTCGGTCCGCATCTCTTCGACGCCTACCACGATGCGACCCTGGGCGACCCGGACACCGACGCTTTTCTGCGAGAGGCCAACCCCGAGGCCCATGCCGCCATGCAAGACAGGTTCCGCGCGTTGCTTGAGGCTAGGCTTTGGCAAACCCGTCGCAACGCGATCCGGGCCGGGCTGGAGGACAGCACATGAGCGGCGCGACACACCCAATCGTCAAGGGCTGGTGCCCCGGCGCGCACCGCCCGATGTTGTCGGGCGACGGGCTGGTCGTGCGCGTGCGCCCCTTTCGGGCTGAACTGACCAAGGCGCAGGTGCTGGCCTTGTGCGAGTTGTCGCAGCGTTACGGCAACGGCGTGATCGACCTCACCTCGCGCGCCAACCTGCAATTGCGCGGCGTCGCCGAGGCCGACCATTCCGCCCTGCTCGCCGCGCTCGACGCGCTCGGCCTAATTGATGCCGACCCCGCCATCGAGGGGCATCGCAACATCCTCGTCCCGGCTCGGCGCGATGCGGGCGGGCTGACCGACCGGCTCTATGACAGGGTCCTCGCCATCATTCCGGACCTGCCCGATCTGCCTCAAAAGATGGGCTTTGCCATCGACACCGGCCCCGACGCCTGCCTTGGCGACGGCTCGGCGGATTTCCGGTTCGAACTGGACACCTCCGGCGCGCTTCTCCTGCGCGCCGACGGCGGGCTCAAGGCCCGCCCCGTGACAGAGGCCTCGGCCACATCCGCCCTTATGGACCTGGCTCGATGGTTCACCGACACCGGCGGCCACGCGGCGGGCCGCATGGCGCGGCACCTCGCCAAGCACCCCCTTCCGCAAGCCTGGACCCAGACAAAACCGCGACCTCAGAGCGCCTCCTGCATCCCGGGCTCAGTATCCGAAGGTTTCATCCTCGGCGCACCTTTCGGAAAACTGGCCGCCGAAGACCTGCGAACTCTGCTGGAAACCAGCGGCACATCGCACATCCGCCTGATGCTGAACCGTCTATTCCTGCTGTTGGGCGGCACGCCCGGTGACACGCCCTTCGTCACCGAACCCGGCAATCCGCTCATGTCCGCCCACGCCTGCCCCGGTGCGCCCTTCTGCCCGCAGGCGACCGTGGCCACCATGGATATCGCCCGCCATCTCGCCCCCCACGTTTCCGGCACCTTGCACGTCTCCGGCTGCGCCAAGGGCTGCGCCCTTCCTCGCGCCGCAGACACCACCCTGACCGGGCGCGACGGACGTTTCGACCTTGTCCGCAACGGAGCGCCGTGGGACACACCCTGCGCACGGAGCCTCGGCCCCGAAGACCTGAACGAGACCATTTGATGCCATACGAATACGAAAAGGACGGCGCGGCCATCTACCGCGAAAGCTTCGCCACCATACGGGCCGAAGCCGCGCTGTCGCGGTTCGACCGCGATGAAGAACCCATCGCCGTCCGCATGATCCACGCCGCCGGCATGGTCCGGCTGGAAGAGCATGTGCGCTTCTCCCCCGGCTTCGCCAGAACCGCCCGCGCCGCGCTTGAAAACGGCGCGCCGATCTTCTGCGATGCGCGCATGGTCTCCGAAGGCGTCACGCGCAGCCGTCTTCCCGCCGACAACGAGGTGATCTGCACCCTTCACGCCGACGGCATCGTCGAGCGTGCGCGCGAGATGGGCAACACGCGCTCCGCCGCCGCGCTGGAACTGTGGCGCCCGAAACTGGCCGGGGCGCTCGTGGCCATCGGCAACGCGCCCACCGCTCTTTATCACCTACTCAACATGCTCGAAGATCCGGCCTGCCCGCGCCCGGCAGCCATCATCGGCTGTCCCGTCGGCTTTGTCGGCGCGCGCGAATCGAAGGATGCGCTCTGGGCCGATCAGCCCGTGCCCTGCTGCATCGTCGAGGGCCGCCTGGGCGGCAGCGCCATCACCGTCGCCGCCATCAACGCCATCGCAAGCCGTGCGGAATGAGCACGCCGGGCACGATCTGGGGCGTGGGGCTCGGCCCCGGCGACCCCGAGCTTCTGTCGGTCAAGGCCGACCGCCTGCTGCGCGGCGCACGGCACGTCGCGTTTTTCCGCAAGGCAGGACGGCAAGGACAGGCCCGGCGCATCGTCGACGGGATGCTGCGTGCGAACGTCACCGAGATCGCCATGGAATACCCCGTAACCACCGAAATTCCGCTGACCGATCCGCGCTACAACGAAATGCTGTCGGCATTCTACCAGACCTGCACAGACCGCCTGCGCGCCCTGTCCGACGCGGGCGAGGAAGTGGTGATCGTCTGCGAAGGCGATCCGTTCTTCTACGGCTCTTTCATGCACCTGCATTCACGCCTTTGCGACCACTGCCCGGTGCAGGTCGTGCCCGCCATCACCGGCATGTCCGCCGCATGGACGGCCACCGACGCGCCGATCACCTGGGGCGACGACGTGCTTTCGACCCTGATGGGCACCCTGCCCGAGGATATGCTGGCCGAACACATGACGCGGGCCGACGCGCTGGTGATCATGAAGATCGGCCGCAACATCGAAAAGATCCGCCGCGCGCTGCGCCGCGCAGGCCGGTACGACGCGGCATGGCTGGTGGAATACGCCTCGATGCCCAACCAGACGGTGCAACGCCTGTCCGAGGCCGAGGACAAGATCACGCCCTATTTCTCGATCATCCTCGTGCACGGGCAGGGTCGACGCCCATGACGGGAAGCGTTGTCATAGCAGGCCTCGGCCCCGGCGCGGACGACCTGGTGACGCCCGAGGTTACCGCAGCACTTGCCCAGGCCACGGATGTGGTCGGCTACATTCCCTACGTCGCCCGCGTAGCCGAACGTCCGGGACTGACGCTGCACCCCTCCGACAACCGCGTCGAGCTGGACCGCGCTCGCCAGGCGCTGGACATGGCCGGCGCGGGCAAGCGCGTGGTCGTCGTGTCCTCGGGCGATCCAGGCGTCTTTGCAATGGCCTCGGCAGTGTTCGAGGCGGTCGAGGCGGGGCCGCCCGAATGGCGCGAGCTCGACATCCGCGTCCTTCCCGGCATCACCGCCATGCTGGCCGCCGCCGCGCGCGCCGGGGCACCCCTCGGACACGATTTCTGCGCCATTAACCTCAGCGACAACCTCAAGCCATGGGCGCTGATCGAAAAGCGGCTGCGTCTCGCGGCAGAGGCTGATTTCGCTATGGCCTTCTACAATCCACGGTCGAAATCCCGGCCCGAAGGCTTTGCCAAAACACTGGACATCCTGAACGACGCCTGTGGCGACGATCGCCCGGTGATCTTCGCCCGCGCCGTCAGCACCCCCGAGGAAACGTTGCAGATCGTACCCTTGTCACAGTGCACACCCGAAATGGCCGATATGCGCACGGTCGTCCTTGTCGGCAACTCTACCACCCGGCTCATCGAACGGCGCGGCGCGCCCCTCGTCTACACGCCGCGCGCGGTGGCGCCATGAAGCCAGTCCAGCGCCTCTTCGACGCTATGCGTTTCAGCACGGGCCGGGATGGTGGGCCGGTCGATCATGACCACCGGAAGGCCAAGTTGGCGCGCGGCGAAGATCTTGGCCTGCGCCCCAGTGCCGCCCGCGTTCTTGGACACGACCAGTTCGGTGCCGTGCGCCCGCATCAATGCCAGATCTCCCTCTACCTCGAACGGGCCGCGATCTACGACGACTTGGGCCTTGGGCAACGGCACCCGATCCGGCGTATCGACCAGCCGCAACAGGTAGTCGTGCTGCGGCTGCGCGGCAAAGGCGGGCAGGTTCATCCGGCCCAGCGCCAGGAAAACGCGACGCGCCGGACCGGCCAGCGCGGCCACCGCGCCCTCTACATCCGGCACATGGGTCCAGCGATCCTGCCCCCCGGCCTGCCACGGCGCCCGGGTCAGCGCCAGCAAGGGCAGGTCCAACGCATCACAGGCGGCAACCGCGTTGGCGCTCATCTGCGCGGCAAAGGGATGGGTCGCGTCGATCACATGGGTCACGCCTTCGGCCTTGAGGTGGGCAACGAACCCATCCACACCGCCAAACCCGCCAATGCGCAACGGCAGCGGCTGCTCCGCGGGGGTCTTGACCCGTCCCGCAAGGCTGATCGTCGTACGCACGCCCCGCGCGGCCAGTGCCTGCCCCACAAGTATGGCTTCGGTCGTGCCACCCAGCAGCAGAACGGTCGGTGTCATGTCTGAGGCTCCGTGGCTTACGATCATTGGTCTGGGTGAAGATGGCCCGGACGGCCTGTGCGCCGCAAGCCGATCCGCGTTGGACACCGCGGAAATCGTCATGGGGCCACAGCGGCACCTGTCGCTGATCGAGACATCCGCGCGCACGATCCCCTGGCCCGTGCCTTTTTCCAAGGGGGTCGAAGACCTGCTGGCCCTGCGCGGCACGCCCTGCGTCGTCCTGGCGTCCGGTGACCCGTTCTGGTTCGGCGCGGGCACGACGATCACCGGGCATCTGGACCGACACGAGTGGCACGCCTATCCGGGTAGGTCGACGTTTTCGCTGGCGGCCAATCGCCTCGGCTGGCCGCTCGACCGCACGATCTGCACCGGCCTGCACGCTGCACCGCTGATCCGCCTGCGCCCGCACCTGGCCCCGGGCGTGCGCCTGATCGTCCTGCTGCGCGACGGCGACACGGTGACAGAGCTTGCGGCCTATCTGCAAGACACCGGGTTCGGCGCATCGGCGGTGACCGTGATGGAAGCACTGGGCGGACCTCGTGAACGGACGATGCACGCCACCGCCGACGCCTTGTCCGGCAACTTCGGCCACCCGGTCTGCGCCGCGGTCGAGGTCGCGGGCGACGGCCCCGTCCTGCCCCTCGCCAGCGGCCTGCCCGACACGCTCTTTGAAACCGACGGCGTCATGACCAAGCGCCACGTGCGGGCGCTGACCCTCTCTGCGCTGGCCCCCCGGCCGGGCGAGCACCTTTGGGACATCGGCGGCGGCTCTGGCACAATCGGGATCGAATGGCTGCTGTGTGACGCGTCCCTCACGGCCAGCGTCGTCGAGCCCCGCGCCGACCGTATCGCGCTGATCAACGCCAATGCCCGCGCGCTCGGCGTCGACCGCCTGCATGTGGTCGAAGGCTCGGCCCCCGCCGCTCTGAAATACCTGCAGAAACCCGACGCCACCTTCATTGGCGGCGGTCTGTCGGCTCCGCTTCTGGCCTATGTCGAGGCCTTGGAAGGCGTGCGCATCGTCGCCAACGCGGTCACCCTGGAATCCGAGGCGCTTCTGGCCGACGCCCATGCCCGCCGCGGCGGCGAGCTGCACCGCTTCGAAGTGGCACAAGCCCAACCCATGGGACGCAAACGCGGCTGGGCGCAAGCCTATCCGATCACGCAATGGAGCTTTCCATGATCGTCGCCGGGATGGGTTTCACCACGCGCGCCACGCGCGCATCGTTCCGCGACGCGCTGGCCCGGACCGGCGGCGCGCCCGATGCGCTGGCCACCGCGCAGGACAAGGCCGATCAACTGGCGCCCTTCGCCCGTGAACTTGGCCTGCCCCTGCACGCGATACCGCCCGAAGATCTGGCGCAGCAAGCCACGCAGAGCACCTCCGCGGCGTCCCTGCGCGCACGCGGCACCGGCTCTGTCGCCGAAGCCGCGGCCCTTGCCGCCGCAGGTCCCGGCGCGACGCTGCTGGCCCCCCGCTCCGTTTCAACCGACCGCATGGCCACCTGTGCCCTGGCCCAAGGAAAGACCCCATGACCGTTCACTTCATCGGCGCCGGTCCCGGCGCGCCCGATCTTCTCACGCTGCGCGGCCGCGACATCATCGCCTCCTGCCCGGTCTGCCTCTACGCAGGCTCTCTCGTGCCCGAAGCAGTGCTGTCGCATTGCCCCGACGGTGCGCGAATCATCAACACGGCGCCGCTCGATCTCGACCGGATCATCGCGGAAATACAGACCGCGCACCGGGCCGGCCACGATGTGGCCCGCCTGCATTCCGGCGATCTTTCCGTCTGGTCGGCGATGGGCGAACAGATGCGCCGGCTTCGGGCGCTCGACATCCCCGTGTCTGTCACACCGGGCGTGCCGGCCTTCTCCGCCGCCGCCGCAGCCCTTGGCGCGGAACTGACCTTGCCCGGCATCGCGCAATCCGTTGTGCTGACCCGCACGCCCGGTCGCGCTTCCTCGATGCCCGCGGGCGAGACGCTGGCCAATTTCGCCGCCACCGGCGCGACGCTGGCCATTCACCTGTCGATCCAGAACCTCGACACCGTCATCGCCGATCTCATCCCGGCCTACGGCGCCGACTGTCCGGTCGCCGTGGTCTACCGGGCCTCCTGGCCGGATCAGCAGATCATACGCGGCACGCTCGGCGATATCGCCTCCCGCCTGGGCGAGGACATTACCCGAACCGCGCTGATCCTGGTAGGCCCCGCGCTGGCAGGAGAAGGCTTCGACGAGTCCTGCCTTTATGCCATGGATTACGACCGCCGCTATCGGCCGCAAAGCGCCGACAGTCCCTGGTCCGGCTGGACCCCGGAAAGCGAGGACACGTCATGAGCACTGGCCTACTGATATCCGCGCCATCGTCTGGCACCGGCAAGACAACCGTGATGCTGGGCCTCCTGCGGGCGCTGGCCGATGCCGGGCTCAAGGTGCAACCGTTCAAGTCCGGCCCCGACTATATCGACCCCGCGTTTCACAAGGCCGCCTGCGGGCGCGACAGCTTCAACCTCGACGGCTGGGCCATGGGCAAAGGCCTTTGGCAGGCCATCGCCGGGCAGGCCGCAGGCGCGGACATCTGCGTGGCCGAAGGCTCGATGGGGCTCTACGACGGCGTCGCCACGCGCGGCCAGCAAGGCTTCGGCTCAAGTGCGGAAACGGCGCAGGCCATGGGCTGGCCAGTGGTGCTGGTGCTCGACGTGGGCGGCCAGGCGCAATCCGCCGCCGCCACAGCTCTCGGGTTCCGGCAGTACATGCCCGACCTGCCCTTTGCCGGCGTCATCCTGAATCGCTGCGCCTCGCCCCGCCACGAACGGCTGACCCGGCTGGGGATGGACCGCGCCGGGTTGCCCGTGCTGGGCGTCCTGCCCCGGCGCGGCGACCTGACCCTGCCCGAACGCCACTTGGGGCTGATCCAGGCGGTCGAACACCCTGACCTCGACGCCGCCATCGCCGGCTATGCCGACTTCCTGCGCGAGAATGTCGATCTGGATGCGATCAAATGCGCCGCCCGCGGCGCGCCTCTGCCCGCGCCCGCCGCGCTGCCCCGCCCCCCGGCGCAACGCATCGCCATCGCCCGCGACGCCGCCTTCAGCTTTACCTATCCGCACTTGCTGGAAGGCTGGCACGCCGCCGGGGCCCAGATCCTGCCCTTATCTCCCCTCGCCGATGAAGCGCCCGACCCCGATGCCGATCTCGTCTGGCTGCCCGGCGGCTATCCCGAACTGCACGCTGGCAAACTGGCCGCCGCCACGCGGTTCCGCGCCGCCTTGCGCAAACACGCCGAGGCAAAGCCGGTCCACGGCGAATGCGGCGGATACATGGCGCTCGGCCAGGCGCTGATCGACAAGGACGGCACGCGCCACGAAATGGCCGGGCTGTTGGGCCTCGTCACCTCCTATGAAAAGCGCAAGTTCCACCTTGGATACCGCCGTGCGACGCTCTCGGCCCCGATGCCAGGGTTCGATGCAGGTGCAACCCTGCGCGGGCATGAGTTTCACTATTCCACCATCCTCGACCAGCCCGACGCACCGCTGGCGCAGGTGGCGGATGCCGATGGCAACCCGGTGCCGGAAACCGGCTCGACCCGAGATCACGTCTCCGGCACGTTCTTTCACCTCATCACCGGGGACGAGACGTAATGACCGGCTTCGTGTCCTTCGTGTCCTCGGGTCCGGGCGATCCGGACCTGCTGACGCTCAAGGCCGTCGACCGGCTCAAGCGCGCCGACGCCGTTCTGTTCGACGACCTGTCCTCGGGACCGATCCTGGCCCACGCACGGCGCGGGGCCGACCTTGTGGGCGTGGGCAAGCGGGCCGGGCGCAACTCGCCAAAGCAGGACCATGTCAGCCGCCTGCTGGTGGATTACGCCCGCCTGGATCAGCGGGTCGTGCGTCTGAAATCCGGCGACAGCGGCGTGTTCGGCCGGCTGGAGGAAGAAATCGTCGCGCTCAAGGCAGAGGGCATCCATTACGAGATCATCCCCGGCGTGCCCTCGGCGAATGCCGCCGCGGCAGCCGCCGGCATTCCGCTGACCCGTCGCCTGACGGCACGGCGCGTACAATACATCACCGGCCACGACGTCACCGGCGCCCTGCCCGAGGACGTCAACATGGCCGCCCTCGCCGATCCGGCCGCGACCACCGTCGTCTTCATGGGCAAGCGCACCTTTCCGCAACTGGCCGCGCGCCTGATCGATGCTGGCCTTCCGCCCGCGACCCCCGCGATCCTGGCCGAAGCCGTCAGCCGCCCCGAACAGAAGATCAGCCGCCACACCGTCGCAACCCTGTCCGACCTGCTGGCGCAAGAGAGCAGCGACCATCCCGCCCTCATCCTTTACGGATCTCTGGCAGACACATGATGCAAAGACGCGCCCCACATTCCCGCGCCCTTCCCGCAGCGCGGCGGGAACAGACCGGACCCCGCCCATGATCGACAATCTCTGGCTCATCGGGATCGGAACGGGCAACCCCGCGCATGTCACCCTCGAAGGGGCAGATGCGCTGCGGAACGCCGCCGTCATCCTGCTGCCGACGAAAGGCGACGACAAAGAAGATCTGGCCCATCTCAGACGCGCCATCATCACCGCGTCCGGCAGCACGGCCCGCATCGTGCCGTTCGAATACCCGGTACGCGACCCCGACCTGCCATACATCGAACGCGTCACCGCATGGCATGACGAGATCGCCCGACGCTGGATCGCGGCCCTCAGCGGACAATCCGTCAACGGTCCGGTGGCCCTGCTCGTCTGGGGCGATCCCTCGCTCTACGACAGCACCATTCGGATCGCCGAGCGTCTCTCTCCGAAACCGGCGATCCGCGTCGTGCCCGGCATCACCGCCATTCAGGCGCTGACCGCGGCCCATGCCATCCCGCTCAACACCGTCGACGGCCCCGTGCGCATCACGACAGGGAGACAACTCCGCGAGACCGGCCTGCCTAAAAATGAAACCACAGCAGTCGTGATGCTGGATGGACTGTGCTCATTTCAGCACATCGACCCGATCGGCCTTCATATCTGGTGGGGCGCTTATCTCGGCTCCGAGAAAGAGATCCTTATCGAAGGAGCTCTGGTCGATGTCGGACAGAAGATCGTGGATAAACGCGGAGAAGCACGCGCCGCAAATGGTTGGATAATGGACAGCTACCTGTTGCGTCGCATTTGAACGAGACCGGACATGTCAAATCTGGTCATCTCGAAAAGCCTGGCGAGTGACACGATTGCGCGGTCAGGTAATGCCGCCGCCACAATTAGTAATCCCTTTTACCGCCTGTTCCGACCCTAGACGAGGCGGTAGCTGTGTTGACGGCGGCGAAGCAACGAATTCTGCTGAACTGTGTTTCTATTTTCAAGTTCCGCTCTCTTGAAAGAAAGGCTCCCTTCCAACCTCTGGGTCATGACGCGGGCCTTTGCCGCTACCTGAAGTCCAAGGTCTGTAATTTGAAAACTATTTTTGGGCGGCCTTGCTGAAAAACAACAAGAACCCAAATCTCAACACGCTAGGGTCAGAACAAAAGCTCCCCAACCAGGGTGCGAATTACCCGCGTGCAGACAGGGGCTGGGAAGGACCCAGGCACAAAGTGGGCCACCATTCGCCGGACTTCAGAGGCTATCTCATTCTCCGTCGCCCCCATCTGTCACCCGACAGAAGGCCCGATACCCTCGCGGGCTGACATCCATGATCTGGCACAGCCGTTCGACGGCAACATGTCGGTGTTCTTTGCCCTTCTCGGCAGATTTGTTCCACGATTCGCCTGCCGGGCAATGGATGAAAGCGAACCTCATTTGCTTCGCTCCGCAAAGAACTGGGTGGCCTTTTTTACCACGTCCCTCTTCTCCCGAAGCATGCGGTTTTCTTTCCCCAGCTGGGCGATCTCGCGCTCAAGATCAGACTGGACGGCTGGTTACTCGGGAGTGCGATGATCCTGCTGGATCCAGCGGTTCAACGTCTAGAAGACGATACCGAAATCGGCTGCCATCTGCTTGCGCGGCAAGCCGCTGGTTGAAGCCACGCGCACTGCTTCGGTACGGAATTCCTCGGTCGGTCGTGACGCCATATGTGTTCTCCTTTGCGACACGATAGTGGTCAAAGGAGCGGCAAAAATACCCGACAGGTCCATTTCGGGCGCGACCAAACCTGACTTGTCGCGAATTGGGCGCAGCCTCTCTGGCAGCACTGACACAGAGATAATCAGCCTGGGACGCAGGCAAAAAATCAGAGGAAAGTTTCCGGACGTGCTTAAATCTCTTCGCCAATGAAGGGATCGATTTCGCGGCATATACGACCCCGGCAAGTGCGGCAAACATGTCAACGGCGGCGTTAAGCCTACCAGTGCGGCGGAGGAAATGTCGGCCACTTTGGGCGTCGCGCCTTGGAGCGCGCAGCTCTCAAATAGCAGGCGCGTTCCGAGGCGATGCCGTCCGCGGGCGCGGTAACGCGAAGGATGTGGCCGTTCTGGAGGTCGTTCTTCATCTCAGAGCCGCTTCGAGGATTGAAAGCAAAAACCCGGGTCCGAGCCGAATACTGCTTTGACACAGCTGCCAGCCCGTCCCGGGAGATTTGGTTATTGAAATAGATGTTTCCTATCTAGAACTCGGCCGGCTAGTATCTTGCCAACCCGAGAGAACAGTTCTCACAGACCACTCACTGCCTTTCCCCTGGTTTGCCCAGACGGCCTTGACCGCCCTAGCCTGGATCGCAGCTGGCTTATACCCAAGGCTGCTACCAGAATTCCCAGAGGCGAGTTCTGTCCTCCTGTTAATCAGTATTAACCAAACTCACGCTTCCTACTGTGAACGGGTTCACATGTTTTCGATTTTATCTCCATGGGCACGTTTGAAACAATTTTGTTGCGTAAACCGAAGGTGTTGCGCTCCGGAAAATTCTCAGACCTGTCTGGAGTTCAGGATAGGCAATGAGGCGTCAGTGACCGAGTTTTTTCTTGACGATATCCGCAGGTGACGCGATCTGAATGATGCCCTTCCGCATCGTGATCTTGCTCTGGTCCTGCAAAAGCTTCAGCTGCTTGTTGATCGCCTCCCGCGTGACACCCAGCATCTCGGCCAACGCGCTTTGAGAAAACTTCCGGCCAAGGTCCAGCACTTCTTCGTTGAGCGTGCCGTGTTTCAATCCGAGTTCCGCAAGCTTCTGAAGCAGCCGCTGTGACAGATTCTCGAATGCGAAATTCTGAAGCGTCTCGTTCGACTCGCGCAACCGCTGCGACAAAAATTGGATCAAATGCGCAGCAAGTGCCGGTTCTTCGGCCAGAAGCGCGACCATCGTGCCCGTTTCAAGGTGAAGCAGGCTGGAATCCTCCAGCGCGGTCACCGTTGCCGACCGCGGATCTGGGCTTACCAAAGTCATCTCGCCCAGGGGCGCGCCGTGTTCCGGCACCGCGAGGGTCAGCACGTCACCGTCCGTATTGACGATACTGACCCGAACCAGCCCAGTACACAGGACATAAAGACCGTCAGACGGATCGCCCTCGTGAAACAGAACCTGCCCGCGCGGAAGAAACACGCCGCGGGCCCGCCCCGCTATCCGTTGGGCCACGTCTTTCTTCAGGTCCGAGAAAAGCGGGCAGGAGCTGAGGTATTTGCGCTTCTGTTTGTCCGCGATGTTCATCGAATGCTCCGTTAGCGCGCGTTTGCAAACCAGTGAAACCAATTATAGTAAACCGACCGCAAGAATCGCCACATAGGTCAGCTGATGCGCTGCCTGATCCAGGCCGACCAGCCGCCAGAACCCGGCCTCGCCAAGGTCGGCCTTTTCTGTCTGCAGGTTGGCCTTCTGCCAGTCGATGACGTGATGCACGAAAACCTCGGCCAATCCCAGCGCGACGATCAGACCCGGCCCGCCAAGACCCGCAAGCGCCATGACGGGCAAACTGAGCAAACCGTGAAGACCCGCATGCGCCAGTCCCGCGGGGTGCATAAACTTCCCCTTGTGGGCGAGCATTTCACCCGTCTGCCATCGAAAGTCCGCGAAATAGTGTTTGACCTGTACGAGGACGAGAAAGATCAGGATCCCGCTCTCGGTCACTCTGCCGCTGCCTTCTGTCGTGTCAGGGCCTTGTTGGCCGCAACCAGCTTGCTGCGGGTATCCAGGTGCATGCCGCTTTCCAGCGCGCGCCGGAATTCGATGTCGGACTTTGCCAGTTCCGAGAGGGATTCAGACGATATCATGAAGAGACGGCTTGGCTCTGCCGTGCGCACGGTCGCGGAGGCAGGCCCCTTTTGCACGACGTTCATTTCGCCGACGAGCCCGCCGACAACCGTACCGATCTTTTCAGACGAAGAAAACACGTCAGCCGAACCTTTAGCGAGGTAAGTCAGGTGCGTGACGGGTTCGTTTTCCTGCGTGATCCTGATGCCCGGTTCGGCGTCGAGCCAGATGCCGTGATCAAAGAAGTTGCGCGCGGCTGTCCTGGAAAAGTCGGGAAAGATCCTCGCGACCAAGGCGCTTTCCTCCTCGTTCAACCGGGCCATGCGATCCAGAAGCAACATGCGCGTCAGGCCGACAAGGCTGATGATGATCCAGAAAATCTGAATGATCGCGGAAGACAGGTTGAAGGCGACGGTCAAACCGACAAGGACAAACGACGCCGCGAGGAAATTCAGGATGACGTACGGATAGCCGTGTCCGCGGATCACTCCGGTTTGCAATAAGGCATACGCCCCCAGATAAAGCGCGACACCGCAATATCCGATCCAATGGTAAACGTCTTCGGGGATACCATACAGCATCCGCTGGCTCCGTCAGGTGGCTCTGGTTTGCATCCGGTATACCACTTTTTCGAAGTCTGGCGAAGAACGGGTGCCCTTGGGCGATCATCATCAGTCACATTGACCGGCGAGGGATGATGACGCACTCTTGAAACGAGAACTGGATTGTTGATGCAATTGCTTTCTTAAAATTGTTCAAACTGCTGAAAGCACCGTCATTCGCATGTCGTCGAGAAAAGAATATCTGCTTGATACGCATCGCCTGTGCGATCCGGCCCAAACGATGGAGCGTGTCAGGCCTCACTTGTCCCGCATGGGGATCACACGCATCGCCAACCTAACGGGTCTGGATCGTATCGGATTGCCCACGGTGATGGTGACGCGGCCGAACTCCCGCTCGGTCGCCGTGTCGCTGGGCAAAGGGCTGTCGCTGGAGGCGGCGCAGGTTTCGGGTGTCATGGAAGCCATCGAGAGTTGGCATGCGGAAAGGATCGTGCGGCCGATCCGCCGCGAATCTTTCGCCGAATTGCAGGCCGAGGTGGCTGTTGCGGACGTTTCTCGCCTGCCTAAAGTCACTGGCGCCAGCTTTGACCCGCATCGGCGGATCTTGTGGGTCGAAGGGCGGGACCTTGGTCGGGATGCCGCCTGTTGGGTGCCGCTGGAGATGGTCGATACCGACTATACCGAGCCGCCGCATGGCGGTCACGGCGCGTTTCCGCGCACGACGAACGGGCTTGCGTCCGGCAATGACACCACCGAGGCGACCTGCCATGCGATCTGTGAACTGATCGAGCGGGACGCGACAACCTTGTGGCATCACGCGTCCGGCGACACGCGGATCGACCCAGCATCGGTTGACGACCCAAGGTGCCGGGATGCACTCAACCGATTGGTCGGTGCTGGCTTGGATGTCGGGCTGTGGGACACGACGTCGGATGTCGGCGTGCCCAGCTTTCGCTGCATGATTTGCGAGGCAGGCGACAGCCATGGCCATATCGGAATCGGCGATGGCTGCCACCCGGACCGCGCCATCGCCCTTCTGCGCGCGGTGACAGAGGCGGCGCAGACCCGGCTGACCTATATTTCCGGGGCGCGTGACGATCTGGACCCTTCGGAATTCACGACCGAGGCCGTGGCGGCCAGAGGGCGCTACGTGCGTCACCTGATCGCCAACGCGCCGCCAGCACGCAGTTTCCTGGACGGTCCGAATGTGACAACGGAAACCTTCGAGGACGACCTTGCATTGTTGTTGGCGCGTCTGTCCTCCGCCGGGATAGACCAAGTGGTGACGGTCGACCTGTCCCGTCCGGAATTCGGGATTTCGGTGATCCGCGCGGTCATTCCGGGGCTGGAGGCACCGCATGACGACCCGGATTTTATACCGGGCCCACGGGCGCGCGCCGTGCAGGCCGGTGCCGCATGAAGCCAGTGATTTTTGCAGGCCCGACGATAGACGCCGAGGCCATTCTCGCGGCACTGGACGCCGAGGTTCTGCCGCCCGTGGCACAGGGCGACGTTTATCGCGTGGCGCGTCGGTGCCCACCGGCCATCGGCATTATCGACGGCTATTTCGAAGGGGTGCCGTCGGTCTGGCACAAGGAAATCCTTTGGGCGATGGAGCAGGGCATTCCAGTTTTCGGAAGCGCCAGTATAGGGGCCCTGCGGGCCGCCGAACTGCACGATTTCGGCATGATCGGCGTCGGTGCGATATTCGAGGCCTACCTGAAAGGTGAGATTGCCGACGATGACGACGTGGCGGTCCAGCACGGGCCGGCCGAGCTTGGGTTCATGGCCCTGAGCGAGCCGATGGTATCCGTCCGCGCCACGGCGGAACGCGCCGTTGCCGCCAAGGTCCTGACGCCCGAGGCGGCCGAACTCTTGAACGCGACGGCAAAATCGCTGCACTACAAGAGCCGAACCTGGGATGAGATTTCCGCCCGACTTCTGCATGAGCCGAGCCTTGCCGCGTTATTCCCCTGGCTGCCTTCGGGCAAGGTCGACGCGAAAGGCGAAGACGCCCGGGCCATGCTGGTCCGCATGGCTGCGTTCCTCGAGAATGACATCCAAACTGACCAGGCCCATAGGGTCGAGCGGACGTTGGCCTGGCAAGGCTTGGTCCGGCGCATCGAGGGCGAAACCGATGCCGGAGCCGCTGCGTCGAAGGCCGTGCTGGACGAGTTGCGGCTGGACCCGGAGAGGTATGAGACCACACGCAACAAGGCCATGTTGCGCGGTCTTGCCATAGAGGATGCGGAGCGCCGCGGTGCCCGGGCGGATCGCGAAACGCTGCGCGCTGTGATGGACCGGCATCGCCGCTTGAACAACCTGTCGCGTCGTGACGCTGTTCTGGACTGGCTGGAGGCGAACGACCTAGACGAGACCAGCTATGAGGCGCTGCTGGCGGAGGCTGCGCTGATCGAAGACACATTTGCCGCGCGGTCACCGGGGTTGGATGGGCATATCATGTCCGAGTTGCGCTGGTCCGGGGCCTATACCGAGTTGAAGGCGCGGGCCGAGGCCAAGGCCCGGATCATTGCCGAAAATGGCGCGCAGGCATCGCCGGACCGGCTGCGCCTTCTGGTCTGTTTTTTCGAAACCCGCCTGGGCCGCCCCGTACCCGACGACCCGCACGCATTCGCCCGGTCGCTTGGGCTGGACGGGCGCGATGAACTTATCGCTCTGATCGCACGCGAGTTCCTGTATAACTTGGATGAAGACGACGCGCTGTGGGCCGGGAGCCAGGGCTGATTCTGGCTCGAGGCATGGGGGCCGAAACGCAACGGAGGATCTGATGCAGTTTCCAGATTACGCGGCAGAGGACGAAGCGCCGGGCACGCGCTTTCTTCTGTTTCCGCAATCTCCGTTCGGGGAGGACGCGGCGGAACTGGAACTGGTCGAGATCTCGGCCCCGCCCGGTACGATCGGTCCTGGTCCGTCAGGGCCGCGCATGTATGTGGTCGACCCCATAGGCAAGACCATATCCTATGGCGCCATCGTGCCCGGGCCCGTCGGGCCGGGCATGTACCTTCCGCCCTGGAACGGGCAGCGCAACGCGCCGGCCATCCCCGATGAGTTCGGCAACTTCATCCACATCGCGCCCGATGACCCGGAATTCGAGGCGGCGCATCTATTCGGCTCGGCGCATTTCACGATGGATGTCTGGGAAGGGTATTTCGGGCGCCGGATCCCGTGGCATTTCGAGTCCGACTACGACAAGCTGGAACTGTCGCTGCTGCCCGGCCTCGACAATGCGCATATCGGCTGGGGTTTTCTGGAGACCGGCGGGACCACCGAGCATAAAGGTGAGTACAGGCCCTACAGCCTGAACTTCGATGTTGTCGCCCATGAAATCGGGCACGCGCTGATCTACAGCGTGATCGGCCTGCCCACTGAAGGAGACGCGTCGGGCGAATATTACGGTTTTCACGAATCCGCCGCGGACATGGTCGCGCTTCTGGCCTCGTTGCATTTCGGATCGGTAGTCGAGGCTCTGCTGGAGGAAACCCGGGGAAACCTTTACACTTACAATCGGCTCAACCGGTTTGCTGAAACGGCGCAGACAGCGCAGATCCGCATGGCGGCCAATGACAAACTGTTGTCGAATTTCTCGGCTGGCTGGACGAGCGAGCACGCTTTGTCGGAACCGCTGACCGGGGCCCTGTTCGACATCCTGATCGACTTGTTTCACGAACGGCTTCTGGAAACCGGGCTGATTACGCCGGAGATCGAAGACCTGTCGGATCGGCTCGAAGGTTCGCCCGAGTACAGCGACGTCATGCAGGACATGTTCGATGATCGCTACGCGCAAAACCCCGAAGGATTTCGGATTGCGCTCTTGGAAGCGCGGGACCTGATGGGCTCTTACCTGGCTGACGCATGGGATATACTGGAAGCGGACGGGCTGAGCTATTCGCATGTCGAAGAGGCGCTGCTGGCCGTCGATCGCGACATATCCGGCGGGGCGTACCAACGGATCATCGAGGGTAATTTCCGTATGCGCGATATCGGCCTTACGCAGGTGGGTCCGAGACTGGCCGACCCCGATGGCGACAGCCATGCGGTTTCCGTGCGCACACGAGTGCCGCACCTGTAATAGTCTAAATACGTTTTGCGTTCTTTGTTGTTTGTGGCACCTTGTCGTTAATCCATTTTAAAAAGAGGGCATCATGTCGGAGTCTTTATTGAGCTTTTCAGAAGTGCTGTTGTTTGGCAGAATTCTTGATGATCTGGTGTATCAACGCAGAGCGTCCAGGACGCTTGGCGGCAACAAGCATCTGGATGACCAGTTCGCCTTGGCCGATGACAAGGAAAGCGAGCAGTCACCCGCTTTCGCCAAGATCTACGGTTTCGCCCACGAAGGCACGTATTTCGACCTGCCGGAACCCGTGATCTTTCTCGTTCACGGAAAAGGTCAAAGTGCCACCGACGGGGACCTTCCCGGCAACCTTGGGTCACGCGCGCCCAACGACCCCTCCAAAAGCGGGGTCGCCGCGGCCGACTTTCAAATCGCGAACGATATCCGGGTCTGGAGCTATGACAAGGCCGATCAGACCATGCGCATGGATGTGTCGACCGGCATGTTCGAACAGATACTGTTGGAAGCTTACTTCGCCGGTGACGGAGCGGGCGTAAGCGGCGCGAAGGTCAGCGGTGCAAAAGTCAGTGGCGCCAAGGTCAGTGGCGCGAAAGTGAGCGGTGCCAAGGTCAGCGGGGCAAAGGCGCGCGGCTCCGGCGACTGAACGCAAACGCGACCTTTGCGCAGCGGGGTCCAGCAATCAGAACCCGGCCTTTTTCAATCCTTCGAGGAAATGCTGCGTGTCTTCTGGCAGGCGGTCGGGAATTATCTGCTCCCAATGCTTGATCGAAAAGTTCGGATGCACGGTACGGTGTTTCTCGGCAATCTTGCTTGCCAACTCGATTTGGCCCAGCTGCGCGTAGCTTGCCGCCAGCATCCGTTGACCTTCTGTCGGGTTGTTCATCTTGCTGACGGTTTCGATCACCGCGTCATATTGCTTTAGATTGTAGTAAGCCCCGCCAAGATGCCAAAGGTACTGGTCCGGGAAGAACGGGTTCAATCGCATGGCGCGCTGCAGGTGCTGGATCGCCTCTTCGTTCTGGCCTGAATGCGCCAAGGCATCTGCATAGTCCGACAGCAAATCGGCATCGTTGGGATTGAGCTTGAGCGCACGATCATAAGCCCCGAGCGCCGCATCGTGTTCCTTGCGGTAAAGGTGAACGAATCCGAGTTCTCCGAATGCACGCGCATCGGTGGGATCGAGGTCGGCGGCCCGACGGGCATAGGAAAGAGCGGTGTCGAGCGCCTGATCTCCGTCCGCGTTCCAGGAGTAGCGCCAGTCGATGTTCAGGGTCCGCGACAGGGCCGCGGAGGCACGGGCATATTTCCCGTCCAGTGACAAAGCCTGTTCGTAGAGCATTCGCGCATGCTCGTTGTCACGCCGCGTGTACTTGAAGATCAGCTGCTGTGCCCGCAGCACGAAGCCGTAGGCCGCAAGGTCGGACGGGATCGAAGCACTGAAGCGCCGGCGTTCCTCTGCCTCGACCAGAACAGCGGCCGCCCCGACGATTGACGCGGTCATCTCGTCCTGAATCTCGAAGATGTCCTCCTGATCCCGGTCGTAGGTTTGGCCCCAGATCGTCCGAGACGAGTCGGTGTCTATCAGTTCGACCTTGATGCGCAGCTTCGTCTTCGCGCGCTGAACGCTGCCGCGCACGACATAGCGCACCCCCAGTTTCGTGGCAGTTTTGCTTGGGGGCAGATCCTGCGCCCTGAACGCGAAGCTTGTGTTCCGATTGATGACGAACAGGTTCTTGAATTTGGAAAGCGCGAGAATGATGTCCTCGGTCAGTCCCTCCGCCAACCAGCTTTCGGACTCGTCGCCGCCGCGGATATCGAAGGGAAGAACGGCGATCGAAGGTGTGTCGGGCCGACTGTACTCCATCGAGGGCGCCGAAGGCCGAACCGTGGCCGCCATGGTTGCGCCCTCGACTTCGGTTCGGATGCAGAAGATGGGGACGGGCTGCTCGATGTTCTTAAGCATTTGCGGGCCAAGAAACTCGTAGCCCAGGCGCAGCTTGTTGCGCACCTGCTCATACACGCTGGAACTGACGAAGACACGGCCGGGTTCGGCGAGTTCTTGCAGTCGGGCTGCGATGTTGACGATGTCGCCATGAATGCCACGGTCGTCGAGCAGGAACTCACCAAGATGGATTCCGACGCGAAAGCTGATCCTTTGCGCCAGGGGCAAGTCGGCATTGCTGCTCTCGGTGATACGTTGCAGTTCCACGCCGAAAAGCACGGCATCGGTCGCCGTGTCGAACCGGGCGAGGATGCCGTCGCCCTTGACGTCGACGAATTGTCCGCCGTTTTCGACACACGCCGCCTCGAGACGTTCCAGAAGGGCGCGCAAGGCCTTGTAGGTGTCAATCTCGTTCCGCCCCATGAGCCGGGAATACCCGACGACATCGGCAAACAAGACAGCCCCGAGCCGCTGTCTGAAAGTTGGTTCGCGTGCGTTCAACTATCCGGCTTTCATTCAGTGCGTTACCGACCTGTGCGGTGGCCATTTAGAACCCGAACTCTTCCCATCGCCAAACGCGATCACTGTTGTTTCTCCGAGTTCTTCTGCCAGCGCGTCTCGTCGAGTGTTCCAGTGCTCCGCCAGAAGACCGACGACGATCATGTCATGGAACTTCCCGTCGGAAAACCACGCTTGCCGCATCGTTCCCTCCACTTCGAAGCCGGCCTGACTGGTCAGATCGCGGCTGCCCGCGTTGTCCTTGCGATAGAAGGACGTCACCCGGTTCAATCCCAGTTGCCGAAATGCGAAATCCAGTATCAGCGCTGATGCCCGAATGCCAATTCCCTGCCGCCGGATCGCGTGGTCGACATAAAGTGCGATGACCGCATCGCGGTTGACGGGCGAAATGCGCTCAAGGCCTACGATGCCGGCAACGCCGGTGGGTTTGGACGTGATCGCGAACCAGCAATTGTCGTACGCGTTTTGCGGGGTGTCAGACATGTTCCACAGCCTCTCACTCGTCGCCAGATCGTAGGGGACGCGCGAATGTCGATCAAAGAGCGCCAAATCTCCCACTTCCTGAAACCATCGTGTGATGCACGTCAGGTCGGGCTTTTCCAATGGTCTCAATGAAAATGATTTGGAAGTATTGTCAGGCATGTGTCAAAACCGTTGAATGGAGCTTGTATAAAACAGCGTAGCACAAAGTTTGGGCAATCGGATATTCTGCTTTGCTGAACACTGGCATCTTTAGCACTGGGCTTAGTTGCTCGTCCCGAGCGTGAATAGGAAGCGCACGTATCGTTTTCAAACGAGGGAAAGGTTGACTATAGGGCAAGCTACATACGGTTTTTTGCTGTTCTTAGGGATGGCTGCAAAAGCTAATATTTTCACCTGTCAGGAATGCGGCGAAGCGGCACAAAGCCCCCCGCGCCACAGTAGGCATTGTCCTCTGCCACGAAACTCTATCATACGTTGTATTTCACCAGGGATTATTTTATAAAGTATAAAGTGATTGTAAAAGCATCTATATTTCAAAGATTTATTTGCTGGATTAGAAGGATTTATTGATACGCGCTGCAAGATGCGGCCCGAGGAACTGGGAGCACCACTCACGGATGCATACCTAGCCCCCGGTTCATGGACCGTTGATCTGCCGGATGACGGCCTCTCGGTCGGGGAAGATCCCGACAACGTTTGGTGCGCCGCTTGATCTCTTTGTTGCGGCGTTCCAGCGGGCTTGTAAACGGTATTATCATCCCAGTGCCGATGCTGGGTCGTGATTTTCGGAACAGGGTGTATGCTGCGAGCATCCGGGACAGAGGCACCAGCGCCAGAAACCATCGTTCCAATGGACCCAAGGCTGACCGTGCACTAACAATCAAACCGCACCAGTCAGATCAGGCTGCTCAGGTCAATGACTTATCATCCAAGGGCGGGAGGAAGGGAAACTCTTGGAACCGTCCGCGCGGTGGAGTGTGCGACTGGGCAGCTTTTTTGAGCTTGCAGAGCAGCACGAACAGCCGGGTCCATGTGACCTAGTGGATTTGGGCACATGCTGGCTGCGTTCGTTGGTGGCCATGGCGGCACGCTTACTTCCGTCCATGTTGGCAAAGGCTGGGGCGCGCAACAAAACGCGGGGCGAGGATGCCGCGCAGGTGGGGCAGACGCAAGGTTTGTCGAAATCCGCCATCGCGGCGAAATCGGTGAAGGGTCCGCATTCAGGGCAGCTGTAGTCATAGTAAGGCATTGAAATCTCCGCATAACTGGATTGACGGGCCACATCAGTGGCCCGTCTGGCAATCGGGTCTCAGAGATCTGGAGCCAGCGGGATGTCGACCGAGCCATCGAGATGCTTGGTCGGTCCGTCGGAACCCGGCATGATGTCGAAATCGAAGATCTCGTTCGGCAGCCAGAGAGTGGCACAGGCGTTGGGAATATCCACCACACCCGAGATATGCCCCTGCACCGGCGCTGTGCCGAGAATCGCGTAGGCCTGCGCACCGGTATAGCCGAACTTCTTAAGGTACTCGATCGCATTGAGACACGCCTGGCGATAGGCGACGTGCACGTCGAGGTAATGTTGCTCGCCGCTTTCATCGACGGAGATGCCCTCGAAGATCAGGTAGTCGTCGTATTTCGGCGTGATCGGCGAGGGTTTGAAGATCGGGTTCTTGATCCCGTACTTCTCCATCCCGCCCTTGACCAGTTCGACCTGGATATGCAGCCAGCCGGCCATCTCGATGGCGCCGCAAAAAGTGATCTCGCCGTCGCCCTGGCTAAAGTGCAGGTCGCCCATCGAAAGGCCCGCGCCGTCGACATAGACCGGGAAGTAGCAGGTCGAGCCGCGGGAAAGATCCTTGATGTCGCAGTTGCCGCCATGTTCGCGCGGCGGAACAGTGCGGGCGGCCTCGCCGGCCGCTTTCATCTTCTCGTCGCCGATCAGCTTGCCCATATGCGCCGACTGGGTGTCGGGCAGAGCGGCAAGGGGCGGTACGCGGTCGGGATCGGTGTCCACCAGTGCCTTTTCACGGGTGTTCCACATGTCCAGCATCTTGCGGTCGGGCAGACAGCCGATCAGGCCGGGGTGGATGAGGCCCGCATACTTGACCCCCGGCACGTGACGCGACGAGGTGAACATGCCGTGGAAATCCCAGATGGATTTCTGCGCCTCGGGGAAGTGATCGGTCAGGAAGCCGCCGCCATTCTGTTTCGAAAAGAATCCGTTGAAGCCCCAGTTCATCTCTTCCTTGGCCCCGATATCGAGGATGTGAACCTTCAGCAGGTCGCCCGGCTCGGCGCCCTTCACGCCGATGGGACCGGAGAGGTAGTGGACCTGTTCCAGTTCCACGTCGCGCACGTCGGCGGCATCGTCATCATTCTTGATCTGGCCGCCGGTCCAGTCGTAGGTCTCGATTTTGAAATCGTCCCCCGGCTCGACCCAGACGGCGATCGGGATGTCCGGGTGCCAGCGGTTGTGTACCGCCTCGTTGGTGTGCGGGCTATCGGAAAGATCGACCGAGATAAGCGTATCTGCCATGTTGTCCTCTCTTCAGTTTTGGTCAGACGGATAGGAATTTCGAGACTTTCGCCTCGTCGATGCCCTCGCGCGGGCTGTCATGGACGAAGGTGCCGTTTTCCAGAACGACGACCCGGTCCGCCACGTCGAGCGCGAAGGTCAGGACCTGTTCGGAGACAATGATGGACAGCCCCTTTTCGTCGCGAATGCGGCGCAGGGTGCGGGCCATTTCGCGGATGATCGATGGCTGGATGCCCTCGGTCGGTTCATCGAGCAGCAGCACCTTGGGCTTGGACGCGAGCGCCCGGGCGATGGCGAGTTGCTGTTGCTGGCCGCCCGAAAGGTTGCCGCCTCGGCGCGACTTCATTTCCAACAGCACCGGAAAGAGTTCGTAGATGTCCTCTGGCACGGATTTCTCCCCGGTGGACGTAAGGCCCGTCTCGACGTTCTCCTTCACGGTCATCGACGAAAAGATCATCCGGCCCTGTGGTACGTAGGCGATGCCGTTCTTGACGCGCTGGTGCGGCTTGAGGTTCGTCACCTCGGCGCCCTCGACACTGACGGCGCCGGATGTTGATGGCATGATGCCCATCAGCGTTTTCATCAGCGTGGTCTTGCCCATGCCGTTGCGGCCCATGATGGCGACGATCTCTCCGGGCTTCACATTAAGGTCCAGCCCGTGCAGCACCTCGCTTTGCCCGTAGGCGGATCGCAATTCCTTGACGTTCAACATCGGAGGTCCTTTCAATGTCCGAGGTAGACTTCGACGACCTTGGGGTCGGCCTGCACATGTTCCATCGAGCCTTCTGACAAGACCTTGCCCTGATGCAGGACGGTCACGCGGGTGGCGATGTCAGCGACGAAGCCCATGTCGTGCTCGATCACGATGACAGAGCGGTCGGCGATGATCCGGTTCAGGAGTTCCGCGGTCTTGCGACGCTCGGCCACCGACATGCCCGCAACGGGTTCGTCCAGCATCAAAAGCTCCGGATCTTGGATCAGCAGCATCCCGATCTCCAGCCACTGCTTCTGGCCGTGGCTTAGAAAGGCGGCCTTCTGCGTCAGCTGATCGCTCAGAAAGATCATCTCGGCGATTTCTGCGATCCGGTCGCGTACGGCCTGGTCGCGCTTGAAGAACAGCGCGCCGAAGACACCGTGGCCCTTGGGATAGCTGAGCTCGAGATTGGCAAAGACAGTCAGGTCCTCGTAGACCGACGGCGTCTGGAACTTGCGTCCTACCCCGGCATGCACGATCTGGTCCTCGCGCATCTTCAGCAGGTCCTTGCCCTTGAAGGCGACCGAGCCCGATGTGGCGCGGGTGCGCCCGCAGATGAGATCGAGCACGGTGGTCTTGCCCGCCCCGTTCGGGCCGATGATCACGCGGCATTCGTTGGGTTCGACATAGAAACTGAGGTCGTTGACCGCCTTGAACCCATCAAAGGACACCGTGAGGTCCTCGACCATCAGCACGAAGTTCTGGTTATCGTAATCCAGCATGTCCTACCTCATTCCGCCGGGGTTTCTTCGGCCGTGGCCGGGGTCGTGGATGCGGGGTGATTTGCATCACCGCGCGGCCAGAGCGATTTCAGCCGCGGTTCGACATGATCAGCCCAGAGACCGGCGAGGCCGTTCGGGAAGGCCATCACAACCGCGATGAAGAGCGCGCCCAGACCGAAAAGCCAGAGTTCCGGGAAGCTTTCGGAAAATGTGGTCTTGGCGTAATTCACCAGAAGCGTGCCGTAGACCGCACCGATGATCGAAAGCCGACCGCCGACGGCGGCGTAGATCACCATCTCGATCGAGGGCACGATGCCCACGAAGGTCGGGGACATGAAGCCCACCTGCAGCGTGAACATCGCTCCGCCGATGGCGGCGAAACCTGCCCCGAGGCAGAAGACGAAGATTTTGAAGTTGGCCACGTCATAACCCGAGAACCGAACACGATCTTCCTGGTCGCGCATGGCGATCAGAAGGCGGCCCAGCTTGGACTTGCGGACGAACTGCGCGATCAGCAGCACCGCAAAGAGCAACGCGCCGTTGACGAAGTAAAGCAGCGTCTTGGCGTCGTTGGTGCGGATATCCCAGCCGTTGAAGGTGCGCAGGTCGGTGATGCCGTTGACGCCGCCGGTAAAGCCCTGCTGGCCGATGATCAGGATCGTCAGGATTGCCGCGATGGCCTGGGTGATGATGGCAAAGTAGACGCCCCCCACGCGGCGGCGGAACATGGCCACCCCGATAATGAAGGCAAAGGCCACCGGCACGATTACCACCGCGATGACGGTGAAGAAAAGCGAGTTGAACGGCTCCCACCACCACGGCAGCGCGGTCAGCTGGTTCCAGTCCATGAAATCGGGGATGCCCGGCGTCGACTGGATCGAGGTGTTTTCCGGCGTGGACGCCTCGAGTTTGAGGAACATGGCCATGCAGTAGCCGCCCAGCCCGAAGAAGATACCCTGCCCCAGGCTGAGGATACCCCCTACGCCCCAGCACAGTACGAGACCGACCGCGACGAAGGCATAGGTCAGGTACTTGCCGAAGAGGTTGAGGCGGAAGGGTTCCAGCAGCAGCGGGAAGGCGACGAAGATGACCGCTGCGAGGATCGCATAGCCGACAATGTCGCGCCGGGTCAGGAAGGGGTGTTTGATCGGCATGGGTTGCATTGGTGCCTCCGGCTTACTTGCGCAGTTTCAGGGAGAAGAGACCCTGCGGGCGCAGCATCAGGATGCCGACCACGGTCAGGAGAGTGAGGACCTTGGCCATCGAACCGGAGATGAAGAACTCCATGATCGACTGTGCCTGGCTGATCGAGAAGGCGCTGGCGATGGTGCCCAGAAGGCTGCCCGCACCGCCGAATACGACCACGAGGAAGGTGTCGACGATATAAAGCTGTCCCGCCGTCGGCCCGGTAGAGCCGATCATGGTGAAGGCCGAGCCTGCCACCCCCGCCACGCCGCAGCCGATGGCAAAGGTCATGCGGTCTGTCCAGGCGGTGTTGATGCCCACGGCATCGGCCATCTGACGATTGTTGTTGATCGCGCGCACCTGCTTGCCCCAGCCCGAGCGGTAGAGCATGACGTAGACGCCGACCGATATGCCGACCGCGAGCACCATCACGAAAATTCCGTTAATGGGCACTTCGATCAGGTCGGTGAGCGGCAGTGAGCCCATCATCCAGTCGGGGATCGTGACGCCCACCTCGCGCGCGCCGAAGACGGTGCGATAAAGCTGTTGTAGGATCAGGCTGAGACCCCATGTCGCCAGCAGCGTGTCGAGCGGGCGTTTGTAAAGATGACGTATGAGCGCCCATTCCACGAGCATTCCCAGCGCGCCGGACGCGATGAACGCGAAGATCATTGCGATGAAGAAATAGATGCTGAACAGCGCCGGCATGTAATCGGCAAAAAGGTTCGACATCAGGTACGTCACGTAGGCACCGAGGATCATAAATTCGCCATGCGCCATGTTGATGACGCCCATCTGGCCGAAGATGATCGCAAGGCCGAGCGCCATGAGGACGAAGACCGAAAACAGGATGAGACCGGCAAATCCCTGCATGGCAAAGATCGCGGTCAGCTCGCTCATGGAATAGTCTGAGAACATGGAACGTCTTTCCGTTTCTGGAAGTGGGCAGCAGATCGCAGGAGGTCATGCCTGCGCCGCGCATTTCGGGCACGCGGCGCAGGCGGAGCGCAGTTCGCGCCCGGCCCGGTTACGCATTCGGGCCGGGCGCGGTCAGCGCTTACTGGTAGCCTTCTGGGAAGGGATCGGGCTCGACGAGGTCGGCGGTCTCGTAAACCACATCGTACTGGCCGTCCGTCTTTGCGCGGCCAACCCGTGTCTTGGACCACAGATGGTGGTTTTCGTGGACCTTGACATAGCCCTCCGGCGCCGTCTGAAGCTCGATGCCCGGGCTGGCCTCACGCACCTTGTCGACGTCAAATGAGCCGGCCTTTTCGACCGCCGCCTTCCACAGCCACGGACCAAGATAGGCCGCCTGCGTCACATCGCCGATGACGATGTCCTCGCCCCACATTTCCTTGAAGGCCGAAACGAATTCCTGGTTGTTCTCGTTCTCGAGGCTCTGGAAATACTTCATGCAGGCATAGGCGCCGTCGATGTTCTCGCCGCCGATGCCGCGGATCTCGTCCTCGGTGACCGAGATGGTCAGGACGATCGGGCTTTCCTCGGCCGGGTCGATGCCCGCGGCCTTGAGCTGTTTGTAGAAGGCCACGTTCGAGCCGCCCACGACGATGGCATAGATCACGTCGGGCTTGCGCAGACGGATCTTGTTGATGACCGAGTTGAACTGGGTGTGGCCGAGCGGATAATACTCTTCGCCCACGACCTCGCAGCCCTCCATGAAGTTCTCGATATGCTTGCGCGCGATCTTGTTCGAGGTGCGCGGCCAGATGTAGTCGGACCCAAGCAGGTAGAACGACTTGGCGCCCTTGGTCTGGTTCACCCAGTTGAGGCCCGCGATGATCTGCTGCGTGGCTTCCTGGCCGGTGTAGATGACGTTCGGGCTTTCCTCGAGGCCTTCGTAGAAGGTGGGATAGTAGAGGAAGCCGTTGTTCTGTTCGAAGACCGGCAGCACAGCCTTTCGGCTGGCCGAGGTCCAGCAGCCCATGACCGAAGCGACCTTGTCCTGCACCAGTAGCTTGCGCGCCTTTTCGGCGAAGGTAGGCCAATCGGATGCGCCGTCTTCCTGGATGTACTCGATCTTGCGGCCCAGGATACCCCCCTGCGCGTTAATCTGCTTGATCGCCAGCTTCTCGGCCTGAACCGAGCCGGTTTCCGAGATCGCCATCGTGCCTGTGACCGAGTGCAGGATACCGCAGGTCACGGTATCGTCGGTGACGGCCAGACCCGTGGTGTTAACTTCCGAAGTCGGGTAATCTTGCGCGCGCAGCATTTTCGGCGTGAACAGAGACGCCGAAAGCGCCGCCCCGCCCGCGAGCACGGCGCGGCGGCTGAGGTTATTGATTCCGTTTGTTTTTTTGCTGTCAGACATAGTGCCTCCTTGTCAGTGCAACAGTCGGTGAGACGGGACGAGTGTGCCTCTGCAGGACAAGCTGGCAGGGATTGCTGCGATGCAGTATACGTCGAATGACGTATATGGTTAGGTGTTTTTACCCGGCAGTATGGCACCCAAGATCGGGCCTGTACCGGGAAGACGCGCGAGCGAACGCGCGGGTTGTCTGCGGCAGGAACGGGCCGGCTCGGGGAAACCATCGTGTGTATCAGAACGCCCGGGCTCGAACTGCGGAAACTGGATAGGTGATGGCCATATCATTCAGCGCCACGGGCGGACGGCGAAAATACAACCGCTGGGTCGCCAACGAGACCATGGAGGACTTCGCCCTGCGCTATACCGCGCGGCGTGCGCGGCGCTGGAGCTATGGGCGCGTGGCGAACACCGCGCTCGGCTCGATCTCTTTCCTGGCGCTGGAGGCGATAGGCGGGGCGCTGACACTAATCTATGGCTTCGACGCGGCGATCATCGCGATCATGCTGGCCGGGTTGATCCTGTTCCTGACCTGCCTGCCGATCAGCTATTACGGCGCGCGATACGGTGTGGACATCGACCTGCTGACACGCGGCGCGGGGTTCGGCTATATCGGCTCGACCATCACCTCGCTGATTTACGCAACCTTCACATTCATCTTCTTCGCGCTAGAGGCCGCAATCCTGGCCTTCACGCTGGATTTCTGTTTCGGTGTGCCCCTGGGGATCGGGTACCTAGTGTCCGCGATCGTAGTCATCCCACTGGTTGTCAACGGCTTTTCCAAGATCTCGACCTTCCAGACATGGACCCAGCCGTTCTGGGTCGTGCTGCATATTCTGCCCTTTGCCTTGCTGGCTTATTCCGGCGTCGACCTCGGAACGTGGACCCAGTTCACCGGCCAGCGCGGCGGCGACGGGCCGACGATCATGATGATCGGGGCGGCAATGGGGGTGGTGCTGTCGCTGATCGCGCAGATCGGCGAGCAGGTCGATTTCCTGCGCTTCCTGCGCGAACCAAGGACCCCTGCCGAGCGCCGCAAGTGGTGGCTCGCCCTGCTGGCGGCCGGCCCGGGCTGGACGGTTCTGGGCGTGGCCAAGATGCTGGCGGGATCATTCCTGCTTGTGCTGGCGATCGATGCAGCGGTGCCGCCGCGTGACGCCACCGACCCGACAAAGATGTATTTCACGGCATTCGACCAGGTGATCACCCTGCCCTTCGTGGCACTGGCCCTGACAGGCGCGTTCGTGATCCTGTCGCAGCTGAAGATCAACGTGACGAACGCCTATGCCGGGTCCATCGCTTGGTCGAACTTCTTTTCCCGAATTACCCATTCGCATCCCGGACGGGTGATCTGGCTGGTGTTCAACGTGTCGATCGCCCTGATGCTGATGGAACTCGGCGTCTTTCACGTCATCGAGTCGATCCTTGGTCTTTATTCGCACGTGGCACTGGCATGGATCGGTGCGCTGACGGCGGATCTGGTTGTGAACAAGCCGCTGGGCCTGAGCCCGAAGGGCATCGAGTTCCGGCGCGCGCATCTTTACGACATCAACCCGGTGGGCACAGGTGCAATGCTTGCCGCGGTTCTGGTCTCCATTCTTGTGCTGCTGGGCGGGGCGGGGACGATCTTGCAGCCGTTCTCGGCGCTGATCGCGCTGGCCACGGCCTTTGTCGTGGCACCGCTGATCGCGTGGGGTACGGGTGGCAAGTATTACATCGCGCGCCCCGATACCGCGCCGCAGCCTACCACACCGGAAGGCGCGCAGACCTGCTGTGTCTGCGAATACCGGTTCGACCGCGAAGACATGACCGACTGCCCGTTCTACGCCGGGCCGATCTGTTCGCTGTGCTGTACGTTGGATGCCTCGTGCCGCGACAGCTGCAAACCGCATGCCACGCTGGGCGCGATGTGGATGAGCGCCTTGCGCAGGACGTTGCCGCAACGGGCGATCGACCTGCTGACCGCGCGACTGTCGGTGTTCTTCATGACCACGGCGGTGCCGTCGTCGGTAGTGGCGGGGCTGTTGCTTCTGATCCGCGCACGGGCGCAGAGCGAACAGCTGGACGCGGTACTGACGATTATCTTTTGCACGTTGCTGGTGGTGAATGGGATCGTGGTCTGGACCTTGATCCTGTTCCGCGAAAGCCACCACAAGGCGCGCGACGAGGCCGAATTTCAGACGCAGCGCCTGCTGCGCGAGATCCGGGCGCACGACCGAACTGACGCGGCGTTGCAGGCCGCCAAGGAAAAGGCCGAGGCCGCGAACCTGGCCAAGACGCGCTACATGGCCGGGATCAGCCACGAGCTGCGCACCCCGCTGAACGCGATCTACGGATATGCGCAGCTGCTGGAACAGGACCGCGACATGCCCGCCGGCCGACGCGAGGCGGTACTGGCGATCCGGCGCGGGTCCGAGCATCTGGCGGCGCTGATCGAGAACCTGCTGGACATTTCCAAGATCGAGGCGGGCCGGCTGGAAATCTACCGTGACCGGATCAACCTGCCCGAGCTGCTGCGGCAGATCGCGGCGGTTTTCAAGCGGCAGGCGCGCGAAAAGGGACTGGATTTCGGGATCCAGACCTCGGGAAATCCGCCCGAGTGGATCGAGTTCGACGAGAAGCGCCTACGCCAGATCATCATCAACCTGCTGTCCAACGCGATCAACTATACGCCCCAGGGCACCGTGACCCTGCGCCTGCATTATCGCAACGAGGTCGCGCGGATCGAGGTCAGCGATACCGGGACCGGGATCGAAGAAGGAAACCTCGAACGAATCTGGAAGCCGTTCGAGCGATTCTCGACCAGCTCTCCGGGCGGATCGGGGCTGGGCCTGACTATCACGCGGCTGCTGGTGGATATCCTTGGCGGTGAGATCACTGTGGACAGTGTGCCGGGCGAAGGCACAACATTCTCGGTGCGCCTGATGCTGCCGTCGCTGCGTGAGAGCGCCATTCCCAGTGCCGCGTGGAACATGCAGGAGCGCGCCATGGCGGTGGGCTATGTCGGGGTGCGCAAGACGGTGATGGTGGTCGATGACGACATGAATCACCTGCGCCTGCTGGAAGCCACGCTGAAGCCTTTGGGGTTCCTCGTACAGGCGATGCCGTGCGGCGAGGATGCACTGAAGGCGCTGGAGGACGTGACACCGGACCTTTTCGTGCTGGATATCGACATGCCCGGGATGACTGGCTGGGAACTGGCGCAGGCACTGCGCGACCGGCCTGCGTACCGCTCGACCCCCATCATGATGGTGACGGGCCACGCTCTCGAAGCGCGGCAGTCGATCGACCGCGAACAGCTTTACGACGCGTTCATCGTAAAGCCCTATTCGCTCAGCGATTTCCTGGCGCGGATGGCCGGTCTGCTGAAGGTGGAGCTTACGACCGAAGCTCCCGAAACAGAGGCTGGGCCGGCGGCCGGAATACCCGACGATGCGCTGGCACGGATGATCCGGCTGGCCGAGATCGGCCATGCCGCGGGTATCGCGCGGGAACTGGATGCGATGACGGCCGGGACCGGACCGGAAAGCGGGCAGGTCGCGCGAGTGCGCCGCCACCTGGAGGTGTTTGACCTGCCCGGGATCGCCCGGATACTGAAGGAGATGATGCAAGATGCCGCCTGATGCCTTGCTTGACACCGTTGCCGCCGGCCGTTTCATCGCGCTGGTGATCGACGACGCACCCGAAACGCTGGGGCTCGTGTCCCGCGCGCTGGAAGAGAACGGGATGACCGTGCTGGTGGCGCGGTCGGGCGAGGAAGGCATCAAGCTGGCACAAAGGGTGCAGCCGGATGTCATCCTGATGGACGCATTGATGCCGGAACTGGACGGGTTCGAAACAACTCGGCGGCTGAAGTCCGCGCCCGGCGCGACACCCGCGCCGGTGATCTTCATGACCGGAATGACTGAAAGCGAACATATCCTGAAAGGGTTGCGGGCCGGGGGTGTGGATTACATCACCAAGCCAGTAGTGGTCGAGGAACTGCTGGCGCGAATTACCACGCACGTGTTGAACGCCCGCGCGATCCAGTCGGCCCGCGCCGCGCTGCACTATGCCGGGCAGACGGTGGTCAGCTTTGCAGTTGACGGGCGGATCAGCTGGGGCACGCCGCAGGCGGTCGAACGCCTTTCGGAAACACCACTGACAGAAGACGGCGTCGCATCGCTGCCGGTGCAGGCGTGGCTGGCAAAGCTGGGGGCGCAGCCTATGTCGGATGCGCGGCCCTATGTCGAGGGGCGTCTGAGCCTTGTATACCTCGGGCAAGTCCAGGGCGAGACCGTTGTGCGGCTTAAGGAGGTCGAGACGGTGATCAGCGATGATGAGCAGTTGGCGCGGACCTTTGCGCTGACCACACGCGAGGCGCAGGTCCTGTTGTGGCTGTCGCACGGCAAGACCAACCGCGATATCGCGGAAATCCTGTCGCTGAGCGCGCGGACGGTCAACAAGCATCTCGAGCAGGTCTTTCACAAAATGGGGGTGGACAACCGTACCTCTGCCGCCGTTCTGGCGGACCGGGCGCTGCACGGCGTTTGAAAGCTTGCTTTGCACCAGAGTAGTTGTGCCTCTGAGATGATCGGCGGGCAGCAATCGGAATGTTTTATTAGTAGACTATTGCAGCGAAAGCGCCTCAATCGGACTTGTGGACTTGCCCGAGTCTTGTGGAGAGCGTTTAGCGCACTTCGAGGGCCCTGCGCTCGAGGGCGATGGGGCTCAGGAAGCCGAGCGATTAGTGCCGCCTGACGGGGTTATGGAACCCGTCGATGTATCTGGCGATGGCGTTTTCGCTGTCCGTGGTCCATTTGAACCGCCGCTTCTGACGGGCCACGAGGCCAGCCTCCGGCATCAGCCGAGCCGTGCGGTGACGCTCGATCCGATGGCCGTCGCCGACGAGATCCCGATGCATCCGTGGGTCACCATAGGTGCCATTCGGCAGGGCGAAGGCCGTGCGGTTATGTGCAAGGTGAACCATAGCCTGCCGCAGTCGCTGGCAGCCGGGCTGGTCTTCAGCAGGCTCCTGTGCGTCGCGATCTTGCCTCACCCAGCGTGTCAGCGTTGAGAGGTCGGCCGAGATCGTCGGCGATTTCACATCGCGTGCGCCCGCTCGTCAACGCCCGTCGCACAGCTTCACGCCAAAATTCCGGCGTCGGTCGTTTCCCGTTGGACATAGTACGCCTTCTGGTTCCTCAGTTGATGCTCTCCACTTTTCGAGGGCAAGTCCAGATGAGTGCTGTCAGGGCTCGCATCTCGACGACCGCTACGAGCCATTTCACGACATTCGACAGCATGCCGCCTGGCCGGTAGGACCGGAAGGCAACGAGATCAGGTCTTTTATGCCGAAACCATCAACATCATTGGCCGTCCCACCTCGTCGGCCAACTCTGGCATCACGGCGATTTGGCCCGGTCATGTTCTCCGATAGATCGAGCCCCAGAACCGAGATCACACCGTTCTTGCGGAACCAGCGGGACGCCCAACCAAAGCTGCAGCCCAGATCGGCCACGCGCTTGCCTGCTACGTCCGGCAGCATGGCAAGGATGGCGTTCCATTCCGGCGCCCCGTCCAGCGCTTGCACCTGCCGGGGAAGCTGGCTGTAGCCGGTGAAGAATTCGGGATTGTCGAAGATGTTCTGTGCCATGTTCATCTCCAAAATAAGGGGATACGAGGCACGTTTTCTACACCAGTGTCCCTCTTCCAAAAGGGCAAGGCCGAGGTTGGCAATCCGCTTGGTCAGGTCGCGTGATCGTCATGCTGGCATCCCGCCAAGGGGATACGGCTGACCGGACGACTATGTGGAAATCCTTCTCAACCATGCGGGCGGTTTTGACCGCAAAGCAAGAAAAGTCAATTTGACCGCCACTTGAACGGCAAGAATCTCCTGCCAAGTCGACCTTGAGGGTAGATGGCTCCCGAAGATTTCTTCGGGAGCCATGGCGTGGTTTGGTGTCATGCTCTCAGGGGGCCAGGTCACGAGCAGCACCACGATATGCAACGGGCCGGACCCTGGATCCGCCCTCTGAATTCAGACCTCGGGCAACTGGTCGATGAACTTGTCCAGCGTGACCGGATAGTCGCGGACGCGGATGCCCGTGGCGTTGTAGACGGCATTGGCTACGGCTGCAGCCACGCCACAGATCCCCAGTTCGCCGACGCCCTTCGCCTTCAGCGGCGTCGAGATCGCGTCGAGCGTGTCGAGGAAGATGACCTCCTGTTCGGGAATGTCGGCGTGGACCGCGACCTCGTACCCGGCGAGGTCGTGATTGGCGAAGAACCCCCGCCCGATGTCCAGCGCCATCTCTTCGGACAACGCCGCGCCAACACCCATGGTCATACCGCCGATGACCTGGCTGCGGGCGGTAATGGGGTTCAGGATACGCCCGGCATCCGCGACCGCCAGCATCCGGCGCAGCCGGATCTCGCCGGTGCCGACATGCACGCCCACCTCGACGAAATGCGCACCGAATGTGGCAAGGACGTAGTCCTGCTTGAACTCGCCCCATTCCATCGTGTCCGTTGCCTCAAGCTCGCATTCGAGATCGGCCAACGCCATGTCGGTGTCGCCGCCAGTAACGCGGCCCTCGCGGAACTCGGGGGCGTCGACCCCCAGCTGCTCGGCGATCTGCTGGCGCAGTCCAATGCAGGCTGCATAGACACCAGCGGTCGAACTCGCCGCCCCGAACTGACCGCCGGAGCCGGAAGACACCGGATAGGCGCTGTTGGCCAGCCGGACCTCCACCGCGTCGAGCGGCAGGCCTAGGCACTCTGCCGCGGTCTGCGCCAGGATGGTGTAGGAGCCGGTACCGATGTCGGTCATGTCGGTCTCGATCACCAGCTGTCCGCCGGACAGCCGCACCGTCGCGCCCGAGGCCAGCGTGGGGGCGCCGCGATAGGCGCCGGCCATACCGTGCCCGATCAGCCACTGACCTTCGCGACGGCCGCCCGGCGTCTCATTGCGCTCCGACCAGCCGAAGGCCTCCGCCCCCCGCTCCAGGCACTCGACGAAATGACGATCCGAGAAATCCTGTTCCGGGTTCGACGGGTTCACCTGCGTGTCGTTGATGATGCGCAGCTGCACCGGGTCCATGCCCAGCGTCTCGGCCATCTCGTCCATGGCGATTTCCAGCGCCATCAACCCGGAGGCTTCGCCGGGGGCACGCATGTCCGAGGCTTCGGGCAGCGGCATCTCGACGATATGATGCTGCACGCGCAGGGCCGGTGAAGCGTAGAAGAAAGGCGTCTGCGCTGTGGCATTCTCGCCCCGCCCCCCCGGCAGCGAATGCGAGGCCGCCTCGTGCCAGATCCCCTGAAGCCGCCCGTCGGCATCGGCGGCCAGCCGGATACGCTGGACGGTCGCGGACCGGTGCGTGGAATTGTTCATCATCATTGGCCGGGGTATCGCCAGTCGTACCGGTGCTCCGACCGCGCGTGACCCGAGCGCCGCCAACACCTCGTCCGCCCTGAGCCAGAGCTTGCCGCCAAAGCCGCCGCCCACATAGGGGCTTTCCACCCGGATGCTGTCCGGCTCGATTCCGAAATTGGTCGCCAGCGCCTGTCGGTTCCACTCGATCATCTGGTTCGAGGTCCAGACAGTCATGTTTTCGCCGTCGGACCAATCGACGATCGAGGCGAATGGCTCCATCATCTGATGGCTCTCGGACGGGGTATGATACATCTGGTCGACCACTGCGGCAGCGTCGCGGAAAGCGCCGTCCACGTCGCCCACCATCGTGCCCGGCTCGCCCGTGCCTTCCAGCCGCTCGAAGGCCGCGTCCAGATCGTAATCAGCCGGATCGCCCTCCTCGTAATCGACCTCGATTAGCGCGGCCGCGGCGCGCGCCTGTTCAAAGGTTTCTGCCACGACCACGGCGATCGCCTGGTGATAATGCTCGATGACGTCGCCGCCGAAAAGACGCGCGACGTTGTAATCCCAGATACCCAGCGGCTCGATCTCGAGCGTCGTCACGACACCCCGGACACCGGGGGCGTTCCGCGCGGCGTCCGCGTCCATAGCGGTGATGCGCCCGTGCGAGATGCCGGCGACGACCGGATACCCAAAGAGCTGGCCCGGCACCACGTCATGCCGTTCGTGGGCATAGGGGGCGGTGCCGGTCACCTTGAGCGGGCCGTCGATGCGGTGCGCGGGCCGGCCGACGATGCGGGCATTGTCGAACAGGTTCTGTCCTGCGGGTTCGGTGAACTGCATGGGGTTACTCCTCTGCCAGCATGGCGGCAAGCGTCCGCTCTGCCAGGGTGATCTTGAACGCGTTCTCTTCGGTCGGGCGCGCGCCTTCCAGCAAGTTGGCCATCACCGCGCGGGCGCCGTTCGGCAGCTCGGCATCGGCCGCGTCCGACCGCCAGGGTTTCGGCGCGACCCCGCCCAGCGCGACGCAGCCCGTGCCGTCCGGCTGACGGATCAGCGCGACGGACACCAGCGCAAAGGCATAAGAGGCCCTGTCACGCGCCTTGTGATAGGCCTGCGTTCCGCCGACCGGCGCCGGAAGGGTAACATGGGTGATCAGCTCACCCGGCATCAGCGCCGTCTCGACCTCGGGCCTGTCGCCCGGTAGCAGGTGAAGATCCTCCAGCGCAATACGGCGCGTCATGCCCGTGGGGGTCACCGTTTCGACCGTGGCATCAAGCACGCGCATCGCAACCGCCATGTCCGAAGGATGGGTTGCGATGCAAGAGTCCGACGTGCCGATGATCCCCAGCTGGCGCGAAAACGCGCCCTCGGTCAGCGCACCGCACCCCGATCCGGGCTCGCGCTTGTTGCAGGGCATCGCCGTGTCATAGAAATACGGACAGCGCGTGCGTTGCAGCAGGTTGCCACCGGTTGTCGCCTTATTGCGCAACTGGCCCGACGCGCCGGCGGCCAGTGCCCGCGTCAGGACCGGATAGTCACGCCGGACCCTCATGTCGGCCAGCAGATCGGTGTTCGACACCAGCGTGCCGATGCGCAACCCGCCCTCCTCAGTCTCGGTGATCTCGTCCAGTCCAAGACCGTTCACGTCGATCAGGTGGGCCGGCGTCTCGATCTCCAGCTTCATCAGGTCCAGAAGGTTGGTCCCGCCCGCGATGAATTTCGCGCCGTCTGCTTCGGCTGCGCGGGCGGCAGCGGCGACATCGGCCGGCTTTTCGTAGGAAAACGCTCTCATGTCTGCTCCTCCGCGACTTGAGTGATGGCGGCGAGGATGTTGGAATAAGCCCCACAGCGGCAGATATTGCCGGACATCCGCTCGCGGATCTCGGCGTCGGTCATGGCGATCTCGGCCGTCAGGTCGGCGGTGACATGGCTGGGGATGCCTGCGCGGATCTCCTCGATCACCTTGCGGGCAGACGAAATCTGGCCCGGTGTGCAGTATCCACACTGAAATCCGTCGTGTTCGACAAAAGCGGCCTGCATCGGCTCCATCTGATCGGGCGTGCCGAGACCCTCGATCGTTTCCACCTCGTCACCGTCATGCATGACTGCAAGGCTCAGGCACGAGTTGATCCGCGATCCGTTGACGGTGCACGTGCACGCGCCGCATTGGCCGTGATCACAGCCCTTCTTGGTGCCGGTCAGGTGCAGATGTTCACGAAGGGCATCAAGCAGCGTGACGCGGTTGTCGACGGTCATGTCCTGCGGCGTGCCGTTGACCGTGACGGTGATGTCCGTCGTCTCGGGGACGGCCGGCGCGGTTCCGTTGTCCGTCTGTGCGCCGACGCTCCGGCCAACGCCGGCTCCTAGTGCGACGGCAGCCGTGCCAACCAGCAGCGTTCTGCGCCGAAGTTCGAATTCGATGGGGGGCGGGCTCATATGAGTTTCCTTCCTGACCTGTCTCGCAATCATGTAATGGTTCACGTAGCGCCTCCGCCGCCGCTGCACAGTCTGCGGTAGCCGATAGCACCGATGAACCGGGCTCATGAGTTGACCGGCACGGGGCAGCGCATGCACGTCTCGCTGCCACGCAGGTGCAATCCTCCGTGATGGTGACGCCCCTCCGGTCGGGTTTGTCTTCGGCGTCGCAGCGGCACGTCGGCTTCGGCTTGCGAGTCCGCGGGTCGCAGGCTTTCGCACAGTGTCCACCGCGCGCCAGCGGGCCGTGGTCTCGCCTCCTGGTTCCGTGGCACGCCGGCGTCGGCTTCAACCTTGGCGGAATATGACGCCGGATCAGCCGTTGTAATCGGCGTCCGAAACCTTCTCCAGCCACGTGACCGGCGTACCGTCGATACTTTCTTGGATCGCGATGTGGCTCATCGCCGTATCTGCATCAGCACCGTGCCAGTGCTTTTCGCCGGCGGGAAACCAGACCACGTCGCCTTGGCTGATTTCTTCGACCGGCCCGCCGTCGCGCTGGACGCGCCCGCGGCCGAACGTGACGATCAGCGTCTGGCCCGCGGGGTGAGTGTGCCAGGCGGTGCGGGCGCCCGGCTCGAAGGTGACATGCGCACCGCTGGTGCGGCCGGGCTCCTCGGCTTGGAACAGCGGGTCGATACGAACGGTGCCGGTGAAATAGTCTTCCGGTCCCGGATTGGACGGCGAGCTGCCAGAACGGGTGATCTTCATGTCTTTTCCTTTCAATGCGCAGCGCGCAGTTTTTCGAAACGGTAGGTCAGGGCCGGACCTCCGGGCTGGCCATAGGCCAGTTCGGCGGTGACCATGGCAAAGGGCTCGACGAAGCGAGCGGTGCGCAAACCACCGGCCTCCAGCGGCTCGAAGCCGGCTTCGCGGATAAGGCCGCGCGCCACTTCCTTTGCGCCCTCGTCGTCGCCATAGGTAAGAACCTGCGGCCGCGGCTTTTGGTTCCTGCGGTCGAAGACCGGTCCGAAGGCTTCCGACGGCACGGTGTTGAAGCACGACACCCAGCGGGCGCGCGGCCGCAACGCCGCCAGTTCCTCGGCCCCCGAGGTGGTGGTTCCGACGACGAGGTCGGTATTGCTGTCATCCATTGGCACGCAGCAATTCAGCACGACCGCACCGCCCAGGTCTCCTGCCTGGTCCAGTACATCGTCGATGCGCGACCAGTGGACGGCAAGCAGAACGGCATCGGTCCCGGACACGGCCTCTGCCACGCTGCCATGCGCGGCGCCTACGGCTCGCGCCAGCCGCTCAAGCTTTTGCGCGCTGCGGGAATACGAGAACGTGACCGCATGCCCGCTGGCAGCCCAGAGCCGCCCAAGCTGCGATCCCATCAGGCCGCTTCCGATTATGCCGATCTTCATTCCGGTCTCCTGTTGATGAACCGGCGGGGGTTGTCCCCGCCGGCAAAGGCTCATTCAGAGCGGTTTGCGAACACGTCCTTGGCCACCGGCATCGCCGAGAAGACGCGCGGCCAGCCGGTGTAGAAGGCCAGGTGCGACAGCATCGCGCCAGCTTCCTCCTGCGTCAGGCCGTTGTCCATGGCGCGGTTCAGGTGAAAGGTCATTTGCTCGGGCTGACCGGCGGCGATCAGCGCGGCAACTGTAACGAGGCTGCGATCCCGCGGTTCCAGCGCCGGGCGCAGCCACAGGTCGAGGAAAAGCAGCTGTTCGGTGTTGTCCACCACGCCTTGGCTGACCTCGCCATACGTACCCTGAACGTGCTCCTGACGGGCGGCTTCGGCCTCTTCGTTCAGCGGCAGAAGCTCGGGATCGACGTCCGGCAGGTCCTCGGCGCTCACGCCGCGCTCCTCGTAGACCGGGGCGGCGGCCTCGGCGGCAGCGGTGGCGTTGCCCCAGCCGGAATAGAAGGCAAGATGCGTGATCGTCTCGGAAATCTCTGCGGGCGTCACGCCGGCATCAAGTGCGAGGGCGACATAATCGCCCAGGTCTTCCGTCTCGTGCCGGGTCATCAGGGCGGCAAAGGTGATCAGGGAACGGTCGCGCACGGACAGGTCTTCGGACTGCCACACGGAGCCGAAGAGCGAGTCCTGCGAGTAGGCCTCCAGCGCGGGGGCAACGCTGCCGACGGCGTCTGGAAGTGTTTCAGCCGGTGTCTGCGCCGAGGCGGACGCGGCGAGAAGAGACAGGGCAGAAGCGGCGAAATGCGTCTTCATGGGGAAAACCTTTCGGATCATGTTGTAACTGCCCCATGATCTGGTCGCTTCGGCTCAAAGGTTAATGCCGCCCGTTCCCAAGCCACTCATGAGCTTGGCTCATGAGCCCTCACGCGCGCTCGCGTAGCGCATCCAGAACAACCTGGAACGCCGAGGACGGGCGCTGCCGGCTGGGATAATACAGATGGAAACCGGGGAAATACGGCGAATACTCGTCAAGGCAGATGCGCAAATCGCCCGCATCCAGCTTCTCCTGCGCCAGGCGTTCCGGCACCAATGCAAGACCATGACCGTCCGTGGCCGCACGCAAGACAGGGTTGATCATGTTGAATACGGCCTGGCCCTGCACCTTCACCCGGATCTCGTTTCCGTCAGCATCCTCGAACTCCCACGCGTAGAGCGCGCCATGCGTCGACAGGCGCAGGTTGATACAGTGGTGGCTTGTCAGGTCCTGCGGCGTCTCGGGCACACCCGCCGTCTCGAAATAGTCAGGGGCGCCGACGCAGATCATCCGCTCGTCCGGCCCGATCCGCATCGCGATCATGCCTTCGCTCACCTGCTCGCCGTACCGCACACCGGCATCACATTGCGACTCCGCAAGATCCGAATAGCCGTAATCGACCACGAACTCGACCTTTACCGCCGGATGCGCCTTGAGCACCGGGGACAGCTTCGGCCACAGAAGGGACTCTATCGCGTATTCCACCGCGACGATCCGCACCGTACCGGTCGGCTGGTCCTGCGCATCGTTCAGCGCCTGAAGCCTAGACTCGATCTTCTCGAAGCAGGGATTCAGCGTGGCCAGCAGATCCTCGCCCTCGATCGTCGGTGCAACCGAACGTGTCGTGCGCGTCAGCAGGCGCAGGCCAAGCCGCTTTTCCAGCCCCTTGATCGTGTGGCTGAGCGCGGATTGCGACACGTTCAGCCGCGCCGCGGCCCTGGTAAAGCTGCGTTCCTCCGCAACGGCGGCCAGCGCGATGAGGTCGTTGATGTTTTCTCGTAGCATGGCGGAAGCTCTGATCTCTCTGTCGGTGATCATGGCGGGTTCGCCTCCGGATATATGTGCTTGGCTCATAAAGTCCATGCATTATGCGCTTGCGAGTTACGGAAGGATCCGGATGAGCCGGTCGCGCGAGGCGCCGTCGCCGCGCGGGGAGCGGTTGGTGGTGATGGCAAGAATACCCTCTTGCGTGACAACGATGTCGCGTATCCGTTCGCCGGCGTGGAAGGCTTCGCGCACCTCTCCGTCCTCGGTCACGGCAAGCACACCCTGCGCCCGAAGTCCTGCCAACAACAGAGTCTCACCGTCCCAGGCCAGGCCCGACGGCGCCCAGGTTGTGCCCCCGGACTGCGCCAGCGGCGCATGCATCCCGTCCCGCGTCTCGTCACCTTTTATCAGCGGCCAGCCATAGTTGCCGCCTGCCTCGACGCGGTTCACCTCGTCCTGGCCGGACTGCCCGTGCTCGGCGACGAACAGCACGCCGTCGTCGTTCCAGGCAAGGCCCTGCGGATTGCGGTGCCCCAGCGAATAGACTGGCGAGCCCGGAAACGGATTGTCGCCGGGCACGTCGCCCTCAGGCGTGACCCTCAGGACCTTGCCCGCCAGGCTCTGCAGGTCCTGCGGCCGCTCCCGGTTCTCGGTCCACCCGGTGGTGACATAAAGCATGCCATCCGGGCCAAAGGCGACGCGGCCACCGTTGTAGAGCGGGTGACCGGGGATGTCTTCGACAAGAACCCGCGTCTCGCGCCAGGCATTGCCGTCGCGCACAACCTCGATAACCCGGTTCCTGCGGTTCTCGGGCGTTCCATGGTGCTGATACAGGATCACACGCCCGCTTTCAGTGAAATCCGGCCTCAGCGCGAGACCAAGCAGCCCACCGCCACGGTCGTCGAGGATCGGCACACTGGTGACCACCGGCAGGCGCAGCAACTCGCCGTTTTCCAGCACCGACAGGGTGCCGGCCTTTTCCGTGATATAGAGACTCCCTTTACTGGCCTCGATGTCCCAGGGGTAGTTCAGGTCGGGCAGAACCGTTTCAATCGTCTGGCCATGCGCGGGCAGCGCCAGCATCGCTGCGGTCAAAAAGTGCAGAACGCGTTTCATGTCGACGAAAGCTCCAAAGCGTGAGAGTAGGCGGCCCGCACAACGCGGACCGCCGAAAGGTCACTGCGCATATTCCTCATCGGTGACATGCTCGCCCCAGGTCACGGCCGAGCCGTCCTCGTTTCCCTGGATGGCATAGTGCGTCACCGAGGTGGTGTCGGTCGCACCGTGCCAGTGCTCAGTTTCCGGCGGACACCAGACGACATCACCGGCCTGGATGACCTCCTTTTCCTGCCCGCGTTCCTGCACCCAGCCAGTGCCGTCGGTGACCACCAGCATCTGCCCCACCGGATGCGTGTGCCAGGCCGAGCGGGCCCCGGGCAGGAATGTCACCTCGCCCGCGCTGACGCCGTTCATCTCGGGCGGAAAAACGGGCGCGACATAGGCGGTGCCGGTAAAGGTTTCTTCGCTCCCGATCTGCCCGCCGCGATCTTCGGTCTGGGTGATGGTCTGGGATTGCGCAAAAGCGGCCGGGGCGGCCAGCCCAAGCGCGAGGGTCGTTCCGATAAGGTGTTTCATGACGGGATGTCTCCTTTCGTCGAATTGCCGCCTTGCGGCGGGGCACGTCCCGCGCCGCTGACAGTCAAGCTAGAGTGCGTATCAGCCGGGATAATGCGGCGCAGGCGGCATCCACCCATGAGACGCATTCATGAACGGGTAGGCTTGCGAGTGGATCGTGAACCGCCGGGCTCGCTGTCGCATCCTTGTCGACAGGGCCGGCACCCGGGCCGGCATGGACCTGAAGGGCGGAATGCCGTCATACTGATGGCCGTGGCTCATGAGTGGAAGCGACATCTTCCCCCTATTCTCCGCCGTCGTAGCGGTTAGAGTGCTGGCGAGGCGAGGAAGGAAACCCAGTATGGCCGGCAGACCCGATATTCCACTGGCACTGACCGCTGCGGCCCTTTTCTTTGCACCGGCCAAGGCCGGAAATGCTGATGATTTCAATAGCAGGAGTGCCATGACCCGGATCAACGTTATTGTCGGAGACGAGGTGATGCCCGCGACGCTGGACGACACCCCTGCCGCGCGGGACTTCGAATCGATGCTCCCGATCGACCTGACGCTCAGCGATTACCACGGCATCGAGAAGGTCGCCAACCTTGACCGAAAGCTCGACGACACGGGCGCGCCGCGCGCCTATGAACCCGAGCCGGGTGACATCACGCAGTATCGACCATGGGGCAACCTCGCGATCTTCTACAAGCCATTCCAGTCCTCGGCAGGCCTGCTGCGGCTGGGCGAGATTGACGGTTCGCTCGAGCCGTTGATGCGGGAGGGGGATTTTTCCGTGCGCATCGAACTCGCCGACTGATAACTGTCCTCGCACCAATCCTGACCGGGCTGCGTATGTTACGCGTGCGGGGCTGCTGGCGTTCCGTGGTAAAGGAGAACCCCAACACCATGGCCGATATGTTAGCATTCCGGATTTCCCACCGCGGTAACGTGGGCATGAATGTTAAAGAGGCAAACAGATGCTATCGTCGGGAATAGGTGGCCAGCTTTTGTTGTATCCTTCCAGCCCATCAAGACATCATGGACGGCACTTTGCGCTCCACTCTAGGCGCGCAGGAAAGGCGATTGAAAGAGACTGAAGGACGACGTGAATGCCATGAACTGCCTACCTAGTCTAATCAATCGGATCTTTGGATCATAAACTTGAAGTGACCGAAAACTAAGAGCCAATTGATCCTTATCAACAAATCCCAAAAATATGGGCGCCGCCTTCGGGCAGCGTCGGACTGGAGTCCGGTGGGTGGTGTTCCTATGTGAAAGGAAATCAGAATGCCGATTTGTTCGGAGGGTCCTTTGTTACCTAAAGACAAACGGGCGGATCGTGACGCAAGCAAACGCAAGTACGCCAAAACAGAAGAGCCGTTATTGTGTCGAGCCAAGACCAGAAATCATCGTGATTTCCTGAAGAATTTCGTCGACACCGACACCCGACTTGAGCGATGTGAAAATGAACGGGCGGCCTTGGCGCATCCGCGTGGCGTCCTGTCGCATCACGTCGAGCGAAGCGCCTACATGGGGTGCGAGGTCGGTCTTGTTGATCACCAGTATGTCGGAGCGTGTTATCGCCGGACCGCCCTTGCGCGGGATCTCCTCTCCCGCCGCCGTGTCGATCACATAGACCGTCAGGTCGGCCAGTTCCGGGCTGAACGTGGCGGACAGGTTGTCACCGCCCGACTCGATCAGGACAACCTCGAGATCCGGGTGGCGTTCACGCATCTCGGCGACAGCGGCGAGGTTGATGGACGCGTCTTCACGGATCGCCGTGTGCGGACAGCCCCCTGTTTCAACTCCGATGATCCGGTCCGAGGGCAGGATCTGCATCCGCACAAGGGCGTCCGCATCTTCCTGAGTATAGATGTCATTGGTGATCACGCCGATCGAAAACCTGTCTTTCATCGCCTCTGAAAGACGGGCGGTCAGCGTGGTTTTGCCCGCGCCGACCGGACCGCCGATTCCGATGCGCAAGGGGCCGTTCATCCTGGTCATGACTGAAATAGCCTCGGTTCGAGAGTTTCGTGCCGCATCGACGCTATATCGGACAGAAACGCGTTGCTGAAAATGTCGTCAGGGACCGCGCCGCGCGTCTCGGCCTCCACCCGGATCACGTCAGCCTGAAGCGCGGCCAGCACGCGTTGCCCGTCTGTCTGGCCAAGCGGCATCAGGCGCAGCGCGGCGGAAACAAGGTTGGAGACGAAGGATTGCAGATAGAGCAGCACGCAGGCGTCAATGTCGAGCTGCATGAGATGCGCCGCCCGACCTGTTGCAACCGGCAAGGTCAGCTGCGGAAGATCAAGCCCCCAGACGGCGTTGGTCGTGCGCACGAAGGCTGCTCCCTGCCGCACGGTCTCGGACAGGCGTTCGGCGGAGGGCGCGAAGGCGCGGTTCCGCGCATCGATCTCGATCACATCGCCTGGTCCGGCGGCAAGCCGCAACCAGATCGCATCATTGCGGCCCCCGCCCTGGTTCAGGCAACTGCGCAGCCATGCCTGCAAGGTGCCGGCATCATTGATCTGTCCATCACGGATGGCTTGCTCAATCCCGTGCGACCATGCAAAAGCGCCGATGGGAAAGGCCGGGGACAGCCATTGCGCCAGTGTCAGCAGCTCGGCATCAGTGGGCATGCGCCGTCGCCCCGTGCTCATGGCTGTGCGTGCGGCCGTGGCCATAGGCGCCGCCCTCGGGCTTGAAGGGCTCGGTAACCGCCGTCATGGTCGCCCCCAGATGCGCCAGCATATGCGCGATCACCGGATCGTCGCGGATCAAAAGCCGATCAGCCTCCACCTGGCAAGGCGTGTGCCGATTGCCGATATGCCAGGCCAGCCGCGCCAGATCGGACCCCGACACGGCCAACAGCGCCTCCGGGGCCGCGATGATCCGCACGAGACGGCCGTCGGTGGTTTCCAGCGCGTCCCCGTCGTTCAAGGATACCGTCTGTTCGAAATCGGCCACGAGCGACCATCCTTGATCGACGGTAAGTTTGCGGCGCCGGAAAAACCGGTCTTCGTAGGACAGCGCACAAAGTGCCGCGTCACCGGTCCAGGTTCCGGCCTTGTGCAGGTGTTGGGCGATCGGGAGTTGGGTCATGGCGGTCAATACAGGAAATAGCGCTGCGCCATGGGCAATTCGCTGGCCGGCTCACAGGTCAGCAGCTCGCCGTCGGCGCGCACTTCGTAGGTTTCGGGGTTGACGTCGATTTCGGGGCAGGCATCGTTAAGCTTCAGATCGGCTTTTCCGATGCCGCGGGTCTTTTGAACAGGCAGTGTCCGCTTGGCCAGACCGAGGCTATCGCCAATGCCTGCATCCGCGGCTGCTGCCGAAACGAAGGTCACGGCCGACGCTTCGACGGCGCGCCCGAATGCCCCGAACATGGGTCGCGTGTAGACCGGCTGTGGCGTCGGGATCGAGGCGTTCGGGTCGCCCATCTGCGCACAGGCAATCGAGCCGCCGATCAGGACCATCTCGGGCTTCACCCCGAAAAACGCCGGGTTCCACAGCACAAGGTCGGCCCGCTTGCCTTCCTCGATCGAGCCTATGTGGCCCGAAATACCATGCGCGATGGCGGGGTTGATCGTGTATTTGGCGACGTAGCGGCGGACACGAAGGTTGTCGTTTTCGCCAGACTCCTCATCCAGCCGCCCGCGTTGTTTCTTCATCTTGTCCGCGGTCTGCCACGTACGGATGATCACCTCTCCGACGCGGCCCATGGCCTGGCTGTCGGAGGCGATGATCGAAAAGGCCCCCATGTCGTGCAGAATATCCTCTGCAGCTATGGTTTCGCGCCGGATGCGGCTTTCGGCGAACGCGATATCCTCGGGGATCGATTTGTCGAGGTGATGGCAGACCATCAGCATATCCAAGTGTTCTTCCAGCGTGTTCACGGTGAAAGGTCGCGTTGGGTTGGTAGACGACGGCAACACGTTTTCCTGCCCGCAGATCTTGATGATGTCCGGCGCATGGCCGCCGCCCGCACCTTCGGTGTGGAAGGCATGAATGGTTCGCCCCTTGAGCGCGGCCACCGTGTTCTCGACAAAGCCCGATTCATTGAGCGTGTCGGTGTGGATCATCACCTGAACATCCATCGCGTCGGCGACCGACAGGCAACAGTCGATCGCGGCTGGCGTGGTGCCCCAATCCTCGTGCAGTTTCAGCGCGCAGGCCCCGGCATTGACCTGCTCTTCCAGCGCGCCGGGCAACGAGGCGTTGCCTTTTCCCGCGAATGCGAGGTTCATCGGGAAAGCGTCCGCCGCCTGCAACATGCGCCCGATATGCCAGGGGCCGGGTGTGCAGGTCGTCGCAAGCGTCCCTTGCGCGGGCCCCGTACCGCCACCCAGCATGGTGGTCAGGCCGGAATGCAGCGCATCCTCGATCTGTTGCGGGCAGATGAAATGGATGTGGCTGTCGAACCCGCCTGCTGTCAGGATGCGGCCTTCGCCTGCAATGACCTCGGTGCCGGGACCGATGATGATGTCGACGCCGGGCTGCGTATCGGGATTGCCGGCCTTACCGAGCTTGTGGATATGCCCCGCTTTCAGGCCAACATCAGCCTTGTAGATGCCGGTATGATCGACGATCAGCGCATTGGTGATAACCGTATCGACCGCGCCCTCGGCCCGGGTCGCCTGGGATTGGCCCATTCCGTCGCGAATGACCTTGCCGCCGCCGAACTTGACCTCTTCGCCGTAGAGCGTGGCGTTATCTCCGGTACCGCCCGTCGTGGCGGCGCCTGCGTTCAAGGCGGTCAGGTCACGTTCGACCTCGATGATCAAGTCCGTGTCGGCCAGACGCACCTTGTCGCCCGTCGTGGGGCCGAACATCGCGGCATAGTCGCCCCGTGAGATCGTGGCGGGCATTACAGCTCTCCCATGATGTGCTGGTTGAAGCCGTACACGCGGCGCGCGCCCGACATCGGGATCAGCTGCACCTCGCGCCGCTGTCCGGGTTCGAACCGCACGGCGGTGCCGGCCGCGATGTCAAGACGGTGACCGCGTGCGGCGTCACGGTCGAACTCCAAGGCTGGGTTCGTTTCGGCAAAATGATAATGGCTGCCCACCTGAACGGGCCGGTCGCCGGTATTCGCCACCTCCAGCGTGATCGCCTGGCGGTCAGCGTTCAGCTCCAGCGTGCCTTCGGCGGGAAAGATTTCTCCGGGGATCATCGATTTATCCAATCATGACCAATGCGGACCCGCCCATGGCGACGGCCAGCCCGGCGCCACGCGCCATCAGCGCGCCGCCCGAACGGCCCAGCGTCCAACCTGCCGCGGCCCCCAATGCATGAAGCGCCGCCGTCGCGGCGACAAACCCGGCAAGATAGGCTGACGCCCCCGCGCTGCCAATCTCGGCCCCGTGCGCGTGACCGTGGAACACGCCCATCGCCGCCACGATCGCCACCGCGCCAGGCAAGGGCAACCGCGCCGCCATGGCGACCAACAGGCCAAGACAGAGGACAGAGGCAAGTATCATCGGCTCGACCATGGGAAGCGGCAGTCCACCCAGTGACAGCACGAACCCACCCGTCATCGCGGCCACGAAGTCCACCGGCAACGCCCAAAATGCGCGTCCGCCAAGGCTGGCGGCCCACAGCCCCACCCCAACCATCGCAAGGATATGGTCGACCCCAAAGACCGGATGCGAGGCACCCGCCGCGAAAGAGCCGTGCGCACCCGGATCGAGATGGGCAAGCGCCGGGCCGGCAGCCAGCAAAGCGGGAACGAGGGAAATGGCGAGGCGTTGCATGAGGGTGGTCTCCTGTGGGCTTAGCGAATGGGATTGTGAACGGTGACAAGCTTGGTGCCGTCGGGAAAAGTGGCTTCGACCTGAACCTCATGGATCATTTCAGGCACGCCCTGCATGCATTGCCCGCGCGAAACCACTTCGGCCCCGGCGGTCATCATGTCCGCGACAGTGCGGCCGTCCCGTGCGCCTTCGACAACCGCGTCCGTGATCAAGGCAATCGCTTCGGGATAGTTCAGCTTCACCCCCCGCGCCAGCCGCTTTCGCGCCACTTCGGCGGCCATCGCGACCATCAGCTTGTCCTTTTCTCTTGGCGTCAGTTGCATTTCTCTCAAAGCCTCCAGGATCTGGGAAGTGTGGCACCCGACAGCGCCTCCAGCACCGGGCACAGCACCGTGCGCAGCAGGAAACCATCTTGTGCAAGCACGCGGACCACGAGGGTATCGGGACGAAGAAGGCTGGCACCGCCAGTTGACGACAGAAACCCGCGGACCTTTTTTAGCAAGGCTTCTGCCCGCGGGCCGACATAAAGCGCGCTTGCCATCGCGTGCATCCCGCCAGCGGTCGCGGCCTGGACCAAAAGCGCCGGGATATCCCCTGTCAGGGCAAGACGGTCTTCATAGACCGGCTGCCCGCCGCGACGAACGCTGATGCGGTCGAGAAAAGTCGCATCGTTGACCACTTCGCCCATCGCCGTACGCCCCAAGACGATCGGCTCGGCCATCACGAACTCCGCGGCTTTTTCGGACAGATCGACCTCCAGCCGTCGGTCCAGTGCCGCGCCATCAAAAACCAGCAATTCCTGCGGAAGCCAGTACATCGCCGCCCCGGCCTCGACAGCAAGTCTTGTCCTGACATGCGCACGGCCACCAGAACTGCGATACACCCGTTCTGCGGCTTGCGTCGTCAACACCAGCCTGCTGTCACGACCGGCGCGTGCGTCGATGTCAAAACGATCCCCGCCTGTCAGCCCACCGGAGGTGTTAACCACGATAGCTTCGACAGCATCCTTTCGGCGCGGAAAAACAGCGCGTGCGCATCCCGCACTGTGCAATCCGTCGATCCAGCTATGGCCATCCCGCATCTTCGACGACACCTGCAACCCACCGACCGCCCGGGGAAGGCACGGTGCATCGGCAGAAGCCTTGAAGTCTTGAACGAGATGCATGGGCGTTTCCGAGCGAGAGGACACCGGAAACGAGCACGCCCCATGCGCCCTGTTCCAGTCCAAGCCCTTCTGGAGGCCCCGTCGCCATGCCGCCACGCTCAAGAATTCGGCAGCTTTGACCCGTAATGCTCGAAAATTGGGCGCGCGCGGGACGAAATGGCCACACCCATCGCGGCCCTTGGAGCAACGGTGAAACTCATGTTGCTTGCCGGATTTTTAGACTGGACGATCAGGAAATGAGCGGAATGAAGACAGGCGCATTTGTTCTCGGCATCATGCTAGGTGGGCCAGCCGCCGCCACGACGCTGCCGCAGGTCTTTGCGAGCTGCACCGGACGTTTCTCCGCCGAGCTTGAACATGCCTGGTTGATGCGGAGCGTAGACGCGGAGGTTCTGGAACTGCGCCGGGCGCATTTCGAAGACATGCTCGCCTCAGTGACGAAAAACGAGATGCGCAGCAGCCTTCTGGATCAGCGGATAAAGGCGAAAAGCGCGCATGCGCACATTCTGAGCATGGCACAATTCGAACGAGATCCAGACATAGCCCGTTGGGCCAGACACCGCGCGAAGGTCGAGATCGACTATTGTGAAAGCTTGCTCCTGGAAAGCTGATCGTCGCGAAAAAGAGAGCGCCCAAAAAACAGGCGAAAACTGCCGATTGCGCTGAAAATTTAGACTTCGGCAGTAGACTCCGGCCCATCGCCACGCTGCAACCTCGCCGCTTTGCAGAAGCATGTGGAAGCACTGTGTGCGGCGGACGAATCCCGTCCGGTCGAACGTGCGATGGTGCAGGCCTTGCAATCCAGATCACCACCGCACTCCGCAACATGTTGCGTGGGGGATATATGGGACATTTGGATATTGCCCACAAGCACCCTGCGCGTTACGCAAAGGGGACTGAATCAATGTCAAAAAAGCTGTTAAGCTCCGTCGCTGTCGTGATGGCAACCGCGCTGCCCGCAATGGCGCAGGACTGCCCGATCAAGGTCGGCGTACTGCACTCGCTGTCGGGCACCATGGCAATCTCGGAGACCACGCTCAAAGACACCATGGAAATGCTGATCGAACAGCAGAACGAGAAAGGCGGCGTTCTGGGCTGCGAACTGGAAGCAGTGGTCGTCGACCCCGCCTCGGACTGGCCCTTGTTCGCCGAGAAAGCGCGCGAGCTGCTGACCGTGCACGAGGTCGACGTGATCTTCGGCAATTGGACCAGCGTCAGCCGCAAATCCGTGCTACCAGTCATCGAGGAACTGAACGGGCTGCTGTTCTATCCCGTGCAGTACGAGGGCGAGGAAAGCTCCAAGAACGTATTCTACACCGGCGCGGCACCGAACCAACAGGCGATCCCCGCCACGGATTACTTCCTAGAAGAACTTGGCGTCGAAAGCTTCGCGCTGCTAGGCACCGACTATGTCTATCCGCGCACCACGAACAATATCCTGGAATCCTACCTGAAATCGAAGGGCATCTCCGACGAGGACATCTTCGTCAACTACACGCCCTTCGGCCATTCAGACTGGTCCAAGATCGTGTCGGACGTCGTGGCGCTGGGTGCAGGCGGCAAACAGGTCGGCGTGATCTCGACCATCAACGGCGACGCTAACGTGGGATTCTACAAGGAACTCGCAGCACAGGGTGTTTCGGCCGATGACATCCCCGTCGTCGCCTTCTCGGTGGGCGAAGAAGAGCTGTCGGGCCTCGACACTTCGAACCTCGTCGGGCATCTCGCGGCGTGGAACTACTTCCAGTCCGCCGACACCGATGCCAACGCCGAATGGATCGAGGCATGGAAGGCCCGCATGGGCGAGGAACGCGTGACCAACGACCCGATGGAGGCGCATTACATCGGCTTCAACATGTGGGTGAACGCCGCCGAAGCGGTCGGCACTACCGACGTCGATGCGGTCCGCGCCGCCATGTACGGTCAGGAATTCCCGAATCTGACCGGCGGCACCGCGGTCATGCTGCCGAACCACCACCTGGCCAAGCCGGTTCTCATCGGCGAGATCCAGGAAGACGGTCAATTCGACATCATCAGCCAGACCGAGGAAGTGCCGGGCGACGCCTGGACAGACTACCTTCCGGAGTCGGCAGTGCTGAAGTCCGACTGGCAGGAACTCGAGTGCGGTATGTACAACACCGAGACCGAGACCTGCGTGCAGATCAAGTCGAATTACTGACCCTCTAAGACTTGAAGGGCGGACCCTGCGCCGCCCTTCACCCCCTTCTTTTCCCTTTGGGAGGCCCGTGCATGGCACGTCTTTTGCTGATCCTCACGCTTGTTTTCGCATACTCGCCCGCCTCGGCACAGCAAGCGGATGCGCCGATCCAGCAACTGATGCAGGAGCATGCGAACCAGCTGGCGAAGCCATCGCGCACCAAGGTCGCCCCCACCATCGACGCCATCGCCGGAAGTGGCCTGCCCGAGGCGCAGACCGTCCTGCGCAAGTGGCAGGACAAGGAGCTGTGGCGGAATGCTGAGACCGGCCTTTTCATCTGGGCCGAGGAAATCGACCGCGACACTATCCGAGGTTTCGACTTTGCCGGGGACACGGCCCTGGGCGAGTTGCCCGACGACGACTTTGAGCAGTCCAAACCCAATTCCGGCGTGCGCAAGATGATCGGCGCCGCGCTGGTGAGATTCCAGCTGACCGCCGAAGACCTCCCAACCCGCCGCACCGCCATCGACAACATCGAGCGGGACGCAGAAGCCTCGCACCTGGCCCCCCTGCGCGAGGCGATCGAGGCCGAGACAAGCCCGACCCTCAAGGCCCGCGCCGAACGCCTCGAACGTCTGCTGACCATCCGTTTCGGCGAAACCGAAGAAGAACGCATCGCCGCCATCGAAGGCTTCCAGGGCGACCTGGGCGTCGATTTGCGAGGTGCGCTGAACCCGCTGGTGACGACCCGGCTAGAAGCCGCGGAAACCGCGCCCGAAAGCCCCGAAATCGCCCGCGTCCTGAAACCCGGCTCCGAGGCCCTGCCCCGCGAGGACGCCTACGACCTGCTGGTCTCGGAAGGGTTCGCCAAGCCCCGCATCAGCCGCATCGACAAGGCCGCGGCGCTCGTGGCCAATATCGACGACGCGGCAGTCGCCGGAATCGAGGTCGCCACCTTGGACACCGAAGACGCCCGCGACATGGCCTATGCCAAGCTGGCCGAGCAAGGTACAGTCGACCCCGTCGCTACCGAGGCTGAGGTCGACGAGACGCTTGGCGAATACGCGTTCTACGAGGTCTTTACCGGCGCCCCGCCCGCCGTCGCGCTGGCCGCGATGGATGCCCTCAACGGCATCGAAACCCGCGTTGCCGTCAACCAGGCCGCCGACCTTGCGCTCGACGCCATTTCGCTCGGGTCGATCTACTTCCTCGCCGCCATCGGGCTTGCCATCACCTTTGGCGTGATGGGCGTGATCAACATGGCCCATGGCGAGTTCATCATGATGGGCGCCTATACCGGCTTTGTCGTGCAGCAGATCATCCCTGACCAGACGCTTTCGGTGATCCTCGCCATCCCGCTGGCCTTTGCCGTGACCTTCGCGGCGGGCGTGGCGATGGAACGGCTGGTCATCCGCTGGCTCTATCACCGCCCGCTGGAAACGCTGCTGGCCACCTTCGGTATCTCCATCGCGCTGCAACAGATCGCCAAGAACATCTTTGGCACGCAGGCCCGCCCGCTGACGGCGCCGGGCTGGCTCGACGGGTCACTGGTGTTCAACGATATCGTTTCGATCAGCTATATCCGCATCGCGATATTCGTGCTGGCGCTCTTGTTCCTTGCGCTGTTCCTGGTCGTGATGAACCGCACCCGGCTGGGGCTGGAGGTGCGCGCGGTCACCCAGAACCCGCGCATGGCGGCCTCGATGGGCATCAACCCCGACCGGATCAATATGCTGACCTTCGGGTTCGGGTCGGGCATCGCGGGCATCGCCGGTGTGGCCATCGGGCTATATGCCAAGGTCACGTCCGAGATGGGTGCCGACTACATCGTGCAAAGCTTCATGACCGTGGTCGTGGGCGGCGTCGGCAATATCTGGGGCACGTTGCTGGGCGCCACGCTCGTGGGCTCACTGCAGAAAGGGATCGAATGGCTGAACCCCTCGAATACGCTGGCAGCGCAGACCTACATGATCTTGTTCATCATTCTTTTCATTCAATTCCGGCCGCGCGGCATCATCGCGCTCAAGGGCCGGGCGGCGGAGGCGTGACATGACCGACAGCACCCTCGCCCGCCCCGCACCCCGCCAGCCTCTGGTCCTGCGCTTTCCGGCGATCCTGATCTTCATGGCCTGCCTCGCGCTCTTCACGGTGGGCGTCACCATCCTGTCCGAAGGCTTCGGCATCGGCATCATTTCCACCAGCTTCGTCAAGACGCTGGGCAAGACGCTATGCCTCTGCCTCGTGGCGCTGGCGATGGACCTCGTCTGGGGCTATTGCGGGATCCTGTCTCTGGGGCACATGGCCTTTTTCGGACTGGGCGGCTACGCCATCGGCATGTGGCTGATGTACGAGCGCACCCGCCTGATCGTGGTCGAAAGCATGTCCGCCGAGGTTCTGCCGCCCACGCCCGAACAGATATCCGACGGCATCGCCAGCCAGATCTTCGGCGTCGTCGGCGCGTCCGAATTCCCGCCGATCTGGGCGGTCGCCCACTCGCTGCCGCTGCAACTGGCCGCCGTGGTGCTGATACCGGGCCTCTTGGCGCTGGTCTTCGGCTGGTTCGCCTTCCGCAGCCGCGTGACGGGCGTGTACTTGTCGATCCTGACCCAGGCGATGACTCTCGCGCTCGCCCTCTACCTCTTTCAGAACGACAGCGGGTTGCGTGGCAACAATGGCCTCTCGGGCCTGCAAAACCTGCCCGGCCTCGGCAATGTCCCGCAATCCGTCGTCTCCGTGTGGTTCCTCTGGGCCTCGGCGCTCGCGCTCGGGCTGGGCTACTGGCTGGCCACCTGGGTCGTCTCGGGAAAGTTCGGCTCGGTCCTGCGCGGCATCCGCGATGACGAGGCGCGCGTGCGCTTCCTCGGCTATCCGGTCGAGGCGTACAAGCTTTTCGTCTTCACTCTGTCGGCGGTCATCGCGGGCATCGCCGGCGCGCTTTATTATCCGCAGGCCGGCATCATCAATCCGGCGGAACTGGCGCCCATTGCCTCGATCTACCTTGCCGTCTGGGTCGCCATCGGCGGGCGTGGGCGGCTATACGGCGCGGTCATCGGGGCGGCCTTCGTGTCGCTACTGTCGACGTGGTTTACCGGCGGACAGGCCCCCGACATCGTGCTGGGCAGCTGGCGCATCCAGTGGGTCGATTGGTGGACGGTCCTGCTCGGCGTCTCCTTCGTTGCGGTCACGCTGTTTGCCCCGAAAGGCATCGGCGGGCTCTTTGACCTGTTGGCGGATCGCCTGACTCCCGATCGCCACGGCGCCGACCTCGGCCCAGACCAGGGCGCCTTGCGCGACCAGGAGGCCGACAAATGAGCCAGCTTCTGGAGGTCTCCGGCGTCTCGGTCAGCTTCGACGGCTTCAAGGCTTTGAACAACCTGTCCTTCTCGATTGGCAACAAGGAACTGCGCGCCGTCATCGGCCCCAACGGCGCGGGCAAAACCACCTTCATGGACGTGGTCACCGGCAAGACCAAGCCCGACGAGGGCCGTGTCCTCTGGGGCGAGCCGCCGGTTTCATTACTGGGGAAATCCGAAAGCAGCATCGCCATGGCGGGCGTGGGTCGCAAGTTCCAGCGCCCGACCGTGTTCGAGGATCAGACGGTTGAGGCCAACCTGATGATGGCGCTGCGCAAACCGCGCTCACCCTTCGCCGTTCTATTCTTCAAGCCGAGCGCCGAGGATCGCGACCGCGTCGCCGAGCTGGCCGAAACCATCGGTCTGGCGCAGGCGCTCGGGCGCAAATCTGGCGAGCTGTCGCACGGTCAGAAGCAGTGGCTGGAAATCGGCATGCTGCTGGCGCAGGACCCGCAGCTTCTGCTGGTGGACGAACCGGCGGCCGGCATGACCACCGTTGAGCGGGAAAAGACAACCGACCTTCTGCGCGAAGCCGCCAAAACCCGTGCCGTAGTCGTCGTCGAACATGACATGGAATTCGTCCGCCGCCTTGGTTGCAAGGTCACGGTCCTGCACGAGGGCGCGGTGCTGGCCGAAGGCTCCATCGACCATGTGACCAAGAACGAAAACGTGATCGAGGTGTATCTTGGCCGATGATATCCTGAGCGTCGAGGGCCTGACCCTTCACTACGGCGGCAGCCAGATCCTGAACGGCATCGATATGGGCGCGCGGCAAGGCGAGGTCACCTGCATCATGGGCACCAACGGCGTCGGCAAGACCTCTCTGCTGAAGGCGCTGTCGGGCACCCATCCCCGCTCCGGCGGAGCCTACACGCTGGCGGGGGAAAGCATCGGCAAACTGGGCGCGTATGACATGGCGCGGCGCGGTGTTGGCTACGTCCCCCAAGGGCGGGACATCTTCCCTTTCCTGACGGTCGAGGAAAATCTTGAGACAGGTTTTGCCTGCCTGCCGCGCAGCGAACGCCACCTGCGCGACGATATCTTCGACCTCTTTCCCATCCTCAAGGAATTCATGCCAAGGCGCGGCGGCGACCTCTCGGGCGGTCAGCAGCAACAGCTTGCTATTGCCCGCGCGCTGATCACGAAGCCCAAAGTCCTGCTGCTGGATGAACCGACCGAGGGCATCCAGCCCAACGTGATCCAGCAGATCGGCGAAGCCATCCGCCTCCTGCGCAGCCAGGGCGACATCGCGATCATTCTGGTCGAGCAGTATTTCAGCTTTGCCTTCGACCTGGGCGACCGGTTCTACGTGATCGAACGCGGTGCGGTGAAACTGAGCGCGGACAAGGATTCCGTGACGAGCGAAGAACTTGCGAAAAGCACGGCGATTTGACGAGGCTCGAAAATCGCGGTGGATTGTATGTGGCAAGTCAAAAGAAGACGCCGTTTGCTTTGAGGTGAAATGCCTTGGCTTTTGGTGTGGCTGAAATGAACTCTGATCCGGATCCACGGATTGCAGCATATCACCACGATAACACCGAATGACCTGCGCACGCGCGCTATGATCGGGTGTTTGAAAGCCTGAAACAAAAAAGGGGCGTCGCCGCCCCTTTTTTCATGCCTTGCTTGACCGGCCTCAGGCCAGGCCGTGCTGCGACATCGGCAGGCTGCGAACACGCTCTCCCGTCGCCTTGTAGACGGCATTGGCCACGGCGGGTCCGATAGGCGGTGTGCCCGGCTCACCGATGCCGGTGGGCGCTTCGGTCGAGGGCACGATATGCACCTCCACCTCGGGCATGTCCGAAATCCGCAGCGGCGTGTAGTCCGGGAAATTGAACTGGTCCACCGCTCCGTCAGTCATGGTGATCTGCTCCCGCAGGATCGATGAGAGGCCATAGCCAAGGGCGCCCTCGACCTGTGCCACGATGTTGTCGGGATTGATCGGCACACCGCAATCGACGCCGCAGGTGACCTTCTCGACCTTGATCGTGCCGTCTTCACGCAGTCGCACATCGGCTACTTCAGCGACGTAGCTGCCAAAGCTCTTGTGAACGGCAATCCCGCGATGGGTGCCTTCCGGCCCGGATTCTCCGGCCTTTTCTACCGCCAACCGCAACGCTCCGGCCAACCGCGCATCCTCGCCCAGATAGGTCAGGCGGAACTCCACCGGATCGCGCCCGGCGGCCTCTGCCAACTCGTCCATCATGGTCTCCATGACATAGGCCGTGTGCGTGTGCCCGACCGAGCGCCACCACAGGACCGGCACGCCGACATCCGGGTGGTGCACGTCGACCATAAGGTCAGGAATGGCATAGGGCGTGGGGTGAATGCCCTCGATCGTGGTGTCGTCGACCCCTTCCTTGACCATGTATTGCTCGAACGGCGTACCCTTGGCGATGCTCTGGCTGACGATGCGGTGCTCCCAGCCAGAGATATTGCCGTCGGCGTCAAGACCAGCCCGCACGCGGTGCATCGTGAGGGGGCGATAGTAGCCGCCCTTGATGTCATCCTCGCGCGTGTAGATCAGCTTGATCGGCCGTGCGTCGTGACCAGCCTCCAGCCAGGCCTTGCCGATGGTCGCGGCCTCGGCGACCAGGTGCGCGTCGCCCGTTGCGCGACGACCGAAAGATCCGCCGCCCCACTTGGTATGCACCTGCACCTGCCCCATCTCAAGCCCGAGGACCGAAGCCGCGGTACCGTGATCCACGGTCTGCAACTGCGAACCGCCCCAGAACTGCGCGGAACTGCCGTCGAAATGCACGGTCATGTCCAGCGGTTCCATCGGCGCGTGAGCCAGATAAGGAAACACGTAGTCCGCTTCGATGATCGTCTCTGCCTGCTCCAGCTTGGCAGCGGCGTCGCCCTTTGGCTCTGCCGGGTTTCCGGGCTGGTCCAAAAGCGCACGGAACTCTTCCATCAGGGCGTCCGTCCCCCGAGTCTCGCCCGAGCCTTCGGTCCATTCCAGCGCCACCGCGTCCCGCGCCTGCATCGCCTTCCACGTGGTGTCGGCCACCACGACGACGCCTTGCGGGATTTCCAGCACATCATGCACACCGTCCATCGCTTTCGCGTCGGCCGCGTCCATCGAGGCCAAGGTCGCGCCGAACCGCGGCGGGCGTGCCGTTACGGCAACCAGCCCACCCTCGGGCTGCTGATCGATCCCGAACATGCCGACGCTGCCTCGCGTCTTTTGCGGCACCTCCACGCGGGCGAAGGACTTGCCGATATAGACCCAATCCTCGGGTGCCTTCAGCACAACATCCTCGGGCGGTTGCTGGCCGGCCGCAAGGCTCGCCATCTCGCCGAATGTGACACTGTTTTCGCCAGCCGAAAGTTTGCCCTCGGAAACGCCGATCTCGGAGGCATCGACGCCCCACTCGCTTGCAGCCGCGTTGACCAGCATCGCCCGGACGGTCGCGCCGGCCTTGCGGTACTGCTCCCACGAATTGGGCATTGCTGTAGACCCGCCGGTACCCTGCACGCCGAACGCGCTGTTCGCATAAACTTCGGGGTTCGACGGTGCGAAATCCGTGGTGATCTGATCCATCGAGGCATCCAATTCCTCGGCCACCAGCGTGGCAAGGCCCGATGCCGTGCCCTGCCCCATATCCAGGTGCTTGCTGAGTACAAGAACGGTGTTGTCCGGCATCACGTGGACGAACGGCGTCACCAGCACGTCGCCCTCGGCAGCGGACTGTGCCAGACCATGCACAGGCACGGCAGCGCCGAGCAACAGACCACCGGCGGCACCGGCGGACAGGGTCAGAAATCCGCGCCGCGTCGTCGTGAGCGCGCGTGTGGCGCGCATCAGGTCGCGTTTGTCGATCAGTCTCATCTTACGCCTCCATGATTTCTGCGGCCCGGTGAATGGCCTTGCGGATACGGGCGTAGGACGCGCAGCGGCACAGGTTGCCATCCATTGCCGTGTCGATGTCTTCGTCAGTGGGTTTGGGCGTTTCCGCCAGCAGCGCCGAGGCCGACATGATCTGCCCCGATTGGCAATAGCCGCATTGCGGCACCTGAAGCTCGACCCAGGCCTCCTGAATCGCCTTCGCAGCGTCGTTTTCGACGCCTTCGATCGTGGTGATCGTCGCGCCCTCGAGGTCGCCGAGGTACGTCTGGCAGGATCGCGACGGCACGCCGTCGATATGCACCGTGCATGCCCCGCATGAGGCGACACCGCATCCGTACTTGGTGCCGGTCATTTTCAGTTCATCGCGCAGCGCCCAAAGCAATGGCATATCCGGGCTTGCGTCTATTTCCGTTTCTTTTCCGTTGAGTGTGAATGTCGTCATGTCTGGCTCCTATCCCTGTTGGCAGTCGCTGGAACGTCAAACGGGCGCGAGGACCGCACCTTGGTGATCACAACTTACGAGTTAGAGCGGATCCGCAAAAGTCGATACCGGCCACGTCACCCGCACAGGCATGCGTTCAAATTCGCACAAGGCACCGGCGGATCAGCGCGTGAAACGGTCTGGCGCAAAGGGGGTAACGTCGATATTCGGACGCCCGCCAGAGATCATCTGCGCCAGCAATCGGCCCGTTTTGGGTCCGCCGGTCAGCCCCACGTGATCGTGACCGAAGCCGGTATAGGCACCGGCAACAGCCGGCACCGCCCCGATCAACGGCAGCGAGTCCGAGACTGCCGGACGATGGCCCATCCACCGCGTGGTTTCGCGCCATGTCAGACCCGGCAGCGCCGCTTTCAGATGACGCATGAACATGCGGTAGGGCGCCTCGGGCGGCGGCGCGTCGAACCCGCCATACCCGACCATTCCGGCCAGCCGGATGCGGCCTTCCATCGGCGTGATCACGAACTTGCCCGCCGAGAACATCAGGGGAGACCGCGGCATCTGCGACGGCTCCCAAAGCTCGACATGAAAACCGCTCTCGGGATGCAGGGGAACCGCTATGCCTAACGACTCGGCCAGGGGTTTCGACCATGCGCCGGTCGTGACAACGGCCGTATCCACCGCGAGCGTTTCGCCCGTCAGGCGCAGCCCCGTGACTTGCCCATTGGTGCGTTCGATCGCTTTGACCTCATCACGGATCAGCCGAACTCCAAGGCGTTCGGCGGCTCTTGCAAGCGCTTTGACATAAGCCCCCGGATCCGAAATGCGCCCATGGTTCGCGATACGGGCGGCACATCCGATCGCCTCCCCGTAGATCGGGTCATAAGCGCGCAAGGCCTCGCGATCCATCACCGAAAAGCCGAATCCCTGCGCCGTGCGGATGTCCCAGGTGAACCGGTCCGCATCGAACGCCTTTCGGGTCGTATAGCCATAGAGATAGTCGCAGGGCACGACGTATTTTTCGGCTTCGGTTCCCGCCGCAAGGGCCTGGTGGTCGGACAGGCTGTCGCCTATCAACGGCAGCATCGCGTTCGCCCGGATCTTGGCTGCATCCGCCGTCGCGTGGCGCAGGTATTTCATCAGCCAGGGCGCAAGCGCGGGCAAATGGCGCCACCGGATGTAAAGCGGTTCACGAGGATCCAGTGCCATGCGCGGGGCCTTGCGCATGAGGCCGGGACCGGGCACAGGCAGTGTGCCCGCGGACGCCAGAAGGCCCGCGTTTCCGAAACTTGTCGCCTCGCCAGGACCGGCCTTGTCGATCAGGGTGACCGTATGACCTTCGCGCGCCAGCCAAAGCGCGGTGGACACCCCCACGATGCCCGCGCCGATCACTGCAACATTACACGTCTTGCCTGTCATAGGTGCAGCTTTAGCGGCGCCTTCATTGCTGTCAATGGCACCGCAACTGGCGTGGCGTGCTGCCGTACTGCCGTCGGATCGCACGGGTCATGGAGGACGGCGAATCGTACCCGCAGCGAATGGCGATCTCGGCAATTCCCAAGGTGCTGTCCTCGATCAGCTTACGCGCGGCGGCCAGGCGCAGATGTCGATAGACCTTGCCCGGAGACGCCCCCAACCGCGCGCGAAACCGGCGGTCAAGCGTCCGGGGCTGACACGACAAACGCGTCGCAAGCTGTTGCAGGGTCAGCGGCTTTTCGACGGCGTCGCGCATCACCTGCAAGCCACGGCGCACCAGTGGGTCAGCGACCTGCCTGGTCCTGCCGCGGCCCACCGGCGGCTCGCCATGCAAAAACAGCGCCTCGACGTCCAGCCGGACGGCCATGCCGGCATGCTGCGCGATCAACTCCAGTGTCAGGTCGAGCGCCGACATGGCGCCGGCGCATGTGATCACGTTTCCATCCCGCAGCACCCGGGCCTGCTCGGCATCGACGGTCAGGAACCGCTCGGTGAAGGCGTCCAGTAGGTCCCAGTGCACCGTTGCCCGGCGCCCGTCCAACAACCCGGCGGACGCAAGCAGCCACGGTCCTGCGTCCAGTCCCACAACGACATCGGCGTGCTGAACGGCATCGCGCAATCGCCTGCGGGTGCGCGGGCTGTCATGCGCTTCGTGGCCGTAGCTGGCCACTACGAACAGGTAATCGACCTTCGGCATCGCGGTCACCGAGGCGCGGGCGATCATCTCGATGTCGCTGGAGGACCGAGACGGGCCGCCATCAAGGCTGAGCACTGTCCATTCGAAGATCGGCCTTGGTCCGACCGTGTTGGCGGCGCGCAGAGGCTCGATGCAATTGGCCAGGCACAGGTTCGAGAACCTGTCGAACAGCAGAAACCCGATCCGCGTGGTGTGAAGCGCTGATTTTGTCCATTCCGGCATGATTTTTGTCAATTAGCGCAAACTCGGCGATATCGCCAGCGCGATATGATCTGGCCAACAAAGGGAGACCACCATGCCGCTTGCCATGAACCGAGAGGTTTTTATCACTTGTGCCGTGACCGGATCGGGCGGGACACAAGACAAGAGCCCGCACGTGCCACGAAGCCCCGAGCAGATCGCGGACAGCGCCATTGCTGCGGCCAAGGCGGGGGCGGCGGTGGTGCATTGTCATGTGCGCGACCCCGAGACCGGGGTGCCGTCGCGGGACGTGAAGATGTTCCGCGAAGTGACCGAGCGGATCCGGGATGCGGACGTCGACGTGGTGCTGAACCTGACCGCCGGGATGGGCGGGGACATGGTGTTTGGCGATGTCGAAAGCCCGCTGCCGCTGAACGAAGCGGATACCGACATGATCGGCGCCACCGAGCGGGTGGCGCATGTGGCAGAGTGCCGGCCGGAAATCTGCACCCTGGATTGCGGCACGATGAACTTTGCCGAGGCCGATTACGTCATGACCAACACGCCCGGCATGCTGACGGCGATGGGCCGGATGATGACCGAGCTAGGAGTAAAGCCCGAGATCGAAGCCTTCGATACCGGGCATTTGTGGTATGCAAAACAACTGGTTAGCGACGGAGTTCTGGAAAGCCCCGCGCTGGTGCAGCTGTGCATGGGTGTGCCGTGGGGCGCGCCGGATGATCTGAACACCTTCATGGCGATGGTCAACAACATCCCCGACGACTGGCACTTCAGTGCGTTCGGCCTCGGGCGCAACCAGATGCCTTACGTCGCCGCCTCTGTGCTGGCGGGGGGCAATGTGCGCGTCGGGCTGGAGGACAACCTGATGCTGGACAAGGGTGTGCTGGCCACCAATGAACAGCTTGTCGCCCGCGCGAAGGAGATCGTCGAACGGCTGGGCGCCCGTGCGATCGGGCCCAAGGATGTGCGCAAGAAGCTGGGGCTGACCAAGCGGGCGCCGGTCTGAAAATGGCTGTCGGTATCGCGTCGGTATTTGGGTGGCATCGCGTCGGTGCCATTTACGCCTGTCGGACGACCCGGCCATGAGCCGCCGCGTGGTCATCACCGCCGGCGCGTCCGGGATCGGCAAGCGGCTGGCCGAACGGTTCCTGGAAATGGGCGACCGCGTGGCGATCTGTGACACCGACCCGATGGCGGTGGCCGCGATGGCCGAGGCCAACCCGTCGCTGATCGCGCAACAGGCCGATGTCACCGATGAGGCCGACATGGACGCTTTCCTGAGCCAGGTCGAAGGTGAATGGGGCGGGGCCGACGTGGTCTGCGCCAATGCCGGGACGGGCGGACAGGCGGGACTGATCGAGGATCTGGATTATGCCGCCTGGCAGCAATGTATCGCGGTCAACCTGCACGGGTCGTTCCTGACCTGCCGCTGGGCCGCGCGGGTGATGCGGACTCAAGGATCTGGACTGATCGTGCTAACCACGTCGACGGCGGGGCAATGGGGCTATCCCTATCGCTCGCCCTATTCCTCGGCCAAGTGGGCCTTGGTGGGCCTGACCAAGACACTGGCGATGGAGCTTGGCCCGGCAGGCGTCCGGGTGAACGCCATCGCGCCCGGCGCGGTGGAAGGCGAACGGATGGATCGCGTCGTGGCCATGGAGGCCGCCGCCAGCGGCAAGACCGAGGACGAGGTGCGTGCGCAATACGTCAAGGGCGTCAGCCTGCGCTCGTGGGTCAGCGCCGATGACCTTGCCGACATGGTGCTGTTTCTCGCATCGCCGGGGGCGTCGAAGATCTCGGGGCAGGTTATGGCGGTGGATGGCCACACCGAGACACTGGTGCCATGATGCGCGCGAAGCATCACGACATGAGGCAAACCATGCGAAACTGGACGAACCGGATCACATACCTCGCGGCGGCCCTGGCGCTGGCGGGCTGCGCCAGCGGGCCCTTGGCCCCGGACAGATCATTCCGCGACACGGGTCAACCGCTGTCGGTGACGACGCGCGGCAACGGGATGCAGGACATGGGCGGTCCGTGGTTCGTGCGGGGTTATTTCCCCGGCGACGGAGGGCTGGCGATGGTGACCTTCCTGCCCGACGTCCGCGGCCAGCAGGCGGTGGAGTTTCGCACCGAGGCCTGCCTGCTGTCCGGCGACTGCGAGACGGACACCGAGATATGGATGGCCAGGCCGCTGGGCCAGAACCGCTGGCAACTGAACCACGAGGGCGAAGCGCCACGGCAGATGTGGGTCGTCTGGGTGGACGACGATTTCCGCACGGCGGCAATCGGGACGCCCGATGGCAGCTATGGCTGGATCCTCGACCGGCGACCCGAGGGCGGAGCGGACCGGCTGCGGGCGGCGGCGGAGATCCTGAATTTCAACGGCTATGACACCTCGCGGATCAAGGTGCGATGACGAAGGGAACGACGATGGCGAAACGGGCGGCAATCATTGGTGGCGGCGTGATCGGCGGCGGCTGGGCCGCGCGGTTCCTGCTGAACGGCTGGGACGTGCGGGTTTTCGACCCCGACCCGCAAGCCGAGCGCAAGGTGGGCGAGGTTCTGGACAATGCGCGGGGTGCGTTGCCGATGCTTTATGATTGCGCCCTGCCCGCCGAGGGCAAGCTGAGTTTTCACGGCTCAATCGCCGAAGCGGTCGACGGCGCGGACTGGATACAGGAAAGCGTGAGCGAGCGGCTGGACCTGAAGCACAAGGTCTTTTCCGAGATCCAGGCCGCCGCGCCGGGCGTGCCCATCGGCTCGTCCACCAGCGGGTTCAAGCCGTCGGAGTTGCAGCAAGGTGCCGCCGATCCGTCGACGATCATGGTCACGCACCCGTTCAACCCGGTCTACCTGCTGCCCCTGATCGAGGTGGTGCCATCCGAGGCCACGGCGCCCGCGATGGTCGAGGCGGCCAAGGCGACGCTGACAGAGGTTGGCTTGTATCCGCTGCACGTGCGCAAGGAGATCGATGCGCATATCGCGGACCGTTTCCTGGAAGCGGTCTGGCGTGAGGCCCTCTGGTTGGTGAAGGATGGCATCGCCACCACAGAGGAGATCGACAACGCCATCCGCTATGGCTTTGGTCTGCGCTGGGGACAGATGGGCCTCTTCGAGACGTACCGCGTGGCGGGCGGCGAAGCCGGGATGCGGCATTTCATGGCACAGTTCGGCCCGGCGCTGAGCTGGCCCTGGACCAAGCTGATGGATGTGCCGGAGTTCACGCCCGAGTTGGTGGACCTGATCGCGGACCAGTCGGACGCGCAGTCTGGGCACCTGTCGATCCGGGAGCTTGAGCGCAAGCGAGACCGCAACCTGATCGCCATGATGCGGGCGCTGAAGCAGCAGGTGACGTCGTCGGGCAAGCTGGTCGGTCAGCATCAACGCAAGCTGATGCATCCGCCGAAGGACGCCCAGCCCATGATCACGCAGGACCGGATGGTGCCGGTCGACTGGACCGACATGAACGGCCACATGAACGAGGGCCGCTACGGGCAGGTGTTCAGCGATGCGGCCGAGGGCGTGATGGCGTTTGTGGGCGCGGACGAAGCCTATGTGTCCGAGCGGCAGCTGAGTTATTTCACCGTGGAGACGACCATCAAGTATTTGGCCGAGACGCAGGCCGGGGAAGAGATCATCGTCGAGAGCCGGGTGACCGAAGGCGGCGGCAAGAAGCTGCGCTGTTTTCACGAGATGAAGCGCAAGAGCGACGGCGAGGTAATGGCGACCTGCGACCAGCTGATGCTGCATGTGAGCCTGGAGACCCGGCGCACCTGCGCGCCGCCCGAGGACGTGGCGGACAAGGTGGCGGCGCTGGCCGCCCTGCACGCTGAGGAGTGAGACCATGCATTTCGGATTGACGGACGAGCAGGAGATGATCGTCTCGACGGTGCGCAGTTTCGTCGAGAAGGAGGTCTATCCCCACGAGGAACTGGTCGAACGGACCGGCGAGGTGCCGCCCGAAGTGGCGCAGGAGATCAAGCGCAAGTGCATGGATCTCGGGTTTTACGCCTGCAACTTCCCCGACGAGGTGGGCGGCGCGGGCCTCGGCCACGTGGATTTCGCGCTGGTCGAACGGGAACTGGGGCGCGGGTCGATGGCGCTGACGCATTTCTTCGGCCGGCCGCAGAACATCCTGATGGCCTGCGAGGGCGAGCAGCGCGAGCGGTACCTGCTGCCCGCCGTGCGGGGCGAGCGGATGGATGCGCTGGCGATGACCGAGCCCGATGCCGGGTCGGACGTGCGGGGGATGAAGTGTTTCGCCAAGCGTGACGGCGGCGACTGGGTGGTGAACGGCACCAAGCATTTCATCTCGGGTGCGGATCATGCCGATTTCATCATCGTCTTCATCGCCACGGGCGAGGACGACACGCCCAAAGGCCCCAAGAAACGCATCACCGCCTTCCTTGTCGATCGCGGCACGCCGGGATTCACCATCCGCGACGGCTACAAGTCGGTCAGCCACCGCGGTTACAAGAACATGGTGCTGGAATTCGATGATTGCCGCCTGCCCGACGCGCAGGTGCTGGGCGAGGTCGATGGCGGGTTCGCGGTGATGAACGAATGGCTATACGCCACGCGCATCACCGTGGCGACGATGAGTGTCGGGCGGGCCCGGCGGGCCTTTGACTACGCCTTGAGTTACGCCGCCGAGCGCAAACAGTTCGGCCAGCAGATCGGCAAGTTCCAGGGCGTGAGCTTTCAGATCGCCGACATGGTCACCGAGATCGACGCCGCTGACTGGCTGACCCTCGCCGCCGCCTGGCGGCTGGATCAAGGCTTGCCGGCGAACCGCGAGATCGCCTCGGCCAAGCTATATGCCAGCGAAATGCTGGCCCGCGTGACCGACGCCACCTTGCAGATCTTTGGCGGCATGGGCCTGATGGACGACTTTCCCATCGAGCGGTTCTGGCGCGACGCAAGGGTCGAGCGGATCTGGGACGGCACATCGGAAATCCAGCGGCACATCATCAGCCGCGAGCTTCTGCGGCCGCTGGGAGCATAAGAGACGAATGCCTTCGGCGAGGATACTCCTTGGTGCAAGGATCCGCCCCATGCGCGACCTGAGCCGCCTCTTCCAGCCCAAGTCGATCGCCGTCATCGGCGGCGGCGCGTGGTGCACGAGCGTTGTGCAACAATGCCTCAAGATGGGCTTTGCCGGGCCAGTCTGGCCGGTCCATCCGACCAGGACCGAGATCGCGGGCCAAACCGCCTGGGCGCGGCTGGAGGATCTGCCCGAACCGCCCGACGCGGTTTTCATCGGCGTGAACCGCCACGCGACGGTCGAGACAGTGGGCCGCCTGCGCGCGATGGGTGCGGGCGGTGCCGTGTGCTTTGCCAGCGGCTTTCGCGAGGCACAGGCCGAAACCGGCGACGGCGCCGATCTTCAGCTGGCCTTGCTGGATGCCGCGGGGGATATGCCGATCCTGGGGCCCAATTGCTATGGCTTCATCAACTATCTCGATGGGGCGCTGCTGTGGCCCGACCAGCATGGCGGCGCGCGTGTCGAAAGCGGGGTGGCGGTGCTGACCCAAAGTTCCAACATGGCCATCAACATCTCGATGCAGTCGCGCGGCCTGCCCCTGGCCTATGTGACCACTGCCGGGAACCAGGCGCAGACCGGATTGGCCGAACTTGGCATGGCGCTGCTTGACGACCCGAGGGTGACCGTTCTGGCGCTTCATGTCGAAGGCGTGGGCGACGTCGCCGCGTTTGAGGCACTGGCGCTTGCGGCACGCGCGCTGGGCAAACCGATCGTGGTGTTGAAGGCCGGAAAATCGGCGCGGGCCCAAGCTGCGGCTGTCTCGCACACCGCCTCACTGGCCGGCAGCAATGCCGGGGCAAGGGCATTGTTGAAACGCCTGGGGATGGCACAGGTCGATAGCCTGCCTGCCCTGTTGGAGACCGCGAAACTCCTGCATTTCGCCGGTCCCTTGCGGGGCACGTCGCTTGCGTCGGTGTCCTGTTCCGGCGGCGAGGCCAGCCTGATGGCCGACAGCGCCGAGGACAGGGGCGTGCAGTTCCCCGATCTGACAGCCGCGCAAATCACCCGTTTGCGCGAGGTGCTGGGACCCATGGTAGCGCTGGCCAACCCATTGGATTATCACACCTTTATCTGGAACGATGACGAGCGCATGGCACAGGTCTTCGCCACGATGCAAGGCGGCGAGGCCGACCTGACCTGCGTGATCATCGACTTTCCGCGCAAGGACCGCTGCGATCCGGCGGCGTGGGATTGCGTGTTCGCCGCCGGTTCAGCGGCGGTGGCAGAGACCGGCAAGCCCCTGGTTCTGGTCTCGACCCTGCCGGAGTTGCTGCCCGAAGACATGGCGGCGCGCGCCGTGGCCGGGGGTATGATCCCGATGCAGGGCCTCGATGATTTCCTGACCGCGCTGGAAGCGGCCGCTTTTGCCGGACAGTGCGGACCGCCGCCCGCGCCGGCCTTGGCCGTCGCGCCAATCGAGTCATCCGTGGTTATGGAGGAGGCAGAGGCCAAGCGACACTTGGCCGAGGCCGGGCTGGACGTGCCGCGCCTGGTGTCTGCCCGGTCAGTCGACGAGGCGGCGGCCGCAGCCGAGAAGGTGGGATTTCCCGTTGTGCTGAAAGGCACCGGCGCGGCGCACAAGACCGAGGCCGGGCTTGTCGCCCTGAGCCTGAAGAGCGCCTCGGACGTCGACGCGGCGGCGGGCGGGATGGCCTGCAAGGGCTACCTCGTCGAAGAGATGATAACGGGTGGCGTGGCGGAACTGTTGCTGGGTGTGGTACGGGACCCAGCGCATGGCTTCGTGATGACACTGGGGGCCGGTGGCACGCTGACCGAGATCCTGCGGGACACGGTTTCGATGTTGTTGCCGGTCTCGGAGGAAGAGGTCGCCGAGGCTCTGGCACGGTTGAAAATCGCGCCGGTGCTGGACGGGTATCGCGGGCAACCGGGCGTGGACAAGGCTTCGATCATTCGCGCGACGATGGCGCTGCAGGACTATGTTACGGCCCATCGCTGCATAGTGGAGGAAGTCGAGGTCAACCCGCTGATCTGTACGAACACCCGCGCGGTGGTCGCGGACGCATTGATACGGCTAGGAGAACGAGATGACGGATAATCCGGTAAAGACCGAAAGACGCGGCCATGTTCTGGAAGTGACATTGGACAGGCCCAAGGCCAATGCGATTGATCTGGCGACAAGCCGGATCATGGGCGACGTATTCAAGGACTTCCGCGACGATCCGGAGTTGCGCGTGGCGCTGATTACCGGGGCGGGCGACAAGTTCTTTTGCCCCGGTTGGGATTTGAAGTCAGCCGCGGATGGTGATGCGGTGGACGATGATTACGGCGTCGGCGGCTTCGGGGGCTTGCAGGAAATGCGGGCGATGAACAAGCCGATCATCGCCGCCGTCAACGGCATCTGCTGCGGCGGCGGGCTGGAATGGGCGCTGAGCGCGGACATTATTTTGGCCGCCGACCATGCGCAGTTCGCCCTGCCCGAGATCCGGTCGGGCACGGTGGCCGATGCGGCCAGTGTGAAGCTGCCCAAGCGTATCCCGTATCACATCGCGATGGAAATGCTGCTGACCGGGCGCTGGATCGATGCCGAAGAGGCCGCGCGGTGGGGGCTGATCAACCAGATCCATCCGGGCGACCAGCTTATGGCGAACGCGCGGGACATGGCGGATTTGCTGGCGAGCGGCCCGCCGCTGGTTTACGCGGCGATCAAGGAGATCGTGCGCGAGGCCGAGGCGATGACGTTCCAGGACGCGATGAACCGGATCACGCGGCGGCAATTCGAAAGCGTCGATGTGCTGTATGATTCCGAGGATCAACTGGAAGGCGCCAAGGCTTTTGCCGAAAAGCGCGACCCGGTCTGGAAGGGGCGCTGAGGGCGGTCGAAGGCGGCTGAAAATTCGGAGGATTTTCTGGCGCGCGGGTGATCGGACCGCGCGCCAGTGGCATCAGTTGGTGATGATCTCCGGCCCCATGAAGGTCGTGGGCAGGTAGGTCGATATCCACGGGATATACGTCACCATGATCAGGAAGACGAAGAGCACGGCGAGGAACGGCAGGGCCGCGCGCACCACGTTCATCATCGGCATGCCCGCGACGCCCGAGGTGACGAAGAGGTTCAGGCCGACGGGGGGCGTGATCATCCCGATTTCCATGTTCACCACCATGATGATGCCGAGGTGAATGGGGTCGATGCCAAGCTCGATGGCGATGGGGAATACGAGCGGAGCGACGATGACCAGAAGGCCCGATGGCTCCATGAACTGGCCGCCGATCAGCAGGATCACGTTGACCATCACCAGGAACATCACCGGGCCGAGGCCAGCGGCCAGCATGCTTTCGGCGATGGCCTGGGGGATCTGTTCGTCCGTCAGCACGTGCTTCAGGAGCAGCGCGTTGGCGATGATGAACATCAGGGTGATCGTCAGTTTCGCGCCTTCGAAGACGGTGTTGACCGTGTCGCGATGCCAGAAGGCCGTCACCAGCGCCCAGGGCTTTTGCAGCAGGGTCGCCGGGCGCGGCGCCACGGCGGCGTTGACGCTGCGCTCGCCCATGGCACCGGTATAGGTTTCCTCTTCCGAAGGTGCGGCGAGGGGACCCATGTCACGGTAGATGAAGCAGGCCACGAAGAAGGCGTAGACGGCTGCGACGGCGGCGGCCTCGGTCGGGGTGAAGGCGCCGGGTTGCCAGTAGATCAGGCTGCCCTCGCCGCTGAGGTTGATCCAGGGATGGCCATAGATGCCGCCCATAATGATCCCGATCAGCAAGAGGCCCCAGAAGGCGTCTCGGAAGCTGTCGAAGATTTCGCCCCAGCCTTTCCATTCGCCCGCGGGCATGTTGCGGATGCGCGCCATGATGTAGATCGTGATCATCAGCATCGTCCCGGCCAGCAGGCCGGGGATGACGCCCGCGAGGAACATCCGCCCAACCGACACGTCGGTGGCCGAGGCGTAGACGACCATTACGATCGACGGCGGAATGAGGATGCCGAGCGTACCGGCGTTACAGATCACGCCGGCGGCGAAGTCCTTGGTATAGCCTACCTGCCGCATGGCGGCGATGACGATCGTGCCGATGGCGACCACGGTGGCGGGCGACGAGCCCGAGAGCGCGGCGAAGATCATGCAGGCGAGAACACCGGCGATGGCCAGACCGCCCTTGAGGTGCCCGACGCAGGCGATGGAAAAGCGGATGATCCGTTTTGCGACCCCGCCCGTCGACATGAAGCTGGAGGCGAGGATGAAGAACGGGATAGCCAGGAGCGTGTAATGTTCGGCCATCGCGTCATAGAGCGACTTGGCCACGGCGCCGATGGAGGTGTTCGAAAACATCAGCTGGAACACGATCGAGGAGAACCCGAGCGAGACCGCGATCGGCACGCCGATCAGCAGAAGGCCGATGATCATGACGAAGAGAAAGGCGACTTCCATGATCTCAGACCTTTTTCGCGTTTTCGCCACGGGCGAGCTTGTCGGCGGCGGTTTCCACCGCGTCCTCGGCCTCGTGGCTGGTGATGATGCGCTGGCGGGTGCCGCGGATGACGCCAAGGGTGGCCTGACACACGCGGAACAGCAGCAGAGCCGCACCGATGGGCAGGATCAGGTAGGGAATGACGCGCGGCAGGTAGTCGTATTCCTCGACCACGCGCGTGTCGCCGTCCATGTACCAGTTGAAGGTATTCTCGAGGAACTCCTTGCCAAAGGGGATCGGCACGGGGCGCACCACGGCGTAGCCTTGGGCGCGGGCCTCTTCGAAACCCGTTGGGAACCAGCGGCCCGAGGTCGGATCGAGGTTCGAGAAAGGCGCCCAGAAATCGTAGGCCCCCTTGAGCAGCAGGAACGCATAGGCCACGCAGACGACGCAGGCCATCAGCGCCAGCACGCGCTTGAGACCACCGCCTAGCATGTTGATGACCGCATCCACGCCCAGGTGGGCGGTGACCTTGAAGCCGTAGGAAATGCCGAAGAGGACCAACCAGGCGAACAGGATTTCGACCACCTCCTGCCCCCAGAGCAGGCTTTCGGAGAAGCCGTAGCGCAGAACGACGTTGGCGAAGGTGATCAGGGTCATCGCGCCAAGGATCAGGGCGATGAAGATTTCCTCGGCGCGGTGGACGAAGCGTCCGACCGGGCCCGATGGTGTGTATCCGCTCACGCTCATGGCGTTTCCCTCCGGATATTGTGGGGTAAGGCCGGTGCAGGTTCCGGCGGCACGGGTGGTGCCGCCGGGGTCCGGCGCAGCGGGCGCGATGCGACCTGAAGGAAGCCGCAGGCGCTCCCGCCCTGCCCTACGTCAGCTTCCGCTGTTGTGGGACTGGGCCGCGTCGATGTTGTCCTGGCCCACGTCTTCGACGAACTGGTCCCAGACCGGGCGCATCGCGTCCACCCATGCCTGACGCTGGTCGGCGTCGAGCTCGCGCACCTCGCCACCGGCGTCGATGATCGCCTGGCGGTTTTCCTGGTTCACGTTGTAGCTTTCGGCGTTCCGCGTCTGGGTGACTTCGTCAACGATAGTCATGAACTGCTCACGCACGTCAGGCTCCAGCGAATCCAGCCAGTCGACCGGGGCCACCAAGAGGTAGTCGATGATGCCGTGGTTGGTCTCGGTGATGCCGTCCTGCACCTCGAAGAACTTCTGGCCGTAGATGTTGGACCAGGTGTTTTCCTGGCCGTCGACAACGCCGGTCTGCAGCGCGCCATAGACCTCGGAGAAGGCCATGGGCTGCGGCGAGGCGCCAAGGGCTTCCATCTGGGCCACGAGCACGTCGGAGGTCTGAACACGGAACTTCAGGCCTTGGGCGTCGCCCGGCTCCACCAGCGGGACGTTGGCCGAGAACTGTTTCATGCCATTGTGCCAGAAGCCCAGGCCCTGCAGGCCACGGCGCTGCATGGAATCGAGCATGTCCTGGCCGGCGTCGGACGCCTGGAAGCTGTCGACGGCGTCGATGTTCTTGAACATGAAGGGCAGGTCGAAGATGCGGAACACCTTGGTGAAGTTCTCGAATTTCGACAGCGACGGCGCGGCCAGCTGGACGTCGCCCTGCAGCATCGCCTCGAGCACCTGGTCATCGTTGTAGAGCGTGGAGTTGGGGAACACCTCCATGCACATCTTGCCGTCCATTTCCTCGTTGACGCGCTCTTGCAGCAGCGAGGCGGCGATCCCCTTGGGGTGCCGGTCGGTGTTGGTGACGTGGCTGAACTTGACGACGACTTCGCCATCGTCACAGGCGGCGTTTACGGCACCTGCGGATACAGTAAGTGCGAGTGCCGCAGTTGCGGCAGACAGGAATTTCATGGTCTCTCCTCCCTAGTTCGAGACTGGCTTTGATACCGTCACGGTATTGCGCAGCCAGAATGGCGATTGGGAAGGATGCAACAAGCCGATTCGAGGCAGGATGACGCGAATCAAAATATATTGATAAGGATCAATATCTTGCGGGATTCGAATCGCCGTGAGCTGAAGCGCGCTCGAAACGGCTGTGCGGATTCCCGCACGCGTTTTTACGGCGTTGTGCGGATTTCCGCACAGCCCCCGACCGACGGCGTTCAGGCCGCCTGGCCCGGCCAGCGCCGCGTCGCAACCAGAACGCCGACCGCGACCAGCCCCACGGCCAGCCAATTGACGCCACTGGCATTGTCGGCCCCAAGACCGACCATCGCCATGACGATCAGTCCGGCGCATGTCATCACTGCTCCGAGCATTGCAACAAGCGGACCGGGACGCCCCGAGGACGGTGTCCGACTTCCGGCCTCGAACCGAACGAAGATCAGCACGAGCGGGACAAGCACGACCGTGAACAAGGTCAGCCAGACGGGCCGCATGGCCCACCACGCGCCGCTGCCCGGCGGCTCGTGCAGGCCAACGCCGCCCAGCAATACGGCAAGGCCGACGACAATGATCAGCGCCGTCATGTGCCACAGGTAGATCGACATGATCATCTGGTTGAACAGGATCACCAGCGACCAAGGACGCGTGCGTTGCAACCAGGCCTGTGCGATATCCGTAAACAGCAGGATCGCGCCGATCTGCACCGCGCCGACGGCCAGCATCGCCGTGGTGGGCGGGCGGGTGTTGGACATCTCGGCGCCCGGCACGCTGACCATGGCGACGGGGTATCCGAACTGCACGATCAGCACGTAGAGGCCGGCGACGCCCAAGCCGATGAAACCCAGCGCCCAGGTCTTGGGCCGCGCGGCGCGGCGCCACCAGTAGCCAAGCTGGTGCACCGCAAGCCAGACGAAGCCGTAATTAGCCCAGCGCAGCCAGCCTTGGTCCAGCCCGAAGGCAATGGCATCCACCGCGATGGCGCCGAGGGCCAGCAGGAGGACCGACAGGACCCCGATGCGATCCCAGAGCGCGACGGTGACCGGCACGGCCATGGTGATGACGATGTAGACGGCCAGAAACCAGACCGGCACCAATGCGGCCTGTGACGCAAAGCCGATCAGCTCGGGCGAGACGCCCGTGGCGCGTGCGACGACCCCGCCCGCGGCCCAGGCCAGAACCACGGGAACGGTGGGTTTCAGAAGGCGCGACAGGCGTGTGGCGGCCCAGGCGCGTTTCTTTTCCGGGTCTTTCCGGGCAGAGTCCCAGGACAGGCTGTTGGAAAATCCGCCGACGAAGAAAAAGACCGGCATGACCTGGAAAAGCCAGGTGGCGTAATGGGTCCAGCGCTGTTCGGCCAGCAGGATCACCAGCGTCGCCTCGCCGTCACGCATCACCGCGGCGACCAGCAGCCAATGGCCGAGGATCACGAAGCTGATGGCGATGGCGCGGTATAGGTCGACAGCGCGGTTGCGGCTCTCGGGTGTGCGCTCGGCGGCCCAACGGGCCGCGGCCATCAGGCCCTTGGGCATTCGGTCTTCAGTGGTGGTGTTCATCCTGGTTTTCCGCTCCGGCACTGCGCGTCCGCGATTTGGGCCGCATGACCTCGGTCAGGATGCTAACTCGCTTCCATGCCACGCGGAATCGCGGATATCGGAAAGACCGGAGAGGGTCGGCCCTTGTGGCACCGAAGCCGCGCTCAATCGTCGCCGCGGCGATAGTCCTCGGGCTTGATGCCGTAGCGTGAAAGCTTGTCGTAGAACGTCTTGCGCGGCAGCTTCAGCGCCTTCGCGGCCTCGGAGGCGCGGCCGTTCTGGCGGCCAAGCGCGGCGATCAGCAAAGAGCGCTCGACCTGTGCCATCTGCTCTGAAAGCCCCAGGTCGGCGGCGCGGGTCACTTCATCCGGCATGCCGAGAACAAAGCGCATGGCCGCGCTCATCAAGGACCTTGCGTTGCCGGGCCAATCCTGTGCCATAAGGCGGGCCACGTGATCGGGGGCGATGTCCGGCGCGGCGATACCGGATTGCTCGGCCGCTTGCGCCACGTAGTGCCGGAAGAGAACCGGAATGTCCTCGGGCCTTTCCGACAAGGCCGGGATGCGCACCGGCGCCACGTCAAGCCGATAATAAAGCTCGGGGTAAAAGCGGCCGTCGCCGGCAGCTTTGGCAAGATCCGTCGTCGTACCCGCGATCAGGCGCGTTTCGGCGCCTTCCTCCAGCCGGTCCAGCAGGGCGTGCTGGGCATGAGGGGGCAACGCGGTGATCTCTTCGATGAAAAGACTGCCGCCGCGGGCCGAAGCCATCGCATCATCCAGTGCCCCGACATCAAGCGCGGCAGCAGGGTGTTTGACATAGGGGCCACGGCTGGCGGGCGTCATCAGATGCACGACCTCGGCCACTTTCGAAATGCCCGCGCCCGGGGGGCCGGTCACGAGAACGTCTGCCCCCATCGCGGCGACGCGGCGCACGCGCTCGCGCAGTTGCTCGGCCAGTTCCGAGGTGCCGAACAGCATCCGGGCGGCGGCGTCGCCCGTCTCAAGCTGGCGTTTCAGCCGCCGGTTTTCCAGCACAAGGGATCGTGTCTGCAACGCGCGGGTCAGAACTGGCAACAGGGCATCGGGCGCACAGGGTTTTTCAAGAAAGTCGAACGCGCCCTGCCCCATCGCACGGACCGCCATGGGGATATCGCCCTCGCCGGTCAGCAGGATAACCGGCAGTTCGGCATCGGTTTTGCGAGTATGGTCCAGAAGGTAAAATCCGTCGCGCCCCGGCATGCGGATGTCCGACAGTATCACGCCCGGAAAGTCCGGAGTTATATGGTCCTTTGCCTCGATGAACGAGCCCGCAAGGCGCGGTCGAAGTTCGTTCAGTTCCAGCGTCTGGGCCAGCGCCTCTCGGACTGCCGCGTCGTCGTCGACGATCAGAACATCCCTTTTCATGCCGCGGCCTCGTCTTTCCAGGGGTCCAGTTCGATGCGGAAGATTGCGCCTCCGTCATCCGCGTTGCTGCCACTGATGCGGCCTCCGAAACTTTCGACCAAACCGTAGGAGATCGAAAGACCGAGACCCAGGCCATCCTCGCCGCCGACCTCCTTGGTGGTATAGAAAGGTTCGAACATCTTTGCCGGATCGGAGATGCCCGGCCCGTTGTCCCGCACCGTCACGGTAGGGTGAGCACCGGGGAGGAGTGAAATCTCGATATGTTTGTCAACCTGTCCGGCCATGGCATCGACCGCGTTGTTGATCAGGTTCACCATAACCTGGCCCAATCGGACTTCGCCGGCCTGCACATGCACCGGAAACTCGGGCCGGTGCCAATCCAGCGCCACGCCTTCGTTGCCGAGGCGCTGTTCGGTCAGCTCGACGGCGGTGTCGATCACGGCGCCCAGGTCGACCTTTCCGGCGGGCTCGGCCTCGTTGCGCGCAAAGGCTCGCAAGTTCCGAATGATCCGCGCCGCGCGCGCCGCAAGATCAGAGATACGGCCGAGGTTGTCTCTGGCGGATTGCGTCTTGCCGGTATCGAGAAGCGCGGCGCCGTTATCCGCGAACTGCTGAATCGCCATCAAAGGCTGGTTCAGCTCGTGACTGATACCCGCCGACATCTGCCCCAACGCGCTTAGCTTGCCGGCCTGAACGAGGTCCTCCTGGGCACGGGTCAGCGCTGCTTCGGCTTCCATCCGCTCGGCCACTTCGCGGCGCAGGACGGCATTGGTCTGCGACAGTTCCGCCGTGCGGTTCGCAACACGCGTCTCAAGCTGGGCGTTGGAGATGGCAAGCGCGCGACGGCGTTCGGCGAACAGCAACAACACGGCGCCGAAGGCAAGGCACGTCGCGGCAAAGACAGCTGCTTGCAGCATCGCCAAGCGAGACGCGGGGGCCGCGTCCATCAGCGCATGACCGGTCATTCCGATCACCGGCTTGGGGGTGGCCAGGTGCAAGGCACGCTTTGGCAGATAGCTGCCGTGATCGAGCGTCCAGATATCCGGATCTTTCCTGCGTGCGCCACCTTCCGCCTCGGCGGCACCGGGCGGGGCCAGACCTGCAGCGGAGGGTCGGATGCGCCAACCCAGTATCTCTTCCCTGTTGGAGATAAACACGCGATCGTCATTGTCGGTAAAGAAAACCACCGGCTGGCCGCCGATCCAGCCCCATTCGATTTCGGAAATGTCGACGACGGCGATGAGACTGCCACGGATTGCGCCATCTTCGGCGAAAGAGGGTGCGGCATAGGCGTAAACGCGTCGTCCCTCGGGGCCGAGCCGTCCGAAGAAGGACCCGAGCGCCCCATGCATGGCGCGGCGAAAGTAGCTGCTGCCGGCGGGATCAAGAGAGACCTCGCCCGCCTGCGCAAGTACCGTACCGTTGGCATCGGTAAATATCAGCCCGGCGGCCCCGCTTTTGTCGACGGCCTCCTGCAAAAGCTGGGTGGCCGCGGGGACGTCCGGGCTGGCACTTGTCAACGCCGCCAACCTGGGATGATCGGACATGAGAACCGCGAGTTCGCGAAAGCGGCGCATCTCGCCGGTAAAACGGTCGGCCGCCAACGCGAGATCGGCACGCCCCTGCTTGGCCAGCTGTGTCAGTCCCTGGCTATGGCCATAGCGCCAAACGGTTGCTGCCGCGGCGGTGACCGCAAGCAGGAAGAACGCGATGACGATCCACCGGGCGCGAAGAAGTGACAACATGCCAAGGTGATAGCAAGCCTGTCCCCTGCTTGACCAGATAAAGCGTGCGCGAGCGCCATGGTCAGTGACCGGCGTCCGAGCGTGGCAGGTCGAAGCGCAGCGAAAGGCCACGCGGGGCGTCCGCCTCAACGATCGCGATCTCGCCGCCCATGGAACGCACGATTTTCCGTGCTATCGCAAGACCGACGCCGACGCGCCCGGTCTCGCTTTTGGGGCGCAGGGTGGCGAGGGGTTTGAACACCGCCTCCCGGTGAGCGGGTGGAATTCCGGGCCCGTCGTCGGAGACGGTGACCTGAACCCGGCCATTCCAGGGGGTGGCGGCGATCCGCAGGTTGCCGAAATCCCGGTCATGATGCACAGCCGCATTGCCGATCACCGCATCGAACAGTCGGCGCAGATCGTTTTTTGCCCCCCTGACGCTCAGCCCCAGGCACTGGAGATCGCAGGTCAGCTTGGGCACTGCTGGCAGTTCGGCGCAACTGATGGCGACAAGCGCGTGAAGGTCATGCGTGGCAGGCGGATCCGCCAATCGCCCGACCCGCGACAACTCGGTCAAAGCGTTCAGCGTATCGTCCAGCCGATGCGCGTAGTCACGCAACATGGCCAGATTTTCCGCGGAATCCGCCGGCAGCGCAAATCCCTGAGCGGCAAGATCGTCGTAGATCCAATCCGGGATGGAGCGCATGGCACGGGCGAATGCCTTGAGGTCATGTGTCAGGATATACAGGAATTCTTCGGCCTCTCGGACCGGTCCAGGACTGTCAGAGGTGAACGAGCGTGACACGTGTCTCCCCTTTTCATCTTTGTTCGCGCGTCGGGCAAACCTGACAGGCACATGTTTCCAACCGGTGAACGGCAGCCGCCGGATGCCGACGAAACTGTTAAAATCAGCAACACCGGGCGCGTCGACGGTAACGCTCTGGTAACAATCACGGCCCTAGCATCGCACCACGAATTCTGGGTGTTTTCGTAGGAAAGGAAACGAAATGGCGTCTATCTCTCCAATCCCGGCCGAGCAAATGGTCGCTCAGGCGCTGCCCGCGGCCAACCTGCACGGCGCCCGTCGCGGCGACTGCTTTGACGTACTTATCCTTGACGATGACCCGTTCGACCAGAAACGTTTATTGCGAACGCTGGAGTCGACTGGCCTGCCCGTGAACACGGTCAGTGCCGCGACGATCCGTGAATTCGACGCCGCGCTCGACGCCGGCAGCTTCGACGTGGTGCTGATAGATTACCTGCTGCCGGACAGCGACGGCCTTGCCGCGCAAAAGATGGTACAAAGCCACCCGACGAACTTTGCGGCCGCCGTGGTCATGATGTCGAACAAGATGCGCACCGACGTCGCCATCGAGTCGATCAAGCAGGGCTCTCTGGACTGTCTCGACAAGGTCGAGTTGAGCACCGACAAGCTGCGGGAGCTGATGATGGCCTCCGTCAAGGTCCTCGCGGAAACCTCGCGCCACTGGATCGGGGAACTTCTGGCTCAACAGCGGACGCTGATCGCGCAGGACGTCGCCAAGTTGGTACGCGACGAGATGGAGTTCGGACGCCTGATCGACACGATCGACAAGCGCATTCTGGACATGTTGGCGGCCCGCGGGTTGACGCTGGCCGATCGTTGGGATGCCGAAGGCGTCATGGACCCGGACCCGCCCTTCGCCTTTCGCTGAATCAGCGGGCGGTCACGCCACCAGTTGCCAAGCTGGTGCGGGTCGGCGAGACTGGTCGCGAACAGCGAATGAGGAAGATCATGACCGCGAACACCCCGCCCGTGTGCGACTTCAACTGGCCTGCGCCGGATTTCGATCTGCCGGGGACGGACGGCAAGCGCTACACGCTGAGCGATGTGTCCGGCCCGCGCGGCACGCTGATCATGTTCATCTGCAACCATTGCCCTTACGTTCTGGCGGTGCTGGACCGGATCGTGCGCGACGGCAAGGATTTGCAAGCGCTGGGGATCGGCGTTGCGGCGATCTGTTCCAACGATGCCGAGACGTATCCGGACGACAGTTTCGACAACATGGTGAAACTGGCCGAGAAAGCCGGGCTGCCCTTTCCCTATCTGCACGACGAGGATCAGTCCGTGGCGCGGGCCTATCACGCCTCCTGCACGCCGGATTTCTTTGGTTTCGACGCAAAAGGCGGGCTGCAATACCGTGGCCGGCTGGATGCGTCACGCATGTCGCCTGCGCCGGCGGACGCGCCGCGCGAGTTGTTCGATGCGATGAAACAGGTCGCGGAAACCGGCGAGGGTCCGCGCGACCAGGTCGCGTCGGTCGGCTGTTCGATCAAGTGGAAACCGGCGGCGTGAGAGCCGGCGCTTTGCGGAAAATGATGCCATTCCGAGCTGAGCGCCGTTCAAGACGCGCTGATGACAAGAAACCAGTTCCCGAAGAAATTCTCGGGAGCTGGTTGAGATGAGTTTCGGCCATGCTGACTTTGCTGCCGTTCACGACGGAGGCAAACGTCAGCCCATGGGGTGGCAACCCGACGGCAATTTCAAAGCACTTTATGCCTGCCAGGTATATCCCCAGAAAGATCGTTGCGCCCAGCCTCAGCCAAATCGCCAGCCCTTGGGAGGGGCTGACGATGGCCGGGCCGCTGCGCGACTGTTAACCGGCCGAGTGCTCGACACGGATGTTTCACAAGGGACGGCGCTTGCGCGACTCGAAACATTCGCACATATTCCTATAAGAGAATTTCTGGGAGGAATACCATGCGAATGACCCGACGCCACCTGATGGCGACCGGTGCGGCCCTGCCCCTTGCCGCGGCCCTGCCCCTTGCCGCGGCCCTGCCGCGCTGGAGCCTGGCGGAAATGTCCCTTGGCGATGCGACGGTCACGACCGTCAGCGACGGCAATCTCGTGCTGCCGGGCGATTTCCTGTTCGAGCCGATGCCGCAGGACAAACTGATGCCGATCCTCGAGGCCACCGGCCAGAGCCGCGACGAGTTGCGCCCCGAATGCAACCTGACGCTTTACCGCGACGGCACCAACACCGTGCTGTTTGATGCCGGCGCCGGGTCGAATTTCATGCCGAGTGCGGGCGAGTTGCCGGCCAGTCTGGAGGCCGCGGGGCTGTCGCCCGAAGACATCACCCACGTCGTTTTCACCCACGCGCATCCCGATCATATCTGGGGCGTCCTGGACGATTTCGGAGACCCGTTGTTCGCGCAAGCGGTGCACATGATGGGCCGCGCCGAGTGGGATTACTGGTGGAACCCCGAGACCGTGAACACCATCGGCAAGGCGCGCGCCGCGTTCGCCGTAGGCGCCAAGAACCGGATGGAGGCGATCGAGGACATGGTCGAATTCTTTGACGACGGCGAGGAGGTGCTGCCGGGCATTGCCGCGGTCTCGACCCCGGGCCACACGCCCGGACACATGAGCTTTGAACTGCGTGGCGGAAGCGAGGCGGCGATGGTCATCGGCGACGCGATCGGCAATCACCACGTCGCCTTCGCCCGGCCAGACTGGCCCAGCGGATCGGACCAGGCCCCGGACATGGCCGTGGCCACGCGCAAGACGCTGTTCGACCGGCTGACCGCCGAGGACATGACCCTGATCGGGTTCCACCTGCCGGGAGGCGGCGTGGGCCGGGCCGAGGCGTCAGAGACCGGATACCGTTTTGTCGGAAAGGATGCGTGATGCGTGCGCTTGCTGCCTGCCTTGTTGCCCTGTGCACGAGCCCCGCACTGGCCGATGAAAACATACCCGACCAGTATCCCGGTTCGCCGCTCTATTCCAAGCCGGTCGAGGTGATCCCGCATGTCTGGTCGGCCATCGGCGCGACCGCGCCGCCGACCTATGAAAACACCGGGCATAACAACAACCTGAGCTTCATCGTGACGGGTGATGGCGTCGTCGTGGTGAATGGCGGGGCGGCCTATATCCTGGCCGAGGCCCTGCACGACGAGATCAAGCGCATCACCGATCAGCCGGTGAAGCTGGTGATCAATGAGAACGGCCAGGGCCATGCGATGCTGGGCAACGCCTATTGGGCCGAACAGGGCGTGCCGATCCTGGCGCATGTGGATGCCGCCGAGGAATTCGAGGAATACGGTGCCCAGATCCTGCGGCGGATGGAGGAATACAACCGCGACAAGGCCGAGGGCACGGTGTTGGCCGGGCCGACGGAAACCTTCGAGGATGAGAAGATCATCGAGATGGGCGAGTTCCGGATCGAGGTTCTGCACCTTGGGCCGGCGCACAGTCCCGGTGATATCTCGGTCTGGTTGCCCGAGCAGAGCCTGGTGATCGCGGGCGACATGGCGTTTCACGAACGGATGCTGCCGATCTTCGAGGATACTATCACGAAGGACTGGCTGGAGACGTGGGAGACCGCGTTCGAGCCGCTGGAGGCGACGTATGTGATCCCCGGCCACGGGCACCCGACCAACATGGCGCAGGTGCGGCGGTACACGCATGACTACCTGGTTTACCTGCGGGAACAGGTGGGCGCGCATCTGGAGGAAGGCGGCAGCCTGGCCGACGCCTATTACGTCGACCAGACGCCATACAAGCACCTGCATACATTTGAAGAACTGGCCACCAAGAATGCGGGCCGGGTGTTTGAGCAGATGGAGTTCGAGTAGGGCTTACTCGGCGGGAACGGCAACACCGCGAGGTGCCAGCACGCCGCGGGCCGCGACCGCGCCCAGCACGATGAACCCGAGCGCCAGCAGGGCGGCGATGCTGAGGTTCGCGCCGCCGCTGAGGCCCGCGCCGATGGTGCAGCCGCCAGCCAGCACGCCGCCGAAGCCCATCAGAACGGCGCCGGCGCTGTAGCGCAGGGTCTGCACGGGGGACGAGAAGCTTTGCAAGGCCAGTTCACCGCGCGCGGCGGCGCTGAGGAAGCTGCCCACGATGACGCCGCCAATCACACCGACACCGAAGCCTGCGGGCACAGCGGTGGACGCGATGGCGTAGAACAGAGTGTCGGTCCACGGCAAGGTGAAGGCCATCGACTGGGCGGGCAACGGATCGAAGTCATCCAACAGCAGAACGGAGGTTCCGGCCCAGCCGGCCACGACCACGAGGCCGATCACCGCGCCCATGACAAGGTGCAGGACGCGCGCGCCGGAGCGGTGTGCGAGCAGCACGGCGATGGCCAGCAACGCCAGCGCCACGGCCGGGGCAACACCCGGAATGGACGCGAGACTGCCGATACCGAAATCGTACTGAACCGCGCCGAGCGATGTGCGGACCGGGGCCAGAACGCCCTTCAGCGTTGCGTGGGCGACGATGGCAAAGAGGGCGATGACACTGACCGCGCGCAGGTTGCCCGTACCGGCCAGCACCGTCAGGCGGGACATGCAGCCCCGCGTCAGGACCATGCCGATGCCGAAGGCGAGCCCACCGAGGGCGATCGCGGCGACCGGCACGCTGCTGGACAGGTAGCGATGGTCGCCAAGCTCGACAAAGCCCATGCCACCGGCCAGGGCCACCCCGCCGATGGCCACGGCCAGCGCGACCAGCCAGACCGAGAGGGCCGAGCGGTCCATGCCATCCTCGCCCGCCACGGCCCGCCGCAGGCAGAAGCGCGAGATCTGGGCAGCAATGCCGAAGGCAAGGCCCAGAAGTGCGCCCAGCAGCAGGTGCAGGGTTTGTGCAGGAAGGTCGAACGGCAGGGAGTCAAGCAGCATGGGTCATGTCCTGATTCAAGTAATCCGCCCTTATCTGGTGCGTTTTCGCGCGAGTCAAAGCCCGGCGGAAAGAGCATTGTTCCACGTTCCACAGCGAATGCGAAACAACGTTCCGGAACGCGGACAACGTTGCAACGCCGGACCATCACGGGACGGTCCGGCGAAACGGATTTTCCTATTTTTCGCGTTGGCGGGAAATTTTTCCGATTACTGCGCGGCGATGGGCAGCCGGGCAAGCTGGCACTGCGCCCAGAGTTCTTCGAGGGCGGATATCAACCGATCGACATCCTCGGCGGAGTGCACTGGCGACGGCGTGATACGCAGCCGTTCGGTGCCCTTGGGCACGGTCGGATAGTTGATCGGCTGGATGTAGATCCCGTGGTCGCGCATCAGCACGTCCGAGATGTATTTGCACTTTACCGGGTCGCCCACCATCACCGGGATGATGTGGCTGGGGTTCTCGATATGCGGCAAGCCGATCGCGTCGAGCCGGGCGCGCACCTCAGCCACGCGGGCCTGTTGCTGGCTGCGTTCCTCGCTGCTGTGCTTGAGGTGGCGCACGGCAGCGGCGGCACCGGCGGCGACGCAGGGTGGTAGGGCGGTGGTGAAGATGAAGCCCGAGGCAAAGGAGCGGACAAAGTCGCACAGCTCGGTCGAGGCGGCGATATAGCCGCCCATGACGCCGAACGCCTTGCCCAGCGTGCCCTCGATCACGGTCAAGCGGTCCATCAGCCCCTCGCGCTCGGCAATGCCGCCGCCGCGCGGGCCGTACAGGCCGACCGCGTGCACCTCGTCGAGATAGGTCATGGCGCCGTATTTATCCGCCAGATCGCAGATCTCCTTGATCGGGGCGATGTCGCCGTCCATCGAATAGACGCTCTCGAACGCGATCATCTTCGGGGCGTTGGCGGGCAGGGCCGCCAGCTTGGCCTCGAGATCGGCGAGGTCGTTGTGTTTCCAGATCACTTTCTGGGCGCGACTGTGCCGGATGCCTTCGATCATCGACGCATGGTTCAGAGCATCGGACAAAACCACAAGCCCCGGAATGCGCGACGCCAATGTGCCAAGCGCGGCCCAGTTCGACACGTAGCCGGAGGTGAAGAGCAGCGCACTGTCCTTGCCGTGCAGGTCGGCCAGTTCCGCCTCGAGCTGCACATGGGCGTGGGTCGTGCCGGAAATGTTGCGCGTGCCCCCTGCCCCGGCGCCGGTGGTGTCGAGGGCGTCGTGCATCGCGTCGAGCACGACCGGGTGCTGGCCCATGCCGAGGTAGTCGTTCGAACACCATACCGTCACGTTCTCGGGGCCGTTGTAGCAATGCGCCTTCGGAAACTGCCCGCGCCGCCGCTCGAGTTCGGCGAATTCGCGATAGTTGCCTTCAGCCCGCAACCCATCGAGTTCGGAGCGGAAAAATTCCTGGTAGTTCATCAGTTCTCTGTCGCCTCTTTCACGATCTCGGCCAAGAGCGCCTCGACCTTTTCCATCGGGCCATCGGGGTAGTCGCGGTAGCCTATCGTCACGGCACCTTCCGCGTCCTCGGCCACGAAAATGCCGTAGGGGCAGTGCGCGATGTTCATCGGATCGGCCTCCATCACTTCGCGCGACACGACGGCCGAGCAGAAGATGAAGATATCCGCTTCCTTGAAGATCATGACATCGCTGCCCACGTCCTCGCCCGTGCGGTTGAGCATTTCTCCCACGTGGCTGACGTAATCGATCACCAGCCCCTGGCCCACGATCGCCGTTTCCACGGCAAAGGCCGCGTCGTCGAACGAACCCTCGTAGGGCGTGGTGATCGGGGCCTCGGCATGGGCTGCTGTGGCAAATGTCAGGGCAGCCGTCAGAATCACGGGTTTCATGGTGGGTCCTCCTAGGTGTCGGTTTGTTTTCGCACGGGGGCATCGCCCCGGTCTTTGAGCGAGATCAAAGCCGGGACGGCGCGTTGGCTTAGCCGAACATGTCGGTGGTGATGCCGGTGTACCAGCCTTCGGACTCTTCGTAGGTCGCCTTGCGCAGGGCGGAATCCTCGCCGGTTTCGCTGATGAAGCCGTCGACCTTGGCGATTTTTTCCTCGGTCGCCTCGTAGGTCGCACCCACCTTGACGCCGTCATCGGTGGCGATGAGCGACCAGCAGGTGTTCGAGAACTTGGCCGGGAACACCTTGGAGCCCGTGAGCGCACCGCGCACCGCGTTGGCGCAGACCTTGGCCTGGCTGTTGGCGGCAAAGCCCGATTTCGGCATGTCGCCCTGTGCAGCGGCGTCGCCCAGCACGTAGACATCCGCGTCGGCCTTGGTGGACATGTCGGCGGCATTCACCGGCGCCCAGTTGCCGTCGGTCACGCCCGCCATGTCGGCGATGCGGCCCGCCTTTTGCGCAGGGATGACGTTGCAGACGTCGACGCTGGTTTCCTCGCCGTCGATGGTGACGGTCATGTTCGCCGTGTCGACCGAGACGTTGCCGCCGCCGAATTCCTCGCCGATCCAGTCGACCACGCCCGGGTAATGCTTGTTCCAGCCTTCCTGGAACAGGGCCATCTTGGAGAATTTCGGCTTGGGGTCGGCCACGATGATCTTCGCGGTCGGGTTATTTTCCTTCATGAAATGCGCGACCATCGAGACCCGTTCATAGGGCCCCGGGGGGCAGCGATAGGGGTTCGGCGGGGCCACCATGGCAAAGGTGCCGCCTTCTGGCATCGCTTCCAATTGGGCGCGCAGCAGTTCGGATTGCGAGCCGGCCTTGTAGGCGTGTGGCATGGCGTTCTGGGCCTCGATGCTCCAGCCTTCGACGGCGCCATCGACGAAATCGATGCCGGGGCTGAGGATCAGCTTGTCATAGGGCAGCGTGGACCCACCTGCGAGCGTCACGGTCTTGGCGTCGCGGTCGACATCGACGGCCCAGTCGTGGATCACGTTCACGCCGCTGGCCGCGATGGTGCCGTAGGTGTGGCCGATATCGCTGAACTCCTTGAAGCCACCAAGGTAGAGGTTGGAGAAGAAGCAGGTGAAATAGGTGCGCGTGGGCTCCACGAGCGTCACGTCGATGGCGCCGTCGCTGTCCTTGGCGATATAGCGGGCCGCCGTGGCCCCGCCTGCCCCGCCGCCGATAACGACGACGCGCGGTTTGCCCGCGCCTTGCGCCAGCACGGTCGGCGCTGCGAGCGTCGTGGCCGCGGCGGCCGTCGTTCCAAGGAACGTCCGTCTGTTGAGTGTCATTTCTTGTCCTCCCTAAGATAATTTATTTTTATTCTGTCGTCAGTTGGCCGAAATAGGCGGCCAGTGCGGCAATCTCCTCATCGCCCAGGCGCCCGGCGACCATTTGCATCACCGGATGATTGCGTTGCTTGTTCTTGTAGGCGTGCATGGCGACGACGAAATCCTCCTCCGGCCAGAGCACGATAGACGGAATCCCGTCATTGGCGCCACCCGCCTGATGGCACGACACGCATTCGCCGCTGAGATATTCGCCATATTCCGGGTCGCCCACAAGCGCGAGGATTTCCGGATCGAGGTCATGGTCCATGCCCTGGATGGTCGGGTCCGCCTCGGGGATGTCGCGGGGATTGTCGGAAAAGCGCCGCAGGTAGGCGATCAGGTCCAGACGCTCTTGCGGGTCCTCCAACCCGTCAAAGCTCATCCTTGTGCCCGAGGCGATCGCGGTGGGGTTCTCGAGGAAAACATCGAGGGTTTCGGCGTGCCATTCCAGGCCGCCTGTACCAGCGCGCTTGAAGCTTTCGGAATAAGGGAAGCCTTCTTGCGTGGCCGCTTGCCGGCCGAAAAGGCCATTGAGGTGCGGGCCGATGCCATGCTCGGCCCCCTTGCCCACTTCATGGCAGCCGGAGCAATAGGCGAACACCTCCTTGCCGGCTTCCGGGTCGCCCTCTTCAGCCGATGCGAAGGTGGCGCAGGCCAGTAGGCCTGACGCCAGGGCGAAGGGGAGCGCGCGGAAGCCGACCGTCACGCGGTCAGTCTCCGAAGCTTTGCAGATAGGCGATGATCGCCTCGATATCCTCGTCCTTCTTGAGACCGGCAAAGCTCATCTTGGTGCCTTTCATGTAGCTTTTCGGCGCGGCAAGGAATTCGGCCATTGCGGCCTCGTCCCATTTGCGGCCTGCTTCGGCGGCTTCCTCGAAAACGCTGGAATACTTGAAGTCGTCGTGGCCGCCGATGGTCGCGCCCATGACGCCGTTCAGCACTGGACCGACGCGGTTCTTGGCGCCCTCGCCCACCATGTGGCAGGCCTTGCACTTGCGGAAGACCTTTTCGCCCGCCGCGACCAGCTCGGGATCGGGGCCAGCGGAGGCCTCAGCCGCTGGCGCGGCCGCCTCGGTGGGTTCGGGGTCTGCGGCGGCCATCTCGACCTCCTCCGCCGCTTCTTCGGCGGCGGGTTCGGCGGCGGCTTCTTCCTCGGCGCCCTCTTCCTCGGGCGTCACGTCGACGACGGAGGCGCGCATGGTGATCTCGACGCTGTCCTTGCAGCCTTCCATGCAGGGCTCGGTACGCCAGATGGTGTATTCGGTTTCGGGACGGTCATCGACGATGAAGCCATCCGCGTTGGGCATCTCGAACTCGGCGAAGTTTTCGTGGCTGAGCTCGAAATCGTCTTCGACCAGGTAGTTGGAATAGAGGATGTAGGCGGTGATCGCGTAGACCTCATCGGGGCTGAGCGACTGCGCGTTCCCGAAGGGCATGGAGCGGTGCACGTAATCCCAGACGGTCGACAGGTACGGCCAGTAGGAACCGACGGTTTTCACAGGGTCCTTGTTGTCGAGCGTGTCGAAGCCGCCCGCCAGCACCGGCCAGTTGCCGACGCCTTCGGCGAAGTCGCCGTGACAGACGGCGCAGGCTTCGGCGAAGACTTCTTCGCCTGTTGCCACGTCGCCGCGGCCTTCGGGCAGGCCGATGCCGCCGGGGCGCACGTCGACGTTCCAGGCGGCGATTTCCTCGGGCAGTGCTTCGCGGCCCAGGCCGAAACCACCTTCGGGTGTTTCGGTTGCGGCGGGTTGGGTTTCGTCCGTTGTGCTGTCGCTTGCCGCATCGGTCGAGGCGGCATTGGCCTGTGACACGAGCGCAGGGGCAATCGAGGGGATGTCCACGACGAACTGGTCAGCCAGAACGTAGGCCATCGTCAGGACGCCCGCGGCGCCACCGGCGGCGGGCGCGAATATCTTAAGAAACTTCGACATTTTCGGCCTCCCCGTTGGCTTTGACGTGCCAGGTCTGGATGCAGTTATTGTGGTAGATCGAGTTTTCGCCGCGTACCTCGCGCAGTTGCGCCTTGGTCGGCTGGACATAGCCCGTCTCGTCCATCGCGCGGGCCTGGAGCAGCATTTCCTCGCCGTCCCAGGTGGTGTCGAGGTAGAAGCGGGTCAGCGCCTTGGCATCACCCTGGGTGCCGAGGCGGGCGGTTTCCCACGTGACGCCGCCATCGCGGGAGACATCGACACGGGTGATCTTGCCGTGGCCGGACCATGCGAGGCCGGAGATGACCAGCGGCCCGGGGCCGTGGCTGATGGGCGATTGCGGGCTGGGGGAGGTGATGACCGACTTGGCATCCATCACCCAGGTCCATTTGCGAGCAATGCCGTCGGCCAGAACGTCAGTGTATTTCGACGTTTCCTCGCGGCTTTCGACGGGGCCGTCCATCACCTCGATCCGGCGCAGCCACTTGACCCACATGTTGCCTTCCCAGCCCGGCACGACAAGGCGCACCGGGTAGCCGTGTTCCTTGCGCAGCGCCTCGCCATTGGCCTTGAAGGCGACGAGGCAGTCGTCCAAAGCCTTTTCCATTGGAATGGACCGACCGTTCGAGGACGCGTCGGCGCCTTCGACATAGACCCACTTGTCCGACAGGTCGCCGGCGGCATCGAGACCCGCCTCTTCCAGCAGGGTGCGCAGGGTGACGCCGGAATATTCCATGTTGTGGATCATGCCGTGGGTGAACTGCACGCCGTTCAGCTGTGCGCCCGCCCATTCCATGCCGGTATTGGCCGCGCATTCACAGAAATAGACGTGGTTTTCGCGCGGGAAGCGCTCGAGATCGGCGTAGTGAAAGACCAGGGGCTTATCCACGAGGCCGTTGATCATCAGGCGGTAGTCGTCCTTGGCCAGTTCGATAGCGCCGGAATGGTGACGCTCGAACGCGCAGCCTTGCGGGGTGATGGTGCCGTCCAGCGCGTGGATCGGCGTGAAGTTGATCGAGCTGATCGGGTCGGCGGTCAGCCACGGCACGTTGCGGCGCACCACGTCGTCCTCGAACCGGATCGGCAGGCCATAGGGGGTTTCGTCGACGCCCTCGCCGGTGATCGCGGCCCAGTCCTGAACCTCGGTGATCAGCGGATCGGGATCTTGTGCCGAGGCCGCGCCGGCCACGGAGCCTGCGACCGCCGCCGCGCTGCCACGCAGGAAGGCGCGGCGAGACGGTGATTTGAAAAGATCATTCATGGCTGAACGCTCCCTTGATGAATGCTCAGACGCCGGTCACTTCGACGCTGTCGTTTTCCTGCACCGTGACGGTGCCCATTTTCCTGATGTGGCTTTCGACCACGTCCCAGATCTGCGGCCCTTCGGTGCCCTGGTTGACCGAGGCCCAGCCCGCGATGACGTAGTTGCGCGAGGGGTCGATCGGATCGCCGCTGCTGAGCAGGGTCATGTTGCTGATCCGCTCGCCCTGCGGCGCACTGACGTCGATGCTGTAACCAAGACCGCCGGTGCGAACCATGTCGCCGCCCTGCTGGTAATAGGGATCGGGGTTGAAGATGTTGTCGGCCACGTCTTCCAGAACGACCTTGAGGAATTCACCCGTCATTTCGGTGCGATACGCCTCGCCATAGGTCATGGAGGTGACGTTCCAGATATCCTCGCGGGTGATGTCCTGGCCGGGGATCAGGGACGGGCCCCAGCGGACGCCGGGGCTGAGCGCGATTTCGGCATCGCGCTCGGACAGCAGCGCGTCGCAAATCAGGTCGTCCCAGCTGCCGTTGAAGTTGCCGCGACGGTAAAGCAGACTCTCGGTCTGGCCGATCACCTCCGACAGCTTGTCCTCGTAGGGTGCGCGCTCAGCGTCGATCAGCGCGGTCATCTGGGCATCGGGTTCGATCACGTCCGAGAAGATCGGGATCAGCTTGTGGCGGTAGCCCATCATCCGGCCGTCGCGGATATCGAGGTCGACGCGGCTGACGAACTTGCCGTTGCTGCCCGAGGCGATGATGAGCGTCTCGCCCGACAGGACAGGTTCCGGCAGCGCGTCGTGCGTGTGGCCCGACAGGATCACGTCGATGCCGCTAACCACGGTTGCCATCTTCTTGTCCACGTCAAAGCCGTTATGGCTGAGCACGACGACGCATTCCGCGCCTTCGTTGCGGACCTGGTCGACGATTTCCTGCATGTTCTCATCCCGGATGCCAAAGGCGTATTCCGGGAACATCCAGCCGGGGTTGGCGATGGGCATGTAGGGGAAGGCCTGGCCGATCACCGCGATCTTGGTGCCGCCGCGTTCGAACATCGTGTAGGGCGGGAAGAGATCGGTGGGTTCGTCCCACTCGGCGTCGAAGATATTCTGGCCGAGCGCGGCAAACGGGAGAGAGGAGACGAGCTCGGCCACGCGATCGGACCCCAACGTGAATTCCCAGTGGAATGTCATCGCATCCGGTTTGAGCGCGTTCATCACGTTGACCATGTCCTGGCCCTGGGTGTGATAGCAGGTGTAGGAGCCGTGCCACGTGTCGCCACCATCGAGCAGGATGGCGTCGGGGCGGTCGGCGCGAATGGCGTTCACGACGGTCGCGACGCGGTCGAGCCCGCCGACGCGGCCGTATTCACGGGCGAGCGACGTGAAGTCGCCGCTGCTGAGCGCATAGTGGCTGGGGCTGCCATCCTCGATCCCGTAAAGGCGGCGGAAATCGGCGCCGGTGACATGCGGCACCTCGCCCTTGTTCTCGCCCACGCCGATATTGACCGAAGGTTCGCGGAAATAGATCGGCTTCAGTTGCGCGTGGATGTCGGTGACGTGGATCAGGGACACGTTGCCGAACGTGTCGAACTGCAAGAGCTGGTCCTGGGTCAGTGATTGTTGTGCGGCCAGCTTGGCCCAGTTGCCGAAGCCCGAGGCCCCGACCAAGGCCGATGCCGCCATGCCGACCTGTAGAAAATCCCTGCGCGAAATCATGTGTAGCTCACCCTTTGAGACATATGCGCATATTTGAATATAGCGCGAATGAAAAAGGCCCCGCCGTTATGACGGAGCCTTGAATTGAGTCTAGTTGCGGACCGAAGGTCCTTCGACGCTGAGGCCGTTGCCGCGCGAGGCGACATAAAGCTCGAGCGCCACGAACTCCGGGCTGCCGGGCGAGAAGGTGTGTGCCCGGGTGTCGCGGATGCAGCCCTTGAAGCGGGACTGCACGGCGTTCAGCTTGGTGTTCTTCAAACGGTAGGTCGGGAAGCCGTTGATCTGCCCCTGGCTGAGATGGTCCGCACGGATCATGTTGCCCCAGTTGTCCTCGTGGCAGTTGGCGCAGCTGAGTTCCAGCTGGCCGAACCGGGTATAGTAGATCTCCTTGCCCTTTTCCCAGGTGGACTGGGCGGGACCGTCGATGGCCACGTTCACGGGCATGCCGCGCGACACCGACGCCAGAAGGGCTGACATGTTGGTCATGTCGCCGCTGGCATATTTCCACGGCTCGGCGCCCATGCGGTTCTCGCGGCAGTCGTTGACCTGCATCTCGATCGTGCGGACTTCGCCGGCATCCTCGTTCCACTTGGGATAGACCGCCTTGACGCCAGCCATGCTGTCGACCTCGTTGTGGCACGACGCGCAAGACTTGCCCTCGGACCCTTCCGCGGTGTTCCAGACCTCGGCGGCCTGTTCCACCCAGAGCATCGCCGGGTTGTCGAAATCGTCCGCTTGCACCGCCTGCGTTTCGTCCGAGCGGAACCGCCAGCCCGAATAGATCGTGTCGATGGCATCCATATGATCGGGCGCATCGGTCTTGGTGACCATCTCGATATCGCCGTTGACGACCAGTTCGTCATCGTCGGGCCCGGCATAGGCAGCCAGCGCGAACACGCTGGCGGCTGCTGCCATGATCAAACGTCCACCCGTTACAGTCGTTCTTGTCATGTTATCCTCCCTGACGCCGGGGCGCCTTATCCGACCGTAACCGTCTTGGTCTCTTCGTAGACGGACCCGTCATCGTCGTACCAGGTGAACTTGAAGTCACCGGTTTCGGGCACGGTCGCCTCGAACTCGAAGAACGGGTTGGTCGAGATCGCCGGCTCCATCGCGACGTCGATCACGTTCTCGCCGTTGAAGTCGACAACGAAGCGGTTGATGATCGAGCGCGGGATGGTGTTGCCGTCATCATCCTTGCGCTGACCGCTTTCCATCTGGTGGCTGATCAGCGTCTTGATGGTGATCGTATCACCGGCGCTTGCCTTGCTCGGGACCTTGACGCGGGGTTTTACACCTTCGGCCATGTTCTAATCTCCTTGTCCTCTACTCAGCCGCCGCAGCCGCCGATGGTGACTTTGACGTTTGCCGATGCCTGCTTGAACGAGCCATCTTCCATCTGGGCGACGGCGATGACGTTCTGCGTGCCGGCAAGGCGGATACGGGTCGACGCGAATTGCGACGCGGCCAGCGGGCCGAACTTGAACGTCGCCACGGGCGGCGTCGGGTTGCCATCGGCGAAGATCGAGATCGCCACCGCACCCGGGGCGCTGACCTCGATCGGCACGGTGTTGCCGTTCTCGGCGATTTCAGGCGCGGTCAGTTCGACACCACCCTCGCCCACATCGGCGCCGCCGGTGAACTTCGCGATTGCGTCTTCGGTGGCCGACGCGAAGGCCGGCAGCGCGCCGAAGGCCGTCACGGCTGCGCCTGCGGTGCCAAGCACCAGCATCTTTCGGCGATTCAGTTCCATCTTGTCCTCCAGAATCTGAGTTATTCGTATTTGAGCGTCATCAGGTAGGCGACGACGTCTTCGATTTGCTGGCCGGTCAGCAGCGGCTCGACCTCACCTTCGTGCGCTTCGCCGGTATAGGCGTCGCCCAGGCGCGTGAAGCCATCGACCTTGTAGAAGGCCGGCATCATCGTGCCCTCGAACATGACCTTGGCGTTGGCCACGATACCGCGGATCTCGGCCTCGCTCCAGCGGTCGGCGACACCATCGAGCGGCGGGCCGATTTCGCCGTGAAACTGAAGATGCGACTGATCAGAGACCATGTGGCAGGCGATGCAGTTGCCCGCCCCCTTGTTCATCAGCACGGCCCCCGCCTCGGGGTCACCGGGCTGGCCGGTCAGCGAAGTTTCAACCGCACCATCGACGTATTCGACGTCTTGCGGTGCGATGGTTTCCGCAGCCGCAACGGTCGCGAATAGCGCGGCCGCGGATACAAAAGCAGTTAGACGTGTCATGTGCCCTCCCGTATGACAGTTACTGTATACTTGCACACACAAAAGCGATTCACGCAACAACAAATTCAATTAAGCGAATTTTTAAATCTGTTCGCTTTCGCAGAAAATGGGGCGGATCACCTTGCGCGTGCAGCGTAAATTCATTCGGCCAACTTGCGCGCAAGGTATTTCTGAAACGGCTCGTCACCTTCATAGCCCTTTTCGACGACCCAGCGCAGCAGGTTCAGCGTGGTTCCCTTCTCGAACGCGCCGGGCATGGTGACAACCGCCAGCTCGTCGGCAGGCAGTTCGCCTTCGGATTCCTCCGGGAAGAACATCATCGTCGGCGTGAACATGGCGTTCCAGCGGCGCACGGCATCTTTCTCGGCCATCGCTTCGCCGTCGAAATCGGTCACCTCGACATCGCCGAACATGTTGATCTGCACCACGAAATAGTTCTCCTCGATGAACTGCTCGATCTCGGGGACGACGAACACTTCCTCGTGCATCTTGGTGCAGTAGATGCAACCGCGCTGTTCGATCAGGACAAGCAGTCGCTTGCCCTCGGCGGTGGCCTCTTCGAGGTCGTCGCCAAGGTCCTTGAAGGTGTCGCGCATCCACGGGGCCTTGTGCAGGCCGTCGTCACCCAACTCGGCCGCGAAGACCGGCAGCGCGATCAGCGTGGCTATTATGAAAGCTAAAATTCTGGTCATCTGACTGTGTCCTGTGATTTATCCGATTGTGCTGAACCAGGGGACATTTTCAAGCATCCACTGGGCGATGATGTTCACCGAGTTGGTCGCGATCAGGACGCCGAACAGGATAAGCAGCGCGCCCATGATCTTTTCGACAAGGCCGAGGTGGCGGCGGAACCGCGCCATGAACCGCATGAATGGCCCGATGAACAGCGCCGCCGCGATGAAGGGCAGCGTCATGCCGAGGCCGTAGACGAAAAGAAGCGTGGCGCCCTGCGCCGCGGAGTCCTGCCCCGCCGCCGTGAACAGGATCGCCGCCAGCACCGGCCCGACGCAGGGCGTCCAGCCGAAAGCGAAGGCAAGGCCGATCACGAAGGCGCCAGCAAGGCCGACATTGCTGGTATCGCCGGCATCCGCCCGGAACTGGCGGTAGAGGATGCCGATGCGAACCACGCCGAGGAAATGCAGGCCCATCGCGATGATGATCGCCGCGGCGACCCAGCGCAGGATGTCGAAATACTCCTGCACCAGCTGGCCGAAGGCGGTGGCGGAGGCCCCCAGCCCGACGAAGACGGTGATCACGCCAAGCGCGAAGAAACACGCCGCGAGAAAGGCGCGCACGCGGACCCCGCGCGAGATTTCGGCCTCTGCCGTGATCTGGTTCATGCCCACACCGGCAAGGTAGCTGAGGTAGAACGGCACGATCGGCAGGATGCAGGGCGACAGGAAGGACAACAGCCCCGCGATCAATGCCCCGTAGATCGTTACGTCAAACATGCCTTCACCCGTTGCATTCTCTTGAAATATTCGAATATTAGATTATGATCGGTTTTAGCAAGCCGTCAATCGGAGTTTCACGTGGCAGCGATCAGAGCATTCCTGCTCGTTTTCCTGACCTGGCTTCCCGCGCCCATGCTGGCAGAGACCTATCTGCTCATGGCCGAGGAAGACGGGTGTTATTGGTGTGCCCAGTGGAACGAGGAGGTTTCGGCGAAATATCCGAAAACCCCCGAAGGACAAGCCGCGCCACTGCGCCGCTATGATCTTTACAGCGAATCGCCGGACGTGGAATTCGACCGGCGCGTCCGCTTCACGCCGACCTTCATCCTGGTCCGGGACGGAGCCGAACTGAGCCGGATCGAAGGATACCCCGGAGAAGATTTCTTCTGGGGTCTGCTTGGCATGATGCTGGAAGAGGCGCGCATCGACCCCGACAAAACAGGCTGAAGAACCCCATGACACTCGATCCCCAGAATTCTTCCGACGCATCAGAGCCCGAAACGCGGTTGCCGGTGCTCGACGCCGACATGCGCGCCGAGGACATGGAAAAGATGATGAAAAACGCCCAGCGCGCGTCGAACTTCCTGAAGGCGATCAGCCACGAGGGGCGGCTGATGATCCTGTGCCATCTTGCCTCGGGCGAGAAGTCGGTGACGGAACTGGAAGACCTGCTGTCGGCCCGCCAGGCGGCGGTGTCGCAGCAGCTGACACGCCTGCGACTGGAGGGTCTGGTGACCCCGCGGCGAGATGGCAAGGCAATCTACTATAGCTTGACAGACGACAGGCCGCGGCAAATCATGGAGGTCGTCTATGACCTCTTTTGCAGGGAAGACTGACCGGGATTGAGGAGAGGTTCCGGTCGTTTAACGGGAACCAAAATGCTGGACGTTCTGGGCGAAGCCAATAGCGCAGCCTTGATCGGGCTGTTGGGCGGCCTGGCCCTGGGGCTGGCCGCGCGGCTGGGACGATTCTGCACGCTCGGCGCGATTGAGGACGTGCTCTATTCCTCGGATGATCGCCGGATCCGCATGTGGGGCATCGCAATCGGCGTGGCCATCATAGGCACGCATTTCGCCATGGCCGGCGGCTTGATGGACGGAACCGCCACCGCGTATCTCGATAGGGTCTGGAACCCTTTGGGCACCATCGTCGGCGGGCTGATGTTCGGCTATGGCATGGCGCTGTCGGGCAATTGCGGCTACGGCGCGCTGGCGCGGTTGGGGGGTGGCGACCTGCGCTCTTTCGTGATCGTGATCGTGATGGGGCTGTCGGCCTACTTGGTGATGTCCGGCCCGCTGGCCCATTTCCGCGTCTGGCTTTTCACTGTCGAGGAAGGTGCGACATCGCCCCAGGGGTTCAGCCAGTTGGCGCAAGTGCACCTGGGCATCGGCCCCGCGCTGACCGGTCTTCTTCTGGGCGGGACCATCCTGGTATTTTCCCTCGCCAGCGCCCGGATGCTGCGCTCGCTGAATATGGTGTTCTGGGCCGCCGTGGTGGGCATGGCCATCGTGCTTGGCTGGGTCGGCACCTACTGGGTGGCCATGACGGGGTTCGAGGCCGAACCGATCGAGACCCATTCCTTTGCCGCGCCCATCGGAGACACGATCTATTACGCGATGACCGCCTCGGGCAACAGCCTGTCGTTCAGCGTGGGGTCCGTGCTGGGCGTCGTGATCGGGGCCTTCATCGGGTCCTGCTTCAAGGGGCATTTCCGCTGGGAAGCCTGCGAGGACCCGCGCGAATTGAAGCGGCAGATCTTCGGTGCGGCGTTGATGGGGCCGGGTGCGATTTTGGCGGTGGGGTGCAGCATCGGACAGGGGGTTTCGGCCTTCTCGGTGCTGGCCTTTTCCGCGCCGGTGGCGTTTCTGGCGATCTTCGCCGGGGCCGCGCTGGGGCTGAAACAGCTGATCACCGGGTTCGCGCCGGCGGAATAACCAAGCCGGCGGAACAACCAAGCCGGCGGACAAAAAAAGGCCGCGCCGGGATGGCGCGGCCTTGATTGATTGCGACAGGACGGTCTCAGCCCAGCACGTTTTTCACGACCTTGCCCAGCTTGGTGGCCACTTCGTCGGCCTCTTCGCGGGTCATGCAGAAGGGCGGCGCAAAGCCAAGGATATCGCCCTGCGGCATGGCGCGTGAAATCACGCCTTCCTTGACCAGTTCACCGGCCAGCCGTGCGCCGACCTTCTCGGAGGCGTCGAAGAACACGCGGTCATCGCGGTCCTTGACGAACTCGACAGCACAGAGAAGGCCCTCGCCGCGCACTTCGCCAACGTGAACGTGGTCGCCCACGGCCTCGGTCAGCGCCTTCTTGAAGTAGGCCCCAACCTCGCCGGCGTTTTGCACGAGCTTCAGGTCGTCGATCAGCTTGAGGTTGGCGACACCGGCGGCGGCCCCGATCGGGTGCGCCGAGTAGGTCCAGCCGTGGCCGATGGGGCCGTTCTCATCCGTGCCTTGTTCCAGCACTTTCCAGACCTTGTCGGACACGATGGACCCGGACAGGGGCGCATAAGCCGAGGTCAGGCCCTTGGCGATGGTGATGATGTCGGGCTTGATGCCGTAATGATCGGAGCCCATCATGCTGCCCAGGCGGCCAAAGCCGGTGACGACCTCGTCGGCGATCAGCAGGATGTCGTGCTTGGCCAGCACTTCCTGGATCGCGGCCCAGTAGCCTGCCGGCGGCGGCACGAGGCCCCCGGTACCCAGCGCGGGCTCGCCGATGAAGGCGCCGATGGTGTCGGCCCCCTCGCGTTCGATCAGCGCCTCCAGCTCGGCCACGCAATGAGCGACGAACTGTTCCTCGGTCTGGTTCACATCGGCGCGGCGATAGTAATAGGGCGCCTCGGTGTGCAGCACCTGCGCCAGCGGCAGGTCGAACTTCTGGTGAAAGAGGTGCAGCCCGGTCAGCGAGCCGGTCATCAGGCCCGAGCCGTGATAGCCGCGCCAGCGCGAGATGATCTTTTTCTTCTGCGGAAGCCCACGGATGTTGTTGTAGTACCAGACCAGCTTGATGTTGGTCTCGTTGGCGTCCGAGCCCGACAGGCCGAAATAGACTTTCGACATGTGGTCCGGCGCGCGGTCCAGCACCATCTTGGCGAGCGTGATCGCCGCCTCGGTGCCGTGGCCGACATAGGCGTGGTAATAGGCCAGCTCGCGGGCCTGTTCGGCGATGGCGTCGGCAATCTCGGGCCGGCCATAGCCCACGTTCACGCAGTAAAGCCCCGCAAAAGCGTCGAGCAGACGGTTGCCGTCGCGGTCCTCGATATGACAGCCGGAGCCACCGGTCACGATGCGCTGCGGCGCCTCACCCCGGGCGAATTCCGCCAGGTGGGTCGAGGGATGGAAAAAGTTCTCGCGGTCCCACTGGTCAAGTTGATCGTTCTTCAGCATTCGTACTCTCCTTAGCCCCAATCGCGGCAGACGTATTTGATTTCCATGAACTCTTCCATGCCCTTTCGGGCGCCCTCGCGGCCAAGGCCGGATTGCTTGACCCCGCCGAACGGGATCGGCGCGCCGGTGACCTTGGTGCGGTTGACCGCGACCATGCCGAACTGCAGCGCACGGCTCAGCCGGTAGATGCGGCGCGGGTCGTGGGCGTGGACGTAAGCCACAAGGCCGTATTCGGTGTCGTTGGCACGGCGGATGGCTTCGTCCTCGGTCTCGAACGGCGTGATCGGCGCGACGGGCCCAAAGGTTTCCTCTCGCATGATCTCGGCCTCGTCCGGAACATCGGTCAGCACGGTCGCGTCGTAGAACAGCCGCCCGAGCGGATTACGCTTGCCGCCGCAGGCCAGTTTCGCGCCTTTTTCCAAGGCGTCGGCGACATGCGCCTCCTGCTTGGCGACGGCGCCTTCGTTCATCAGCGGGCCGAGATCGCAGTCATCCATGCCGACGCCAATCGTCAGCGCCTGTGTCGCGTTGGTGAAACGCGTGCAGAATTCATCGTAGATGCCGCGCTGGACATAGATGCGGTTCGCGCCCAGGCAGTCCTGACCGGACGTGGCGAACTTGGCCTTGATGGTCTCGGCGACGGCATGATCGAGGTCGCAATCGTCGAACACGATCACCGGGGCATGTCCGCCCAGTTCCATCACCAGCTTCTTCACGGTTTCCGCCGACGCGCGGTAGAGCAGCCGCCCGACCTCGGTCGAGCCGGTGAAGGACAGGGCCCGCACCCGCGAGTCGTCGGTCCATGGCGGCACCACGGTCGAGGCGCGGCCCGTGACGACGTTGAATACCCCCGGCGCGACGCCCGCGCGTTCGGCCAATTCGGCCAGTGCCAGCGCCGAGAACGGTGTTTCATGGCTGGGGTGCGCAACGATGGTGCAGCCGGCGGCAAGGGCCGCGGCGGCCTTGCGCGTCAGCATGGCCGAGGGGAAGTTCCACGGCGTGATCAGCGCCACGACGCCCACGGGTTCAAGCCACAGTTCGACCTCGGCGGTGTTCAGATGGCTGGTGACGCCCTCGATGTTGGGGCGCTTTGCCTCTTCAGCGTAGAATTCGACGAAGGACGCGGCGTAGTCGATCTCGCCCCGCGCCTCGGACAGGGGTTTGCCCTGCTCGGCGACCATCAGCTTGGCGAGGTCCTCTCGGTTCTCGATGATCAGGTCGAACCACCGGCGCAGGATCGCGGAGCGGTCCTGTGGCAGCATGGACGACCACTTCGGAAAGGCGTGCTGGGCGACGGTGACGGCCTCGGCGCTTTCATCGGCAGAAAGGCTGGCAACCTCGCCAACGACCGCGCCATCGGCGGGATCTGTCACGGTCAGGGTGCTGCCATCGGCGGCGGCGACCCATTTGCCACCAACATAGGAAAAGTTGCGCACGAGGCGCAGGTCTTCGATCAGGCGCAAAGACGTGTCGGGCATTGTGTCCTCCTTTGACTTGCGGAGGTTTTATATGGTTTGGGCAATGGGTGAGCCTGAATGAACCTGCCGTGGAAGTGGATTTTTCTGCAAATTGCAGCAGGCACAGAAGAATCTACTGCGCACCCAGAATCACGTCGATGGGCGGGGCGGTCAGGCCCTTGACCGGCTTGGTCACGACATAGCTGAAATACCGCGCCATCCCGATCCGGTCGTTGAGCATCTGGTCGACAAGCCGCTGATAGGCATTGATGTCGGGGGTCACGATCTGCATCAGGTAATCATAGCCGCCGCCGATGCCCCAGCAGGCGACGATCTGCGGATACTGCTGCACGGCATCCTCGAAAATGCGGAATGTCGCGGCGGTATGATCGGTCAGTTCCACGGCCACGAAGACCGTTACGTGCGGGCCGATTTTCCGCAAAGCGATCTCGGCGCGGTAGCCGCTTATCAGACCCGCCTTTTCCAGCCGCTTCAGTCTTTCCCAGCACGGCGAGGCCGACAAGCCCACACGCTCGGCAAGCGCGGCTTTCGTGATCCGTCCGTCCTCGGTCAGGACCTTGAGGATCTCGATATCGCGCGCGTCCAGCCGTGTCATGGTCGGGTCAGGTCCGAATACGCGTGCCCGCATCGGGCAGTGCCGCGCGGACGTGACTGGCGATAGCGGTATCCTGCGCCCCGGTGCCGGTGAGATCGCAGATGGTGATGTCCTGCGCCGACTGTCGGCCCCGGGCCTTGCCGGCAATGATGTCTCCCAGCTCCGGCGGGGTGGCGCCCGTCAGAACCCCCGCGGCCCGGGCGGCTTCCAGCTCGCCGCTGGTTTCGCATTGGCTGACCCGATCACAGGCGTAAAGGTCCGCGGCCGCGATGGCCTGCGGGTCGATCTCGTTCTTGCCTTCCTGGTCCGAGCCCATGGCGGTGATGTGAAGACCGGGATGAAGCCAGTCGGCCATCAGCACCGGGGATCGCGCTGGCGTGGTGGTGACGACAAGCTGGCTGTCGGCCACCAGCGCGGCGGGATCGGTGACGGCCTCAGCCTCGATTTCCAGTGCCGCGGCAAGATCCTCGGCACAGGCGGCGGCCTTGTCGGCGTCTCGCCCGTGCACGAGCACGCGCTTGAAAGGACGGACCAGATGTGCGGCCTGCATCTGAAGCCGGGCCTGCACGCCGGTTCCGATGACGCCTGCTGTCTCAATCGTGTCCGGGGCGAGGTGCCGCGCGGCCACCGCACCCGCGGCCGCCGTGCGGATGTCGGTCAGATAGCCGTTGTCCAGGTAGACCGCTTCGACCAGGCCCGTCTTGGCTGAAAACAGGATCATCAGGCCGTTAAGGCTGGCAAGACCCAGTGCCGGGTTGTCGAAAAAGCCGGGGCTGACCTTGATGGCGAAACCGTCGAAGCCGGGGATATACGCGGTTTTCACGTCGACTTCGGCGTTGACCTGCGGCAGGTCCATGGAAAGGATTGGCGGCATCACGACATCGCCGCCCGCCAGCGCGGCGAAGGCGCGTTCGATGACATCGACCATGTCCACGTCAAGCCGGATCGCCGCGCGCAATTCGGCCTCGGTCACGATCTGGATTTCATGTGACATAGGTGTTCCCTTTCACCAGCGTGTCGCCAAGCTGAATGTCCTCACCGGCCATGATTCGGTGAAACATTCCCATATCGAGGTTGCGGCCCGTGATAATCGTACCGATCGGCCCCGGCATCTCTGGTAATTTGCCAGCCAGAAGCGCGGCGATTCCGACAACGCACGCCCCTTCCGCCACGATCCGGTCCTCGTAGAACAGCACCTGCATGGCGTGATAGATCTCTTCCTCGGTCACCAGCACGGTGTCATCGAGGTAATCGCGGCACAGGGCGAAAGACAGCTTGTTGTTCATCCCGATCCCGCCTCCAAGGCTATCCGCGAGGCTTGCGACCTCTTCGACCTCGACAGGCCGACCCTCGGCAATGGAAGCATGCATGGCGGCGCCTCGATCCATGCTGACGCCGATGACCTTGATCTGCGGGTTGATCGTTTTTGCCGCGACGGCAACGCCCGCCGCCAACCCGCCGCCTGACAATGGCACAAGGATCGTGGCCAGATCGGGACGCGCCTGCAACATTTCCAGCCCGATGGTCCCCTGCCCTGCGATGACATGCGGATCGTCGAAGGGTGAAATTTCCACCAGCCCCTCGGCCTCGACCAGCCTCAGACTTTCGGCCAAGGCGTCGTCCTGGCTTTTACCGCAGGTCCGCACCTCGGCGCCCAGGGCCTTTATGCCGTCCACCTTGGCGTGCGGCACCAGGTTCGACATGCAGACCACGGCGCGCAGTCCGCGGTGCGCGGCGGCATAGGCCACGCCGCGCCCGTGGTTCCCGGTCGAACAGCACGTGACGCCTTCAACATCCTCCGGCAGGTTCATCACCGCGTTCACCGCGCCGCGCAGCTTGAACGCGCCGATAGGCTGCATGTTCTCGAGCTTCATCAGGAATTCCGCGCCCGACTTCTGCGTCATGAAGGGGGACGGCACGAACGGGGTGTTGTCGGCAATTCCCGCAATCGTCCGTCGCGCGGCAAGGATGTTGGACAACGCAAATGCCAAGTGGAAACTCCTCTGGCTGTTAGCTTTGCAGACCCGGAAGTGCTGAGACCCGGTCCCTTTTGGAACAAGATGCGGGATGCGATGGGTCAAACGCAACCGGAATGCGCCGCGGCGCGGTCAGTGGGGCGGATTCCCTGGGCGATTACACGCTTTCGGTTGGTGCCGGCCCGAGCACGGGTGACGGACAGACCGATCGGTTTGAACCGGACAAACGCCTTTGGCTTTGCGACCAGAAAGGCCATTGGCTTGCAGCTCAGGTTGGGTCCCTAAAAGACACGTCACCGTCCTGGCTGGCTGAACCCGGCCCAAAAACAAGACCGCCCCGGTGACACACATCACGGGGCGGTCCAGTTGCCTTCAGTTCGGGAAAGTCAGGCGGCCGCCTTGCGCCGGTTTTCCGCCAGCCGGGTATCAATGATCTCGGCGGTCTCGTCGGCTTCTGCCATTGGCTGCCCCATCTGGTCCGCAATCAGCTTGACCAGCAGATCCACGCGCTCGATCTCTTCGGCACCGCTTTCGATGGCACGCGCGGCCGAGGATGGCTTCAAGAGGCCGTTCGCGGCATTCGCGTATTTTTCGAAGGGAACCTGATCTTCTTCGTCTGCCCCAAGCGCCGTCACAAGGTCGCATACCTTTTTGTAGATCGACTGCGACTCGAGAAGGTCGCCGTGCACGGCTTCCTTGATGGGACGCGCGCCGTCGCGCTGAACACAACGGTAGTTTCCGGTCAGAAGCATGGCCCATTTCGCGAACGGCACGAACAGCGAGTCGAACAGCCGAAGCTTAACGGGTACATCTTTACCATCCACGCGCACCGCTTCGATCTTCTCCTCCAACTCGCGCACGATGGCGGTATGCGCCGGGTCTTCGAAAGGTGCAGCCTTGAAGTTGGTGGGCAGACCGACGTGCAGCACGTTGGGGCCCTCCTCGGGCGGGCGGAACGCCTGCGGGTCGGGGCTGCAAAGCGAGACGAGGCCCGGCTTGAAACCCTCCCACGGCTCAATGCTGTTGAATGCTGGCCGCAGCGCGTCGGCATCCAGCTTTTCGATGCGCTTCAGATACGGCAGCGGCGGCATGTTCATGATCGACATGCAGGGCCGCTCGGCCGCCGCAATCCGCTTCATCAGCTTCGAGATCTCGTCGTTGCCGTATTGCGGTTCGGACATGGCGAGGGCCACGAGGTCATAGTCTTCGGGGATCACGTCGCCAGGTGCCTTTGCATCCAGCGTGCCGGGCAGGTCGCCGGATTTGAACGCGCGGTGCTCGTCTTCGTCGCGAAGTTTGATGCGCACTTCGGTGCCGTGCTCGTTGATGATGTCGGCCGTCGCCTGGCGACAGACCAGCGTGACGTCCTGGCCGGCCATCAACAGTTTCGTGCCCAGCAGCGAGCCGTAGGATGCGCCCAGAATAAGAACCTTGCGAGCCATGATGCGATCTCCTTGTTATTCACTGCGCAACATAATTGCGTGAACAGATTCTTCTACAAAATTCGTGTAAATGTGTTATTGATAATACTTACACTCCACTATTCTGTAATTTTGTAAAGTTTACCCCATGTCAAAGACTTTCATCGGACCAAAGCTGCGCCAGATGCGCATCGCTCGCGATATGACCCAAGCAGAAGTCGCCGAGCGTATCGGGATCAGCCCGGCCTATGTTAACCTCCTGGAAAACAACCAGAGAAGCCTCTCGGTCAAAATGCTTCTGGCCATTTCCGAGACGTTCGAAGTGGACGTCAAGGAACTGACAAAAGACGATAGCGCCCATATGCTGGCCGACCTGCGCAACGCCTTCGGCGACACCACGCTGGAAGGCGATCCGCCGGACGTGCAGGAGCTGCGCAGCGCGATCGACCGCGCCCCCGCGCTTGTCGATCATTTCCTGCAACTGCACCGGGCGCATCGCGCTGCGCTGAGACTTATCATGCGCGGCGGGATGGATGGCCGGGATGAACAGATGCTGAACGCCTCGCCCGAAAACGCGATCCACGATTTTTTCCGCAAGAACAGCAATTATTTCGCCGTGCTCGAGGTGGCCGCCGAAAATGCCCGGCGCGAGATTCCGGTCGCGCCCGAATCGCTCTTTGTGGACATGCGCGCGGGGCTCAGGAAACACCACGGTGTGTCCGCCGAGGTCCGACCGCTGGAAGAAATGGGCGAATCGCTTCGGATCTACGACGAGAAGAGTCGCACGCTGCATCTGTCGCAAGCGCTCAATACAGAGAACCGCGCATTCCAGATGGCGCATGTGCTGGCTTTCCTGACAGAGGGCCGGATGATTGCCAAGATGGCCCGGAACGCCCAGGCCGACCCCGAACGGGTCCAGCCCCGGCTTGAGGTCGAACTTGGCAATTATTTCGCCGCCGCGTTCCTGATGCCCTACGAGCCGTTCCTGAAGACCGCCGAGGAGACGGGCTATGACATCGACCGCATCGCGCTGGCCTTCGGCGTGACGTTCGAGCAGGTCTGCCACCGCCTGACGACAATGCAGCGCGACAAGGCGCAGGGGATACCGTTCTTCCTGTTGCGGCTGGACCGTGCGGGCAACGTGACCAAGCGGTTCAATGCGACGTCGTTCGATCTGGCGGAATATGGCGGGGCCTGCCCGGTGTGGAACGTGCACGCCGCCTTTTCGGTGCCCGGCGTGATCTTTCCGCAATTCGTCGAGATGCCGGACGGGCAGCAGTTCTTCTCGATCAGCCGGACGGTCCACCGGCCCGTGTTCAGCGCGGAAACCCAGGATCGGCGCCTGACGCTGACGCTGGGATGCGAGGCCCGGCACGCGCACCGCCTCCGCTATGCCGCCAGCTTCAAGATCGACGATCCGACGCTTTATCAGCCGATCGGCATCAACTGTCAGCTTTGTCCGCGCCAGGCCTGTTCGCAGCGCGCGCACCAACCGTTGTTCATCAACCTGCCGATCGACGCCAACCGGCGCGGCTCCACCCGCTACGAAAGCTGACGGCGTAAAAAAGCCTGCCCCCCGGGAGATCAGGGGGCAGGCGTTGGGCGTCGCGGTAAGCTGCGTGGCCCGTATCAGGCCTGGCTTTCCGCCGCCTTCTTGCGCTTGCGCATGATGCGCTGCACGACCGGGAACAAGACCAGCGCCAGTGCAAGGCAGATGCAGACCAGCGAGATCGGTCGGGTGATGAACGTGGTCGCGTCACCCTGAGCCGAGATCAGCGACTGGCGCAGCGACCGTTCGGCCAAGGGCCCCAGAACGATGGCCAGTACAGCCGGCGCCACCGGGTAGTTCAACTTCCGCATCAGGTAGCCCACCACGCCGATGATCAGCATGATCCAGGTGTCGAACATCCGGTCGGTCGTGGCGAAGACCCCCAGCACGCAGAGCGTGAAGATGATCGGCGTCAGCAGGGTGAACGGCATCGCAAGAACCCGGATGAAGATCGGGATAAGCGCGATGTTCAGGATCACCGTCACCGCGTTGGCCACGTACATCGAGCCGATCAGGCCCCAGACGAAATCCGGGCTTTCGGTGAACAGCAGCGGCCCGGGGCGCAAGCCCCAGATGATCATGCCGCCCAGCAGGATCGCCGTGGTGGGCGAGCCGGGAATGCCCAGCGTGATCATCGGCAGCATCGAGCCCGTCGAGGCCGCGTTGTTGGCCGATTCAGGCGCGGCCACACCGGCCACGTTACCCTTGCCGAAGCTGTCGGGATCCTTCGAGAAGGTCTTGCTGAGACCATAGGACATCAGCGCCGCAGGGGTGGCCCCCGCCGCGGGCAGCGTGCCCACGAAGAAGCCGAGGAACGAGCCGACCCAGGTCGAGTTGATGTATTCCCGGATCTGCTTGAAGTTGGCCTTCATCCGCGACATCGAGATCTTGACGTTGTGCATCTGGACCTTGCCGCTGGTGGATTCCAGCGTCCAGAGCATCTCGCCCACACCGTAGATGCCGATCGCCAGCACGAGGAAGCCGATGCCGCGCTGGAATTCGACCATGTCGAAGAAGATCAGGCGCGGGCTGCCCGAGATGATGTCGAAGCCGACCGCGGCCAGCACGAGGCCCAGAAGGATCGAGAAGATCGTCTTGGGTATGTCGTCCCCGCCCAGCCCGATGAAGGTGGCGAAGGCCAACAGCATCAGCGCGAACTCCTCCTGTGGTCCGAACTTCAGCGCGAAGGCAGCCAGAGGCGGCGCGAAAAGCGTGAAGAGGATGATCGAGACCGTGCCGCCGATGAACGACGCGATGGCCGCGGCCATGAGCGCCTGGTCGGCCTTGCCGGCCTGGGCCATAGGTCGCCCATCGAACACCGTCGCCACGGCCGTCGAGGCCCCTGGAATGCCCAGGGTGATCGAACTGATCGCCCCCCCGTACATCGCCCCGTAATAGAGCGCGGCAAGGAAGATGATCGCCGTCGTCGGCGGCACCAGGAAGGTGATGGGCAGCAGGATCGCCACCCCGTTGACCGAGCCGAGGCCCGGCATACAGCCCACGAACAGCCCCGCAAGGCAGCCCGCGAAAATCATCATCAGGTTCAGGGGCTGAAACGCCTCAAGAAGGCCTGCTGTCAATGATACAAGTATCGTTTCCATTTGTCGTCAGACCTCTCAGTAGAACCATTCGTAGCGGAAGTTGTCGATCCAGAGGAAACCGTCCTCGAAGATCGGCAGACCCTTCGGCAAATACTTCGTCAGGGCCACCTCGAAGAGCAGGTAGACGAAGATCGGTGTGCCGATTGCGAATGCCAGGGTCATCGGCCAGGAATGCCGCCCCATGAAGCGCACGAAGAAGAGCATGAAGACGATCAGCGCCAAGTAGGTGCCGATGAACGTCATCATGATCAGCAGTGCCAGGATCGACCCCGCCGAGATCGACACGAGGAAAATCGTGTCTTTCGAGATGTAGGGATCGGTGCTGCGCGACTCGGGCGTCTTTTTCTGCGCCCACCGCACGAGTGTGGCGACGGAAGCCAAGGCCATCCCCGCCGACAACCAGAACGGCCACATGCCTGCACCGGGACCTCTGCCCCTGACCCAGCCGATACTGAGGTCGTCTGTGTATACGTTTAGCATCAGGCCGAGCGACACTATCAGTGTCGTGATGGCCATCAGAAGTTCCGCTGTCCGGACCGTCATTCTCTTTGGCTCCGTATAAATCGTTTGCGATCTTTCGAGGGGGCGTGTCCCTGCCGGACGAATCTGCCCGCGCCCGGATCGTCAGGCATCCAGGTGCAGGGCCCGGTACATCCGGACCCCGCTGTTTTCAGGACTGTCTTATTCGCCGGTGATAGACGCGGCGCCGACCTTTTCGATCAGCTTCTCGTGCGCGACCTTCTGGTTCGCGTGGAACGTGGCAAGGTCCTCGCCTTTCATCATCGTCTCGCAGGTCAAAC
>NZ_JARAMK010000014.1:0-84643 GCF_028807495.1 Roseovarius sp. SK2
CGGTGGCGTTGTCGGTCTGCGCGTCGGCGGCCTCGCCAATTGCGAGGCTGCGGACGCCCTGCGCCGTTGCGAGATGGCCGAAGGCCTGCGCGCGTTCCGCCGTTGCCTGACTCTGCCAGCCAATCGCGGTCGCGCCTGGGCCGGTGGCGACGGACTCGCCACCGACAGCGGTTGTCGAGGGGCCGGTGGCCTGTGACGTGTCGCCGAATGCAATCGAATCGATGCCGTTCGCGGTGGCCTCGTTGCCGATGGCGGTGGCGTTGTCGGTCTGCGCGTCGGCATTCTCGCCAACCGCCAGGCTGCGGACACCCTGCGCGGTTGCGAGATGGCCGAAGGCCTGGGCGCGTTCCGCCGTGGCTTGGCTTTGCCAGCCAATCGCGGTCGTGCCTGGGCCGGTTGCGACGGACTCGCCACCGACAGCGGTGGTCGAGGGGCCGGTCGCTGCGGCTTCGGACCCGATGGCGACACCATCGGTCGACGTGGCATCGGTCACCGACTGGTCACCGATGGCGACCGAAAAGTCACCGTTCGAGGTGCTGTTCTCGCCGCATTCGACGCTGTTGGTCCCGGCACCGGTGTTGCAGGGGGCAGTCCCGTCTGCCAAAGACGCGTGGCTGCCGGCGAGAACAAAAATGATTGCAGTGCCGCTGCGCAAAAGCGCGCGACATGGCGGTTGTGTGATGGAAAACATGAGAACCTTACCTTGGTCAAACTGATTACTGTTCCGCAATACGCACGGACACCTAATGTTATATCGAAAATGGGCGTCAGAACAAATAATTCTTACGTTTTTATTCATTTCCGCGTGCGCCGAAGCATGTCCAAAAGTGTGTCACCGCCATCGTGACACGTCCGCACGATTGGGCTAGGAGTGTCCCAGCGGCCCCGTGGCTCAACTGGATAGAGCAGCCCCCTCCTAAGGGGCAGGTTGCAGGTTCGAATCCTGCCGGGGTCGCCAGTATTGATTTAAGGTATTGATTTAAAAATATAAAAATTTCGAGTTTTACAGTGCTTGTATAAAAGGGCCGCCACCCGCTTTCCGACATTGTCCGCACAACCGCCCGACCGTATGGAAATTTTGGGGCCTACGGTCTACTTAGAGCGATCATATTTGAATTGTTTGTTCGCCGCTGGTGAGAGAGTGACCTACGATCAGAAAAATAATCGGAGAGCCAGTATTCGACACCTATCATAAGATGTCCAATGTAGGCTGCGTAGAAGACGCAGGTCCACAATCCTGCAGTGAAGCTTCCAGATAACGGCTTGGAGCCCAAATTGACCGCGTCGATCTCGGGTGCGTTCGCCGTTGCAGCATGGGCTCGCCCGTCGCGAACGGCCCATACCCGCCGTTCGCGCTTGAGGTGCAATGCTGCGGCAGCACTCCCCTTTGCGGTCATTCGCTGCGCAGTGCGTCAAAACGAAAAGTGGGTTTGTAGCCGGGAGGATAGGCGAAGTGGTAAAGGCTGAGGAGTTATTCAGACCTGAATATCCGCTTGAGGTGCTACTTTCTGTTGAACTTCCGCGTAAAGGTCCACGTCTGCCTCGTTAGCATCGATTTCGACGACCAATGAGAAACGCGCCTCACATCGCTCAGGGTCCACATTGCGGTTTTCTTTCCACCAGCCTCCGACCGGATAGACGGCAAGTACCCCGCGTTGCGCAAGATCGCTGGCAGCGACGGTAAGCGTGTCGATGTGCAGAGACCCGACGCTCCGGCGATTATAGCCGAAGTGCCATTCGCTACTATCAGGACCGTTGTCATCCTGTTGGTCTTCAGCTGCCGTGCGCCCGACACGTCGGATGAAGGCATCGACCTCTTCATCCGCACCCTTCAGGGCAAAGCGAAGACCATGAGATGCATATCTGTTCTTTCGGCCACGTGCGACCTCCGATGGGTTAGGTTCGATGAAGGTGCTGAGGGCGACGCGCAAGGACACGTTCTGTCCGACAAGGCTACGGAGAACGTTCGTTGGCCATGGCAGTTCAAACAAACGCATCTCGTTCAACTTACGTCCCGACCCTTTATTCTCATAGGGTCTGATGGTGTCCTCAACGATCAGTGTAATTGCACTGCTGGCGCTGTTTATCGCACGTTCCAAATTCGGCTGACCGTATCCGTATCGGGTAAACATCACATCATATACACCCTTCTTCTTTCGATCCGCTGGCACAACATGAGACCACATCTGGTCAGTCCATCTTGCCGAGCCCACATAGAGAGCTCGGATGGTCTCCGGCCAAAGGTCAGGGTATGAGGCGCGAAGGATTGCGATTTCACGAGCGGCCAGAGCCGTCGCGGCACTGGTGTCAGAGATGTGTGTGAACGACCGTGCAGGGTAATTCCGACTGGTCGTAATCAGCATCAAATCAGAATGCTGGTTGGGTGTCGTTGAAAACCCGTCATCGTACCAGTTGCCGCCCTCGAGTACGACATCAGGTTTGATTGGCCAGGTCTTAATCCAACTCGCCGTACGGGACATCGGAGCGAGGTCCCCAACTTCAGCCAACGTTGCACCATGTGTTGGCCCGCCAACACCGTTCATTTCGGTCATCGCACCCACCGCGATTGAATTCCATGCTTGAGACGGAGACTGAACCTCCGCCTCATCAAGGTCATCGCATTTGCTTAGGTAGTCTGTATTTCCATCATGTTGGGCATCAATATTACCAATCGAAGTCACGATCAGTCGCCGTTGCTTCACTTCGCCGGACCGACCAGCGGCAAGCTGGTCGAGTTCAGTGGACCAGGACGTAGGCGCGCCGCTGTGAGGGGTGTCGAGGTCTGTGGTCGTGGCCAAAGCGAAGGTCCGCAACCTATCAGGCTCCACTTCTACCGCGTTGATGGCTTTCTGCGTCCTGTCCCCCAACAGATGGTAGGGGTTATGGCCTGCATCTGGGATCACTTTTGCAGATTCCAGTCTATGAGGGACGTAGATTGCCGCGGTGCTGCTCAAGTGCGCTCGCAGATCGCCAAAGAGTGCCGCCCCTGCCATCCTCGATCCATGCCCATGGAGGTCTGCGAGATCCCATCCGGGCACAGCCGAATGGCGATCTGCTGCATCAAAAGCGGGCTGGATTAGCGGGTGCGCCAACGTAATGCCCGTATCCAAAAGTGTTACATAGGACGCCACCTGCTGAGCTTGAGGGCCATACTGTGTTCGGCCAAGCACATCTTGCAACCAATCGACCTGTTCCTCTGCTTCGAGGGCATCCACGAAGTCGATCGGTACACCAGGCGGAGAAACCGAGCGGACCGAACCTGTGCCAAGGGCAGTCCTCGCCATCTGGTCAATGTCACCTTCCACGAGAATGACGGTATCCTCTGGGAACTCCAAGCGATCAGGGTAGACCGTTAGCCCTTCCCGCACTGCCCTGGCAACGAATTGGTCCACTTCTGCTGGTTCCAGCCAGACCTCCCAAGGGATCGGGCCCGCCGCATGCGGGAATGGTTTGTTTGGATGTCGCCATAGGTCCCGAAGCCCTGCTTGGGCTATTGTGTCGATACTGTTCGCAAGATCAGCATTCCTTGGGCGTGTTTGCCCTTGGTTGTTCGGTCTGCCGTCTTCTGTTGCGAATTGATCAAGCTTCTCGCGTAACTTGTTCAACCCACCAGCCGACTTACTCGCTTTTACAATAGCACGACCTGGAACCTGACTATCGGGCTCCGCGTCCCGCACATTTAGAAGTGCTAAGCCGCTTACATCAAATTTGCTTGGAAGAAACGCTTCACCCGGGCGGCCTACGACTTCGATATAAGTTGCGCTTGCTTCGGGCAGTGTCTCTATGGTGTCCAATGCTGCGATCAGTCGGGCGGCATGTGCTTGCCTATCTGGTACGTCTGTCGGCGTATCGGTAACGACCCGCCTTCCCTTGAAATCTTCAGACTTCGAAACCCCGTTAAGAACTATGTGAGGAAGATTCCGTTCTGCCACTGCTTATACCCAATGCCTGCAAGTCTCGTCGGCGCCCAATCGAATGTAACAAATCAGCCGACGTTATTGTGTTTTTCGAATTCAACACTGCCCGACGTGCGGCGTCCATCGCGGCCTGAACTACATCAGAGGATGAAAGGCCGTGGGCCTGTTCAACCACGTCGTCCCAAATAACATCAGACAAATCAAATCCAATCAACCGGCGCGACATTGCTCTTTGCATGGCCTCGGCGGTGGGTAGATCATACTTCAATATAAGGTCGAAGCGGCGAAGCATCGCCTTATCCAAAATCCGTGGCAGGTTGGTTGTTGCGATGATCAACGAAGGCCCGGTATCCTCCTCCATGAATTGGAGAAACGAGTTCAGGGTTCGCCGGGCTTCGCCAACGTCATTGTCACCGTCTCTGGAGGCGGCAAGTGCATCGATCTCATCGAACAGGTAGACCCCTCGTTGAGTCCTTACTGCCTCGAATATCACATTCAGTTTGGAGGCCGTCTCCCCCATGAACTTCGATATCAACCCGTGCAACAGCACAGAATAAAGGGGAAGCTTTAACTCACCAGCCAATGCCGATGCGCTCATCGTCTTTCCGGTACCTGGGGGACCTGCCAGAAGGACACGTTGCCTGGGTGTCAGCCCATGTTTCTCCAGGATGTCGCGTTTGCGGAACTCGACAACGAGTTGCTCAAGCTCAGACGACACAGTTTCTGGAAGGATGAGATCATTCAGCCTGGTCTCTGGATACGCAGTCCCAATGATCGATGCTAACTCGCCCCGTGGCTTGGCGATCAATGTTGGGGTTGGCGTCTGTGACTTTGGCGTCTGTCCCGCTTCAACCCACTGACGAAGCTGTTCGGCCAGACGAGTATGGCCCTTCTGTTCCTCTGCTGACGCAAGCTGAAGCGCGAGATCGAAGAATCGTTCTTCGTTCCCCTCAACGTGACTCTTCAATAGCCCGATGAGTTGCTTTGCGTTGGCCACCGATTTCGTCTCCCTGTTGCCTACCATCTTAGCCAGGCCTTCAAAAATTGCGAATGCGACGTGACGCCATCGATCCAGTTTCTAAGGATTGTTGCTCTCGGCGCATACCTGGCGAGAAAAAACACAGCTCTCAAACTGTCTGCTGCTATCCCCTCTTCCGCACCCAAGACAACGAAATTGTGCCACAACAGCGAACTTCCGCTTGCCTGAAAGTTTGTCGATGCGGGCCGCGGCGCCGCATGGGGCCGGGAGGTCGCAAAATGTCCGCTTTCACGTCGAGGCAAGGAGGCGTTTGCAGGTGCCGCAAATGACCGGAATCCGCCCACTCCTCCCGTTGGCTTCGCAGTTGCAGCGTAAACCGAGCACGTGTTGCGAACGGTAGGAAGGTCCGCGGAGCAGTCGTCTGAACGGCGCTCTACTCGCGTTTGCAGCGCCGGTCGAAAGCTAGTTTCAGATGTTATTTGCCGTTATTGTGAAAGCAGACTCTTTGTCTGGCGCGAAGGCACTTAACATTGCCATCTAGGCGAGTGCAGCCAAGAGAAGTTTTACAAGACCGCTTGCAAGTCATTGCCAGACAACGTGCCGGGAAGATCAGTTTTACACTATAAGTGATTGAATTCATTTAAATGCACTTCATCTGCCGGGGTCGCCAGTTTCCCGTTTATGACGTCAGAACTTGGACAAGCCCGGTCGTTTGCCGATGGTGATGTGATCGATCTCCTCGTTGCGCAAGCCGAGGATCAGCGCCGGGATCATCAGGAACACGAGGCAGAAGATCGGGAGCCCCACGACGGTGATGACCTGTTGCAGGGCGGTCAGGCCGGCGTCGCCCGCGAGGACGATCAGCATCGTGGCCACCAGCCCTTCGGACACGCCCCAGAAGACGCGCTGGCGAGTCGGTCCGGGGTCTGGCGAGCCGGTGCAGAGCATGTCGACCACCAGCGAAGCCGAGTCCGAGGACGTGGCGAAGAAAATCGCGACCACGAGCACGGCGATACCTTGTACGAGGTCGGCGAAGGGGAAGTTTTCGAAGAAGGCGAACATGGCGAGCGGCACGGATTCGGCCACCGCATCGCTGAGTGCACCGGCCTGGTCCCCCAGGGCATCGCGCGCGGCGGCGCCGATGCCGTCGATCTCCATCGCCTGCCAGCCGAAGATCGAGAACCAGATCAGGGTAAAGAGCGACGGTGCCAGCAGCACGCCGAAGACGAATTCGCGGATCGTGCGCCCGCGCGAGATGCGCGCGACGAAAAGGCCGATGAAGGGGGACCACGTCACTGTCCATGCCCAGTAGAACACGGTCCAGCCGCCCTGCCAGCCCCAGCCGTCGGAATTGGGGCCGATATCGGCCAGCATGTCGTTCCAGAACGCAAGGCGCGGCAGGTTGCCGAGGTAGAGCCCGACGGTCTCGACCATGCCGCGCAGCAAAAAGAGGGTCGAGCCGCAGATCAGCACGAAGATCATCAGGCCCACGGCCATGCCGATGTTGATGTTGGACAGAAGCTTGACGCCCTTGTCGAGGCCGGCGACGATGGACACCACAGCCACGGCTGTCAGGACCGCGAGGATCGCGACCTTGAGCATGACGCCGGAGTCCCAGCCAAAGAGCGCGGAAAGCCCGGCGGCGATCTGGGATGAGCCGAGACCGAGCGAGACCGCGACCCCGAAGAGCGTGCCGAGAACCGCCGCGATGTCGATGGCTTTGCCCAATGGACCGTAGATCCGGTCCTTGATCAGAGGGTAGAAAACGGAACTGACGCGCACGGGCAGGTCGTAGCGGTTGATGAAATAGGCGAAGGCAAGCCCCGGCAGGGCGAAGATCGTCCAGGTGTGCAGGGCGAGGTGATAGGTTGCGATGGAAATCGCGTCCTTCGCGGCCTCTTCGGAATAGGGCTCGACCCCCGGCAGGGGCGGGGTGGCGAAATGGCTCATGGGTTCGGCCACACCCCAGAACATCAGGACGGTGCCGATGCCGCCGGCAAACAGCATCGTGAACCACGACAGGTTCGTGTAGTCGGGGCGGGAGTCGCGGGGGCCGAGCCGGATATGGCCGTGACGGCTCATGGCGGTCCAAACGAGGAAACCGAGCCAGAGGTTGACACCGAGGATGAAGAACCAGCCCAGGTGAGAAACGATCCACGCGCGCCCGGCGGCGAAGGCGTCGCCGATGGGTTCCGGCGCGATGACCAGTGCAAGAACAAAGACGATGGTGAAGATGGCGGAGATCGAGAAAATCACCGGATCGGTTTTCAGGCCCATCCGTTCAACCCACGTAGTCATATGACTGTCCCCCTCTGGACGTTTTTCGTTCTTAGACGTTAAGGGCTTGAACGCAGAGGGGGTGGGGTGAGTTCCACAACTTTTGGTAGCGCGGCAAGCGAAACACGCGCCAGAGGGCGCGGGCGGCGTCAGATCACGCGGATGACTTTCTTGTCGATCGCCAGCATATAGCCGCGGCGCGCGATGTTCTTGACCAGCAGTTCCGAGACCATCTGGTTGCCCAGCGTGTCGCGCAGGCGCTTGATGCGGGTCGCGCCGGCGGCCTCTTCGCAATCGTCGGCAGAGCGACCGGAGATCACCGCCTCGATCTCGGCGCCCGAGAGCACGTCGTCGTCCATGCGCGCCTCGGCCAGAACGGCGAGGGTTTCCATCGCCGCATCGGTCAGCTTGAAACCCATGTTGTTGAGGTAGACCGCGTTTTCCTCGCGGCTGATGAGCAGGGAACTGACCTGGATGCCGGAGTGTTCGATCTGCGCGAGGCGGCGGTTCATGCCGACGAGCATGACCAGAAACACCAGCGCGGCCACCAGAAGGGCCGTGGCGAAGACCAGAAGGACGAGGATAAGCATCCGGTAGCTGCCGAGCGTTTCGGAAAAGGCCGTGCCCGAGAGGGCGAGGATTTCCAGCAGCTTGATCTCGGCATCCGAGGTGAGCGCGTCGTTCTCGGCGAAGATCTGCGCCACCTTGTCATTGAAGGCGTTGGCGTCGGGCAGGGTCAGAACCAGAAGGATCGCGGCGCCGACAAGGATCGTGACGATGGCCGCGACGCCAAAGAGCACGATCCGGTTGCCGGAGCGGCGGGTGTCTGTGATGGAGGTGTCGAAATCCTGCACGTGCGGCAGTCTCCTTCTTCTAGCCTTCGCGGACCGAGAGGACCTTGAGCAGTGTCAGGCCTTGTCCGGCCAGTCGGGTGCCAAGCTGAGCCGTGGCGTTGGCCACGGTGCAGGGGCCGCTGATCTGCGCGACCTCGTAAATCAGCTCGAACGGGGTGTCGCGCTTGGCCTTGTACTCGGCATAGCAGGCGGCCTGGGCGGCGCCGGTCGTGGCGGCGGCAAGGCCGAGCGTCACGACGAGGGGGAGGAGTGTGCGTTTCATTGCGCCAAGATGCGCGCATCCCCGCCGCTATTCAATATCCGGTTGGCGGCAAACGGCCTTTCGTGCCGTGTTATCCGATAGCAGGTGGGCGATATTGCCTGTCTGGGCGGGGTGGACCCATCCTTGCTGCATCGCCTGACCCGGGCCGACACGGTGACGTCATGACCGGGGGAGGAGACCGATCAAAGCTGAACGCAGAGAAAGGATCTGACATGACACATCGGAAGTTCATATCGCTGATACTGGCCGCCGCGCTGGCGGTGACCGGAATGACAGCAGTCCCGGCGCAGGCCGGCGACAGGGATGTCGGCAAATGGGTGGCGGGGGCGGTTGCCCTGGGACTGATCGGCGCGGCCATCGCCGACAAGCGCCGCGACGACCGCGCGGTGACGCGCCATCAGGGCGGTCATGTGCCGCGGTTCAACAATGGGCATCGCCGTGGGCACGACCGCTACGACAATCGCGGGTATCGGCGCGGGCATGACGGCTATGGCAATCGCGGTCGTCATGGCGGGCGTTTTGCGCTGCCGCAGCAGTGCCGCCGCGACGTGCGGGTCCGGGGCGGTGTGCTGCGCGGCTACGGCCGGCACTGCCTGCTGAACAACTATTCAAGGTTCAACGCGCTGCCGCATCGCTGCGCGGTGGAGACCCGCGGAAATGGACGGCGTGGCGTGGTTTACGGCAGTGCCTGTCTCGAGCGGCACGGTTTCTTCGACCGCAGAAGTGACAAGTACCGCAAATAAGAGCGCGGATACCGGTCGAGCAGTGAGGGGAGGGGCCCGGTTCAAAGCATCACACGGGTGCCTCCCTTCTTTTCCTCCGATGTAAACGTGACTATCAGGGGCCCATGAGCACAACCGCGCATGGGCCCCATTTCCAGTTCGAGACCGAGGCGCTGGCCGCGGGCGCCTTGCGCGTGGCGGGCGTGGACGAGGTGGGCCGTGGCCCGCTCGCCGGGCCGGTGACGGCGGCGGCGGTGATTCTGGCGCCCGGGCGCATTCCCGAAGGTCTGAACGATTCCAAGGCGCTGACGGCGAAGCGCCGCGCGGTGCTGCACGATGCGATCCTGGAGGTGGCCGAGGTATCGGTGGCCCATGCCAGCGTCGAGGAGATCGACGAGGTCAACATCCTTCGGGCGGCACAGCTGGCGATGACGCGGGCGCTGGAGGGGCTTTCGCGGCCGCCCTGCCTGGCGCTGGTCGATGGCAACCTTTTGCCCCGCGAGATGCCCTGCGAGGGGCGCGCGATCGTCAAGGGCGACGCGGTTTGTCTGTCGATTTCGGCGGCCTCGATTGTGGCCAAAATAAGGCGCGATCGCATCATGTGGGATTTGGCGCAACAGTATCCCGGCTATGGCTGGGAAACGAACGCGGGCTATGGCTCCAAAAGCCACATGGCCGCTTTGCAAAATCTTGGTGTGACCCCACACCATAGACGTTCGTTCAAGCCGGTGCACAATATCTTGTATCAAGAAAAAAACCTAACCGACTGATTCAAAAAGGAATTGACCGCGAATCGGCTTTGACTCATCCTTGGCCTCAACGACCAGAGCGCACAACAAGGCGCCGGGACAGAGGCAGAAAAGATGACGACAAAGACCAAGCAGGGCGTGGAAACGCTCCCGTTGAATACTGTCCTTGGTGGCGATTGTATCGAGGTCATGAACGGCTTGCCGGAAGGCAGCGTCGACCTGATATTTGCCGACCCTCCGTACAACCTGCAACTGCGCGGTGACCTGCACCGGCCAGATAACAGCCAGGTGGATGCGGTCGATGACGCGTGGGACCAGTTCGCCAGTTTCGAGGTCTATGACCGCTTCACCCGCGACTGGCTGAAGGCCGCGCGGCGACTGCTGAAGCCCAATGGCGCGATCTGGGTGATCGGCTCCTATCACAACATTTTCCGGGTCGGCGCGGCATTGCAGGACGCGGGCTTCTGGATCCTGAACGACGTGGTGTGGCGCAAGTCGAACCCGATGCCGAATTTCCGGGGCAAGCGCCTGACCAACGCGCATGAGACGCTGATCTGGGCCAGCCGCGACGAGGCAGCGAAATACACGTTCAACTACGAGGCGCTGAAGTCGCTGAACGAAGGCATCCAGATGCGCAGCGACTGGGTTTTGCCCATTTGCACGGGGCACGAGCGGCTGAAGGACGATCAGGGCGAGAAGGCGCATCCGACGCAGAAGCCCGAGAGCCTGCTGCACCGTGTGTTGCTGGGCACGACCAATCCCGGCGACGTCGTGCTGGACCCGTTCTTTGGCACCGGCACAACGGGCGCCGTGGCCAAGATGCTGGGGCGCGAGTTCATCGGGATCGAGCGCGAGGAAGCCTATCGCAAGGTGGCCGAGAAACGGCTGGCCTTGGTGCGCAAGTACGATCGCGCGGCGTTGCAGGTCAGCACCAGCAAGCGGGCCGAGCCGCGCGTGCCCTTCGGGCAGCTGATAGAGCGCGGCATGCTGCGCCCGGGCGAGGAACTCTTGAGCATGAACGGACGTCACAAGGCCAAGCTGCGCGCCGATGGCACGCTGGTGGGCGATGACGTCAAGGGCTCGATCCACCAGGTCGGCGCGGCGCTGGAAGGTGCGCCCAGCTGCAATGGCTGGACCTATTGGTGCATCAAGCGGGATGGCAAGCCCGTGTCCATTGATGTGTTCCGGCAACAGATCCGGGCTGAAATGGCCGATCGCGCCAACTAAAGGTTTTCACAGAATTCAAGAACACCGCCGGTGCCTGTGGCCTGACACATGGCACTCACCTTGCCCCCGCCCCTGACGGCGGGGGCTTTTTTCATGGGTCTACATCAGGTGTTGCAGGTGGGTGCCGTAATGCTTTGGGACCGTTGAACGCGCGACGACAGAAACGCAAGGACTGCGCCGCATTGACTTTTTGAGAATGACTTGCATATTCATGTTTGACTACCTGCAAGAGGGGCCTTTTACGAATGCGATTTTCTCGCCGGACCATGTTGATCACCTCCCTGGCGGCTGGCGCCTTGGCCGGAACGCCGCTGCGGGCGCAGGGCGCATCGCTTTCAGTGGTGGCCACGACCGGGATGATCGCCGATGCGGCGCGTCGCGTGGGCGGGGAGCATGTCGAGGTCAAAGCGCTGATGGGACCCGGCGTCGATCCGCATTCCTATCGTCAGACCCGAACCGACATCCAGGCCGCGCTGCGCGCCGACCTGGTTCTTTGGCACGGATTATACCTCGAGGCGCAGATGGAAGAATTCCTTCTGAAGCTGGGAGAGCGCGGGACGGCTGTGCCGGTGGGAGAGGCGGTGCCGCGCGACCAGCGGATCGCGCATGAGGATTACGCCAACAAGTTCGACCCGCATGTCTGGATGGTGCCGGACCTTTGGACCTACGTGGTCAATGGCGTGCGTGACGCGCTGAGCGAGGCGGCGCCGGACCGTGCCGATCTGTTCGCGTCCAATGCCGCGGAATATCTGGAAGAGCTGGACGCCCTCGGATCCTACGCGCGGGATGTGTTGGCGACCGTGCCGCAGCCCGCCAGAGTGCTTCTGACCGCGCATGACGCGTTTGGCTATTTCGGCGCGGCTTATGGTTTCGAAGTCGTCGGTATCCAGGGAATATCCACGGAGTCGGAGGCCGGCTTGAACCGGATCAGGACCTTGGCGGACATGCTGGTGGAGCGCGGCATCGGGGCCGTGTTCGTTGAAACTTCCGTCAGCGACCGCAACATTCGTGCGTTGGTCGAAGGGGCTGCCGCGCAGGGGCACAAGGTGAAAATCGGCGGCGAGTTGTTTTCGGACGCGATGGGCGCGCCGGGCACATACACAGGCACCTATATCGGGATGATCGACCACAATGTCTCGACAATCGCCCGGGCGCTTGGCGGCGAGGTGCCGCAGCGCGGAATGCAGGGCAAACTGGAAGAAGGGAGCTGAGGCCGTGAGCGTGGAACTGGTGACGACCGAAGCCAAGCGCGAGGACCGTGATGCGCTGGCCGCAAGCCCACTGGCAGTGCGTGGGCTGACAGTCTCCTACGGAGAAAAACCAGCCGTGTTTTCGCTGGATGCGACGTTTGAACAAGGCGCGATGACGGCCATCATTGGTCCGAATGGCGCCGGAAAGTCGACGATGCTGAAGGCCGCGCTGGGAATCGTGAACCCCGTGTCGGGGCAGGTCACGGCGTGGGGCGAAGACCTCGAAGAGATGCGGGCCCGGATCGCCTATGTCCCGCAAAGAGCGACCGTGGACTGGGATTTTCCGGCGCGCGTTCTGGATGTGGTGATGATGGGCCAATATCGAAAACTTGGCCTGTTGGGCCGGGTAAAGACAAAGCACATGCAAACCGCGCTGCATTGTCTTGAGCGCGTGGGCATGGACGGCTTTGCCGACCGGCAGATCGGGCAACTGTCCGGAGGTCAGCAACAGCGGGTGTTCCTTGCCCGGGCGCTGGCGCAGGACGCGGAGCTGTACCTGCTGGACGAGCCTTTTGCCGGGGTCGATGCCGCGACCGAAACGGCGATCATCTCGGTGCTGAAGGACTTGCGCGGATTAGAAAAGACGGTTGTCGCGGTGCATCACGACCTGTCGACGGTCGCCGAGTATTTCGACCGCGTTTTCATCATCAGTACCAGCAAGGTTGCCGAAGGGTCGGTCGCTGACGCCTTCACGCAGTCCAACCTTCAAAAGGCGTATGGCGGGCGGCTGGCCACGGCGCAAATGGGCGCATTGGGGTAAGCAAGGATGATTTGGGACGCGCTGACACTGCAGCTTGGATACAATGCCACGCTTGTCACGATTGGCGCGGCGCTGCTTGGTATGGCGGCGGGTGCGACGGGAACGTTCCTGTTTCTGGGCAAGAGGGCGCTTGTCAGCGACGCGATCAGCCACGCGACCCTTCCGGGCGTCGCGCTCGCCTTCGTGGTGATGGTGGCGCTTGGCGGGGACGGGCGGGCCCTGCCGGGTCTGCTGGTCGGCTCGGCCCTGTCGGCGGCCGTCGGGCTTTTGTGCGTCAGTGCCCTGACCAACAGGACGCGGCTGTCGGAGGATGCGGCCATCGGGGCGGTACTGTCGGTGTTTTTCGGCTTCGGTATCGTGCTGCTGACGGTGATCCAGTCGATGAATTCCGGGCGGCAGGCCGGGTTGGAGAGCTTCCTGCTCGGCTCGACAGCCGGAATGTTGTGGCAGGACGCGATGGTGATCGCGTCGGGCGGCGCGATCGTGCTTCTTCTGGTTGCCGCGTTCCGGCGGCCGATGACCATGGTGGCCTTTGATCGCGTGTTCGCCGCGAGCCTGGGTATAAACGTGCCCAGGGTCGAGTTGGCGATGATGGGATTGGCGCTGGCGATCACTGTCGTGGGCCTGAAAGTCGTGGGGTTGATCCTGATTGTCGCGCTGCTGATCATTCCGGCGGTCGCGGCGCGGTTCTGGACTGACCGGGTTGGCCATGTGGTGATTTCGGCCGGTCTGATCGGCGCAGCGTCCGGCTATGCCGGAGCGGCAGTTTCGGCCACGGCCCCGGCGTTGCCCACCGGCCCGATCATCGTGCTGGTCGCGTTCGCGCTTTTCATCCTGTCACTTTTGACGGCCCCCAATCGGGGTGTTTTCGCCGTGGTCCTGCGGCATCGGCGGTTTCGTGCGCGGGTTCATGTCCGGCAGGGATTGTTGGCGCTGGCGCAAGGGCAGCCGATTTACGAGGGCCTGACGCTGCGTCTTTTGCGGCGCCGGGGACTTATTCGTGCTGACGGCGTGGCGACCGAGCTTGGCCGAAATCAGGCCGGCAAGGCATTGCGCGATGAGCGGCGCTGGCAGCTGTTACGCTCGGATCCGGCCTATGAGGAAGCGGCGGCCAGCTATGACGGTCTGACACCGCTGGACGATGTTTTGACGCCGGATCAGTTAGGCGCTCTTGATCGCGAATTGCAGCCAAAGGGGGTGTTCTGATGGGCGAGGAATTCGTCGTCCTGTCCCTGGCGCCCATGCTGATCGGGGTCTTTGCCGCGGTCGCCTGCGCGATACCCGGGAATTTCCTGTTGCTGCGGCGTCAGGCGCTGATTGGCGATGCGATCAGTCACGTTGTGCTGCCGGGGATCGTGGTTGCCTTTCTGGTGACCGGGGTCGTGGCCGCGTGGCCGATGATGCTGGGGGCAGGTGGTGCGTCGCTTGTGGCTGTCGGCCTGATCGAGGCGATCAGGCGGCTGGGCGGGATCGAGCCGGGTGCCGCGATGGGCGTCGTCTTTACGGCGATGTTCGCGGGCGGTGTCCTGTTGCTGGAGCAATCGGACACATCTTCGGTGCATCTTGATGTCGAACACGCGCTTTATGGCAACCTCGAAAGCCTGATCTGGCTTGATGCGCAGGGCTGGGCGTCGCTTGTGGATATCGGTGCGCTGCGGGGCCTGCCGCCCGAGTTGCCCCGGATGGCCTTGACGTTGGTGCTGGTAACGGGACTGACATGGGTGTTCTGGCGACCACTGAAGCTGTCGACCTTTGACGAGGCGTTCGCGCGCACGGTTGGGCTGCCCGTAAGCTTGATCGGGCTGGGGCTGGTCGTGGTTGCGGCCATCGCGGCGGTTGCGGCGTTCGACGCGGTGGGCTCGATCATCGTGATCGCGATGTTCATCTGCCCGCCCGCTGCCGCACGGATGGTCACCAACGGCCTGGAGGCGCAGGTGGCATGGTCGATCGGGTTCGCCGTGCTCTCTGCGGTCCTGGGGTACGTGCTGGCCGGATACGGCCCGCTTTGGCTGGGCTTTGACGACGCGGTCAGTGCGGCGGGCATGATCGCGACGGTTTCGGGGGCAATCCTTGGTCTGGCCGCCGCATTCGGCCCGTGCCGCCACCGAAGCGGCGTCAGCGCATCTGCACCCTAGCTGTCCACCAGACCCAGCGTCCGGCCCAGCGCCACAAGCCCGGCCCCGACAAGATCGCCGGGGTCCAGCGCCGTTGCCGGCACGCCCTGAGCAGCGAGCGCCGTCATGTGCGGGGCAGGTTCGGTGCTGATCACCAGAACCTCCTGTCCAAGCCAATAGGGCCGGGTGGCGGCCAGTTCGGCCCCCAGTAGGTGACCTGTCAAAGCCGCGCGGTCGCCTGCAATTTCGGCCTGACGCAAATGCGCGGCAAGGCGCTCCGGTCGGCTCAGCGTATCGGCCAGCGCATCGGCATCGGCCGATGCGGCACCGTCGAGCGCGATCACGAGACGCGGTGTCAGAACCGTCTGGGCGCTGATCGCTTCGCCTGCGCTGATATGAATCCAATGGGTCACATCGGCTTGCGTCGCGCATATCACACCGTCCCAATGCACGCGCGTCGCAAGCGCACCGGCGATCCAGAGACGCACGCTGGCGCTGATGATGTCGGGCGGGCTGGCCTGTTCGAGCGCGGGCAGGGTGCCACGGTTTTCCGGCAGAATGCTTGTGGGCAGGCGATCGGGCGGTCCATCGCCCAATCGCACCATGCGCGGTGCATCGCCAAGCTCCGCCAGAACCGCGTCTTCCGAGGCTGCGGTGGTGTGTCTCAAGAGGCTTTCGCCGTCAAACAGGTGCCCCGACAGGCCGGAGCTTTCGGGAACAAGCGCGATCCAGCGGGTCATCGCGCCTGCATTTGTCGCACGAGCGGAGCCACGTCATACCCCGCCTTTGCGGCGCGTTCGATGATCTCTTCATCGGCACGGCGGCCATGTTCCACCGCGGCCCAGAGCATGGTGCAGCGGGTGCCGCTGCGACAATAGGCCAGAATGGGCTTGGGCAGGTCCTGAAGCGCCTTGTCGAACTCGGCCAGCGCATCGGGGGTGATCATGCCGGACGTGATGGGCACGCTGCACACTTCCAGCCCTTCGGCTTCCGCCGCCTGTTTGATCGCTTCGAACTCGGGCTGTCCGGGTTCTTCGTCATTCGGCCGGTTGCAGAGGATGGATTGAAACCCCGCTCCGGCGACTTCGCGCACATGTGCCGCGTCGATTTGCGGCGAGACGGCGAATTCCTGCGTCAGGGGGCGAATATCCATGCTTTGGCTCCTGTTCCGGCTAAAGCCAATATGGGCGCAAATGAAGATGGATTTCAATGACCGCGTCGCCAAGAGCGATGGTTGGGTGCATGGCGACTGCACGAGACCGGCAAGCGTGCTATATTCCCAGATGCATAATTGTGAACCGCATTGAAAGGGAGGACCGAGGCTTATGACCGACAAGGACGCCTACACCAAGAAGCTTGAAGCTCAGATGAAGGAGTGGCAGGCCAATATCGACAAGATGCGCGCGCAGGCCGAGAAGGCGCAAGCGGATGCGCAGGTCCAGTACGAGGAACACCTGAAAGAGCTTCGCGCACGACGTGACGAGATGCAGGTCAAGCTGGACGAGTTGCAGCGCAATCAGTCGGCGGCATGGAACGACGTCAAGGCCGGTGCCGACAAGGCATGGGACGACATGTCAAAGGCCATGCAGGATGCGTGGAAGCGGTTCAGCTGAACCGCTGACCGCCCCGGGCGTCAGTCATACCGCAGCTCCGTCGCCTTGCCGCGGAAGATCACGTAGGACAGCACCGTGTACCCGATGATCATCGGCAGGACGAAAAGTGTGCCGACGAGGATGATCATCAGGCTTTCCGGTGCGCTTGCGGCCTCGAATATGGTCAGGCGCTCGGGTACCACGTAGGGGTAGAACGAATACGCCATGCCGATAAAGCCCAGCGTGAAAAGCGCGATGGTCAGGGCGAACGGCGCGGCGCACAGCGCGTCGTTTTTGCGCGGCAGGCTGCGCAGCAGGCCCCAGAGGAGCAAGATCAGGCCCGCCGAGATCAGGGGCAGCGGCGCGAGGAAGTAAAGCTCGGGCAGCGTGAACCACTTGTCGAAGATCCGGCTGCTGACATAGGGCGAGGCCAGAGAAATGGCTCCCAGCCCCAGGATCACGCCCCAGATCCCGTCACGCGCCCAGCGGATGGCCTTGGCCTGCAATTCGCCTTCGGCTTTCAGGATCATCCATGTCGCCCCGATGAAGGAGTAGGCCACGGTCAGGAAGACCGCCGTGATCGCCCCGAAGAGCAGGGTGAAGGGCGTCATGTTCAGGCCCATGACGTAAAGCCCCAGCATGAAGCCCTGGGACAGCGATGCCATAAGGCTTCCGATCCAGAACGACAGATCCCAGAGCCGCTTGCGCCGGGCCGGGGCCTTGGCACGGAATTCGAACGCGACGCCCCGCAGGATGAGGCCCACCAACATGAGGGCGACCGGCAGGTAGAGGGTTGTCAGGATCACGCCGTGCGCGGTGGGAAAGGCCACCAGAAGGATGCCGATGGCCAGAACCAGCCACGTCTCATTGGCGTCCCAGAACGGTCCGATCGAGGCGACCATGCGGTCTTTCTCGGCCTCCGTTGCGAAGGGAAACAGCACCCCGATCCCGAGGTCGAACCCGTCGAGGCAGACGTAGATCAGGATCGACAGGCCCATGAGACCGGCAAAGGCCAGCGGCAACCAGATCGCGGGATCTCCGAACGTGTCCATGCGTCTACTCTGCCGGGGCCGGGTTCAGCCCGGGCATGTCCGGACGGCCCCGCTTTTTCGCCTGCTGTCCGACACAGGCGAGGTAATAGAGCACGAAAATATAGGCCAGCAGAAGAGCGGCATAGACCGAAAGGTAGATGACCAGCGTCGTCGCCACCATCGGTGCGGGCACTTCGGCCACGGCTTGTTCGGTCGTCATCACGCCGCTGACCAGCCATGGCTGACGTCCGATCTCTGTCGTGTACCAGCCCGCGAGTGTGGCGATCCAGCCGGAAAAGGCCATCGGCACCAGCGCCAGCAGCAGCGGCTTGGGCAGGCCCTCGGGGCCACGCCGCCGAAACGCCATGAAGCCCACGGCGACCCAGCTGATCAGGAGCATCGCCATGCCGGTGCCAACCATGACACGGAAGGCGTAGAACACCGGCGCGACGGGCGGGTGAAGGAGTGCGCCATCTTCGGCGACAAAGTCGTTGAGGCCCGGAATTTCGCCGTCCGCATGGTGCGTCAGGATGATCGACGCAAGGTTCGGAATGCCGATCTCGGCATGGTTTTCGCGCGCGGCCTCGTCCGGGATCGCGAAGAGCAGAAGCGGGGCGTTGCCTTGGGTGTCCCAGTTGCCTTCCATCGCGGCCACCTTGGCGGGCTGATGTTCCAGGGTGTTCAGCCCGTGCATGTCGCCCGCGAGGATCTGCATCGGGATCAGAAGAGCGCCGAGGCCAAGGCCCGTGACGAGTGACACACGCACGTCTTCGCCCTTGTCGCCGCGCAGCCAGCGCAGAGCGGACAGGCCGGCCAGAAGGAACGCGACCGTCAGGCCCGAGGCCAGCAGCATATGGGTGACGCGGTACGGCATGGACGGGTTGAATATGATCGCCCACCAATCCGTTGCGTGGGCCACGCCGTCGCGCATCTCGAACCCCGCCGGCGTGTGCATCCAGCTGGACAGGACAACGATCCAGAAGGCAGACATGGTCGTGCCAAACGCCACCAGGAACGTGGCCAGCGTGTGCAGCCAGCCCGGAACGCGGCTCATGCCGAAGAGCATGATGCCCAGGAACACGGCCTCGAGAAAGAAGGCGGTCAAGACCTCGTAGGCCAGAAGCGGGCCTGCGATGTTGCCGACGGTTTCCATGAAGCCGGGCCAGTTGGTGCCGAACTGGAAGGACATGGTGATCCCCGACACGACGCCAAGGCCAAAGCTGAGTGCGAACACCTTCACCCAGAAGCGGTAGGCATTCATCCAGCGTTCCGCGCCGCTGCGGTTGAAGCGCAGCTTGAAGTAGAAAAGCACCCACCCCAGCGCGATCGTGATCGTGGGGAACAGGATGTGGAACGAGATGTTGGCACCGAACTGGATGCGCGATAGCAGGAGTGTGTCCATGGCTCTTAGGGTGACAGGTTGCGACGGGCTTCACTAACCGCCACCAATCGATCTAAGGCCAAACGCGCGAATTTCCGCCCAATGCGACCAGAGGGCGCGGCAAAAGTGGGAACGGCGGACGCTCGGATTGCCGCTTCGTTTTCGCTTGTGCTGCCGTCAGGCTGCGGCAAAGCCCGCGTCCAGGGCCGAAAGAACGCGGTCGATCTCTGCCTCGGTAATGATCAGCGGCGGTGACATCAGCAGGTTGTTGCCCCCGATCCGGACCATCGCGCCGGCCTCGTACGTGGCCTTGTGGACCCGCTTGACGGTGGTCGCATCCATCGGGGTTTTCGCGGCGCGGTCGCTGACCAGTTCTATGCCGGTCATCAGGCCGTGCCCGCCCCGTACATCGCCGATGATGTCGTGTTTCTCCATCAGGTTCCGCACGCCGTCGAACAGTTGGGTGCCGCGGGCCGCGGCGTTGGTTTTCGTATCCAGCCGCAAGGTCTCGGACAGGCAGGCCACGACAGCGGCGGCCCCGACCGGATGCGCGGAATAGGTATAGCCCGTCCAGATCGCGCCGCCCGCGTCGGCGCTCTCGAACACCTCCGCGACCGTCTCGCCGAGCAGGACGCCGCCCACGGGGAAATAGGCGCTGGTGATGCCCTTGGCGACGGTCATCATGTCGGGCTGCACGCCCCAGTGCCGGGCGCCCGACCAGTCGCCGGTGCGTCCGAAGCCGCAGATGACCTCGTCGGAGATCAGCAGGATGCCATAGCGGTCGCAAATCTCGCGCATGTGCTTCATGAAGCTGGCGTCGGGCACGATGACCCCGCCCGCGCCCTGGATCGGCTCCATAATGAAGGCGGCGATGGTGCTTGGGTCCTGGAATTCGATCTCGTCCACCATCGCGGCGGCGATCTTCTCGGCCAGCCTGGCAGGATCGGTTTCGTGGAACGGATTGCGATATGTATAAGGGCTGGGCAGGTGGAAACAGCCGGGCAGAAGCGGCTCGTAGGTGATGCGGAAGCGGTTGTTGCCATTGACCGACGCGCCGCCCCAATGTGTGCCGTGATAGCCCTTTTTGAGTGACAGGAACTTGGTGCGCGTGGGCTCGCCGCGCAGGCGGTGATATTGCCGCGCCATGCGCAGGGCCGTGTCGACCGCGTCGGACCCGCCGGAGGTGAAAAAGACGCGGGCCATGCCGTCTTCGGCAAAGAATTCCTGTACCGCGTAGGAGGCCTCGATCGCCGGGGGATTGGTGGTGCCGGCAAAGGCCGAATAATAGGGCAGTTGCCACAGCTGGTCACTGATCGCCTGTTTGATGGCGTCGTTGGAATAGCCCAAGTTCGTGCACCACAGTCCGCCCACGGCGTCCACCACGCGATGCCCGTCGATATCGGTAATCTCGACGCCCTCGGCGCTTTTGATGATGGTGGGAGCGTGTTCCTGCTGTTCGCCCGGGTGGCCCATCGGGTGCCACAGGTGGCGCGCATTCATCTCTCGCAGGAAATTGTCGTCTTTCATGGAAAGCCCCCGTGTCTGAGTCGCGGATTTGATCAAACGTGGCACCGTGCCGGGGTTCTGTCCAGTGACGCCAATGGGGACCGCGCAAAAGAAAGGGGGCCGTTGGTTCGGCCCCTCATTCCCTCCTGCCGCGTTGTCGGGTTACCGTGCCGGGTCTCGCTGGTCGTCCCCGGTCAGGGTGTACCGCGATGCGCCGATCGCGGTGTGTGTCTGAAATATATCGGAAAAGCCTGGATGGGGCGCAGAGGCACGCTGGTCCGTTATGACCGTCGCCCGGGTCATGCGGCATTCCCCGCGTGGTTACGCGGTGCCGAAATCAAGATGTGCCCCAGTGCCGTTCGCAACACGGCGTCCCCCGATGGATGCACGGGTCCGGTCCCCTGTCCCCGTGCGTTTCATGCTGTTTTACAAGGTATAGGCGAAGTGATTCGCGCCGGTCAATATCGCGTGATTCGTTTTAACCGCGACAGGCGCTAACCCCTGACTTCGACTCGAAAAAAAATAGCGGCGCACGGGGCGCCGCTATTGGGGTGGTGATGATCTGGTACAGGTTCAGGTGTCGAGCCAGACATTTTCGAAATGCATGTACCGGAACTGGTGCACCTGGTCGTTCTTCACATGCTCGGCAAAATGCTTGGTCTGATTGCGCCAGAAGGGCTGTATGATCACGCCGTTGTCCTGAAGGCGCGCTTGCAGCTTGGCGGAGTATTCGCGCCGCTGGTCCGCGTCAAACACGCCAACGGCCTCTTCGAGTATCGCGTCGAACTCGGGGTCCGAGTGGCCGGATTCGTTCCAGGCCTCGCCCGACTTGTAGGCCAGCACCAATACCTGCACGCCCAAGGGGCGCGGGCCCCAGTTGGTGGTCGAGAAGGGGTACTTTGTCCAATCGTTCCAGAAGGACGAGCCGGGGATGACGGTGCGCTTGAGGTTGAAGCCCGCCTCGCGCAGCATCGCGCCGATGGCGTCGGTGGTCACCGTGCGCCAGTCGCCGTCGATCGAGATCAGCTCCAGTTCGGTTTCGCCGTGACCTGCGGCCTTGGCCATTTCGATGGCGGCGGCGGGATCGGCCTCTTTCTTGGGGATCTCGGCGTATTCGGGGTGGAACGGTGCGACGTGGTGGTTTTCGGCGGTGATGCCGTCGCCGTTGATGCCCAGTTGCAGCGCGATGTTGTTGTCGACCGCCATCTGCACGGCGTTGCGCAGTTCTTTCGACGTGTAGGGCTCGGTATCCATGCGCATCCGGGCAACGATCGTATTGGCGGTGGGCATGGTGCTTTTGACCAGGCCAAGACCGTCCAGCGTGTCGATGAAGTCGGACGTGGTTTCATCGTTCACGTCGATCTCGTCACCGTCGAAGGCCGCCACGATGGCCGCGCCATCGGTGCCGAAGTCGATGAACTTGATGCCGTCGAGATAGACGTCGCCGCCCCACCATTCACCGTTTTCGCGGCGCTTCACCTCGGCACCGGTGCCGATATCCATCGAGACCAGCTCGAACGGGCCGGTGCCGATCGGGCTTTGGGCAAGGTCGGTGTCGTCGCCGTGGCTGCGGTGCACGATCAGCGCGGGATAGTCGGCCATACCTGCGATGAGCGAGATGTCGGGGCGCGGCAGGTTCAGCTTGACGGTGTAGTCATCGACCTGCTCGACCACGCCATCGGCCAGTTGGCCCGATTCCGCGTCGATCAGGGAGGCCATGCGCGCGGCCATGGAATTGCCTTCCACCGACTTGTCGCACCAGCGGGTGATGTTGTGGACCACGTCCTCGGCGGTGAAATCGTCGCCGTTGTTCCACGTCACGCCCTGGCGCAGGTTGAGGGTGTAGGTCTGCGCGTCGTCCGACACTTCCCAGCTGTCGAGCAGAAGGCCGGTAAAGCTGTAATCGGAGTTCCAGCGCACCAGCGGCTCGCAGAACTGACGGCCCAGGTTGCCTTTCTCGGTCCAGTCGTATTTGCGCGGATCGGTGATTTCCAGAACCCGCATGGCGACCCGCAGCACGCCGCCTTTCTTGCCTTCGCCATCCTGTGCCATGGCGGGTTGAGCCATGCCCAGAAGGCCGTAAGCGGTGGCGGCGCTGGCGCCGAAGGTCGAGGCGAGCGCCATGAATTCGCGGCGGTCCATCTTGCCGGCGTGCGTGTCCTCGGCCAGCTTGCGTATGACGGGGCGCAGCTGCGCGGTTTCCGTTTCGTGTGTCATCGAAGTCTCCCTGTTGATCGGATGTTGTTCCATCCTGTTTTTCCGGCTCGCAGGTCAGCGTTTTCCTGGGTCTTTTCGAAAATCCGCCAGCATTCGACCGGGCATGTCGCCGAATGAGAATGGGCGGACGGATGCGTACGACCTGTAATATTTGCGACATCAAATTGTAGTTTTGCGACGTGATCAATGCGGGTGGTTCGGCCCCGGCGAATTTGCTTGAGACGCTTTGAGCGCACGGGTAGATCAGGCGGCAAAGGAGACAGGGTATGAGCCTCAACACATTCGGACATCTGTTTCGCGTCACCACGTGGGGCGAAAGCCACGGGCCCGCTTTGGGCGCGACCGTGGACGGGTGTCCGCCGGGGGTTCCGGTGGACGAGGCCTTCCTTCAGCAGTTTCTGGACAAGCGCCGCCCGGGCCAGAGCAAGCACACGACGCAGCGCAAGGAGCCGGACGCGGTGAAGATCCTGTCGGGGGTGTTCGAAGGACAAACCACCGGCACGCCGGTGCAGCTGATGATCGAGAACACCGACCAGAGGTCGAAGGATTACGGCGATATCGCGCAAACCTTCCGGCCGGGTCATGCGGACATCACCTATCACCAGAAATACGGCATCCGGGACTATCGCGGCGGTGGGCGCAGTTCTGCCCGAGAGACGGCCGCACGGGTCGCGGCAGGGGGGCTGGCGCGGGCTGCGCTGGCAAGCCTTGCGCCGGGGCTGCAGGTGAAGGGCTACATGACCCGGATGGGCGAGGTCACGATCGACCCCGACCAGATCGACTGGGACCAGATAGACCGCAACGATTTCTTTCTGCCCGATGCGGGCGCGGTGGCGGTCTGGGAGGAGTATCTGCAAGGCATCCGCAAGGCGCAGAACTCTGTCGGGGCGGAGATTGAGGTGGTCTGTCGCGGAGCGCCGGCGGGGCTGGGCGCGCCGGTTTACGGCAAGTTGGACACTGACCTTGCCGCGGCAATGATGAGTATCAACGCGGTGAAGGGCGTGGAGATCGGCGAGGGTATGGCCGCGGCCCGGCTGACCGGCGTCGACAATGCCGACGAGATTTTCATGGGCGAGAATGGTCCGGAATACACCAGCAACCACGCGGGCGGCATCCTTGGTGGCATCTCCACCGGGCAGGACATCGTGGTGCGGTTTGCCGTGAAGCCCACCAGTTCTATCCTGACGCCGCGCCGGTCGATCCGGATGGACGGCAGCCCGACCGAGGTTGTCACCAAGGGGCGGCACGACCCCTGCGTCGGCATCCGCGCGGTGCCGGTGGCAGAGGCGATGATGGCCTGTGTCGTGCTCGATCACCTGTTGTTGCATCGCGGGCAGGTCGGGGCCGGACCGCGGGGCGTGATCGGCTGATCCCAGGCCTATGACTTGCGGGCGACCACCGCGAACTGCGTCAATGAAAAGAAAAAGCGCCCCTCAGCGGCGAGGGCTTCCTGTTCTTTGCGCCAAGCCGTGCAATCGGCTTCGGGGACGAGGTCGTTCTGCCGCGCGTAGTTATCCATTAATGTCAGCATCATGCGGGCCAGACCGTCCGGTCTGAGATCGTGATCATTTAGCGTGACCGGGCGGATATCCTCTACCTCGAAGCCCGCGTCGCGCAGCATCGGCGGCAGCACCGCAGGCACGCGGCGCTCGATGAAATGGTCGTCCCACGAGGCGATCATGCGGTCCATGCGCGGCTGATCCTCGGTGTGCCAGATCCAGCTGTCGAAATGGATGTCGCTGACAACCAGCCGTCCACCGGGGCGCAACACACGGGCGACCTCGCGACAGGCACGTGGCAGGTCATCGAGATATTCGAACACCTGCACCGAGACGGCCTTGTCGACCGATCCCCTCTCAACCGGCAGATCATAAGCCGAGCCATCGCGGAACTCGACCCATTCGAACTCGGTGCAGCGGGCGATGGCGGCCTCCCGCATGTCGTTGCTGGGGTCGACCCCGATGATGCACCCGCCGGGTCCGACGGCGCGGGCCAGTTCGGCAGACAAAAGGCCGTTGCCGCTCCCGATATCGAGGATCGTCTCGGCAGGCTTCGGCAAGACAGCGTCGAACGACAGACGCCGCCGCTGGATGATGTCGGACCCTTGATAGACGAGGTCCAGCAGGCGCGTCGTCTCGGCGTTGAATTGCAGCATGATCGCATCCCCCCGCGTTTCAGAATACCCGAAAGCGGAAAAATCACGAAATCGACGCCTTAGCGCGGGGCCGTTTGACGCGAGAGCTGCACGGCGAGAATGCCGCCTGTTACGACCAGCACGCCAATTATATCCCAGAAACCTAATGCTTCGTTAAGCACGAGGGCGGCGATGGTGACGCCGAAGAACGGGGTGAGGAAGTGGAAGGTCGCGGCCTTGACCGCGCCGATGCGGTTGACCAGGGCGAACCAGACCAGCGTTGCGGCGAGGCCGGGGATCAGCGTGGTGTAGACGAAGGCCGCGATCAGTTGCCACGACCAGGCGATTTCAAGGGTTTCGGTTGCAAGGCCGAAAACGCCCAAGGCGGCGCTGCCGACCAGCATTTGCAGGCCCACGATCATCAGGAAGTTACCGCCCGAGGTCGCGCCGCGCACCATCAGGGTGGCAAAAGTAAGCGCGATGACGCCGCCGATGCAGAGCATGACGCCGTAAAGGTCGGCGCCGCCCTGGATACGCGTGCCCATGATCAGCGCGACGCCGGCCATTCCCGCGGCGAGTCCGGCGAAGCCCAGGGCGCTGACGCGCTGGCCGAGGATCAGCCAACTGGCGAGGCCGACGAGCAGCGGCATCGACGAGGCAATGATCGCGGCGAGCGAGGCCTCGACCGTCTGCATGGCGACGAAATTCAGGCCGAGATAGAGCGCGTTCTGGCACAGGCCGAAGATGATCGTGGCCCGCCATTGCGCGGGTGTCAGACGCCAGGATTGCCCCAGGGCGCGGGCGATCAGAACACCCAGTATGCCCGAGATCAGGAAGCGCAGGGCAAGCGCGCTGACGGGCGGTGCGGCGGCGACGATGATGCGCGCGGAGGTGAAGGCGCTGGACCACATGACGGCAAAGGCCAGCCCCATGAGTAACGCGCGAACATCCATGTTTTACTCGTCCTCGAAATGAAAAGGGCCGCCGGTGGGGCGACCCTTTCCGAAACCTGAAAGGAATACAAGGTCAGCCGTTCACGCTGTCCTTGAGGGCCTTGGCGATCGTCATTTTGACGACCTTGTCGGCATCCTTGTGGATTTGCTCGCCGGTGGCGGGGTTGCGCACCATGCGCGCCGGACGCTCGCGGCAGTAGATCTTGCCAACGCCGGGAAGGGTGACGGCGCCGCCGTTCGACACTTCCTTGGTGATGATCTCGATCATGGAGTCGAGGGCGCTTGTCGCGGTTTTCTTGTCGCTGCCCATTTCCTCGGCGAGGGCCGCAACGAGCTGGGTTTTGGTCATCGGTTTTGCCATTTTCTGGTCTCCTTCAACTGCCCGTTTCTTGGGCCTCCTGCGCGGGATTTAACTGTATCTTGTAGGCAAACACAACAAATAGTGTCGTAAAACAAGGACGATTTCGGTGATTTGGGCCTGTTTTTTTGGGTTCAGGCCGTTTTACACGAGATTCAGGGACCTTCAACGCGCAAATGGCGATCCTGCAAGCGAGGCGGGGAATCGCCAGTGAAACTTGGTTAATCGGGCAAAAGCGGTCGAAATCCCACGTCGGTATCGCGTCGGTATCCGGGTGGTATGGCGACGGTGCGCGTTTCGCGATTTGCCGGGGTTAACGGGCCGTACGTGGTTAACAGGAGACTGGCGCTACGTGGCGGGGCGTTCCTGGCCCAGGGCCGGATCGAGGCGACCGGACGCCAGCGCAGAGGCTGCGACCATCGCGGTCGCGGTCCCGAGCATCAGGGGCAGGCCGCCCAGTTGATAGGTCAGGCCCGACAGCACGGTTCCGAGGAGCCGGCCTCCGGCGTTGGCCATGTAGTAGAAGCCCACGTCCATCGTCACGCGCTCGGCCCGGGTGAAGGCGAGGATCAGGTAGGAGTGCAGGGAAGAGTTCACCGCGAAGATGCCGCCGAAGACCAGCAGACCGGCCACCAGCGTGACGGTGAGCCAGGGTTGCGGGCCGGAAGACGCCAGCGCGGCGGCGGTCAGGACGGCGGGAATGGCGGCCAGCGCCCAGGCCCAGCCGCGGGCGGCGTAGACGAGGTCGGCTTCGGGGCGGGAGGCGGCACGCAGGAGACTGGGGGCGGCGGCCTGCACGGCGCCGTAGAGGATGATCCAGAGGGCCATGAACGTGCCGATGAGGAAGAAGGCGGCGCGATTGCCGTCCTCGGTGCCGTCGGAGAGCACGGCGTAGAAGTAGATCGGGATGCCGACAACGAACCAGACGTCGCGTGCGCCGAAGAGAAAGACGCGCGCCGCCGACAGCCAGTTGACGTTTTGGGACTTGGAGAAGACCTCGGAGAACTTGGCGCCCTTGCGGCCCTTGGGCAGGCCCGGGGGCATGGCGATGAGGACGGCCACGAGAATGAGGGCGAGGATAGCGGCCATGCCGAGCACCGCGCCGGTGAAGCCGATGAGTGCCAGAAGCGCGGCGCCGAGGAGGAAGCCCAGACCTTTTACCGCATTCTTGGAGCCGGTGAGCACGGCGACCCAGCGGAAGAGGCCTCCGCCCGTCGTGGGGGCGAGGAGCTTGACGGCGGACTTGGAGGACATCTTGGCGAGGTCCTTGGCCACGCCGCTGGCGCCTTGGACGACCATGACATAGGCGACCGAAAGGCCGATGGCCCAGTCGGGGTCGAGCTGGGTCAGGGCCAGCAAGGCCAGCACCTGTATCCCGAGACCTGCATAGAGCGTCGAGGTCAGGCCGAAGCGGGCGGCGATCCAGCCGGCGGCGAGGTTGGTGACCATGCCGGCGATCTCATACAGGACGAAGAGATAGGCCAGTTGGACGGGCGAAAAGCCCAGCGTGTGGAAGTGCAGCAGCACCAGCATCCGCAACGCGCCGTCGGTGAGCATGAAGGCCCAGTAGGCCGCGGTGACGGCGATATAGGCCGAGAGGCCCTCGGGGCGTTCGCGGGTCTGGCTCACAGCGACGCGCCGACCATCAGGGCCACGTCGACGAGGCGATAGGCATAGCCCATCTCGTTGTCGTACCACGCGTAGATTTTCACATGGGTGCCGTTGACGACCATGGTGGAAGGCGCGTCGACGATGCCGGAGCGTTGATCGTTGGTGTAGTCGGCGGAGACCAGCGGGCGTTCCTCGTAGCCAAGGATATTTTTCAGCGAGCCTTCGGACGCGGCCTTGAAGAAGGTGTTGACCTCTTCGGCGGTGGTTTCGCGCTCGACCTCGAAGACGCAATCGGTGATCGAGGCGTTCAGCAGCGGCACGCGGACGGCGTGGCCGTTCAGGCGGCCCTTGAGTTCGGGGTAGATGAGCGTGATCGCCGTGGCGCTGCCGGTGGTCGTCGGGATCAGGGAGTTGAGCGCCGAGCGGGCACGGCGCAGATCCTTGGCGGGGCGGTCGACGATGGTCTGCGTGTTGGTGACATCGTGGATCGTGGTCATTGAGCCGTGCTTGATCCGCAGGTTTTCGTGGATGACCTTGACTACGGGGGCGAGGCAATTGGTGGTGCAGCTGGCGGCGGTGACGATGCGGTGGCGGGCGGCGTCGTAGATGTTGTCGTTGACGCCCATGACGATGTTGGCCGCGTCGCCGTCCTTGACCGGGGCGGAGACGACCACCTTTTTCACGCCCGCGTCGAAATAGGGGGCGAGCTTGGCCTCGGACTTGAACACGCCGGTGCAGTCTATGACCACGTCGACGCTATCGAGCGGCAGGGCCGACAGGTCGCGCGTGCCGATGAAGGGGATGCGGGTGCCGTCGATGGTGACGCTGTCGGCGTCATGGGAGAAGTCGGCGTCCCAGCGGCCATGCACGGTATCGAATTCCAGAAGATGCGCGTGCATTTCCGGGTCGCCCACGGCGTCGTTGATCCAGGCGATTTGCGCACCGCGCTCCAGCAGGGGTTTCAGGATCAGCTTGCCGATGCGGCCCAGCCCGTTGACGGCGTATGTTGTCATGCGGAGGCTCCGCTGTTGATGTTTGCGATGTCGTCCACGGCTTTTTGTAGGGAAATCCGATCGAGACTGTCGAGTGACAAGCTTGTAAACGCCTTGATGCGGTTCTGAAGTGCGCCGTAGGCCTGTTGGAAGGCGAGCGCCTTTTGCGCGTCGGTGCCCTCGGCCTTCACCGGGTCGGGCATGCCCCAATGGGCGCTGACGGGCTGGCCGGTCCAGGCCGGGCATTCCTCGTTCGCGGCCTGGTTGCAGACGGTGAAGACGAAATCGAATTGCGGCGCGTCGGGGCCCTGGAAAACCGAGACGTTCTTGGCCTCGAGCACCGAGGTGTCGTGGCCTTTCTGTTGCAGCACATCGAGGGCGAAGGGGTTCAGTTCGGACCTGGGCTTGGTGCCGGCCGAATAGGCGTTGAAGCGGTCGCCGCCCTCCGCCCTGAGAAGACATTCTGCAAAGATCGAGCGGGCGGAATTGCCGGTGCAGATGAAGAGCACGTTGTACTTGCGGTCGGTCATTTGGGGAACTCCGAGAAGAGTGTGCAGGGAGGTGAGGGAACAGGCATCGGGGCGACCACGGCAGCAATCGCCGATGAGATAGTCGAGGGTTTGTCGCATCGCTGTCATGTCGACGCTGTAGCGCAGGGAGGTGCCGGTGCGCGTGCGCGTGATCAGCCCCGCCTGCACCAGCGCGTTCACGTAGGTCGAGAGCGTGTTGGGTTTGAGGTCGAGCGCGCGGGCCAGTTCGGTCGCCGGGACAGCATCGGGATAGCGCCGCATCAGAAGGCGAAAGACCGCCATGCGCTGGGGATGGCCGAGGGTGGCGAGCCGGTGGGGAATCATTGTTTCCATGATTCATGAAATATTGAATTAGTGGCGCATCCGCAAGTGTGGATGTGCCGATGTCATTCACGCATGAACGAAACTGGCCGAGCTGCGTTGCCCCTGCATGGCACATGGTACGAACAACAGGGTTCTGTGTGCGCTGGACATCACGACGCGCGATGCGGTGACCAGGCACTGCGAGGATGTGACGCTGGAGGCCGGCGCGGTCTTGCAGCGCTCGGGCGAGGCGACACATGCGGTCTATTTTCCTGAAACCGCCGTGATCTCCGCGATTGCGACCTATAGCGACGGGTCGGGCATCGAGATGGCCAATATCGGGCGCGAGGCGTCGACGGCGGTGAACCTGATGTTGGGCCAGTCGCGGCATTTCCACACCGACGAAGTGCAGATCGCGGGCGCGGCGCTGCGCCTGTCGGCAGAGCGGTTCGTGCAGTTGAAATCCGAGCACGAGGCGTTCGAGCGGGTGCTGTTCGCCAGTGCGCAATCGGTGTTCTACCAGGTCATGATCTCGGGTGCGTGCAACGGGGCGCACAGTGCGCGGCAACGCCTGGCGCGGTGGCTGCTGACGATGGCGGACCGGATCGACGGCAGCGAGATGCGGCTGACACACGACTTCCTGGCCGAGATGCTGGGGGTCCGGCGGGCGACGGTCACGGAAGCTGCGCAGGACCTTCAGGAGAACGGACTGATTTCCTACAGGCGGGGGCGGGTCAGGATCACCGACCGCACCGGGCTGACGAACGCCAGCTGCGAATGCTACAACCTCGTGCGGGCGGCGAACCGTGAGTTGTTGCCCGAAATTGATCGGGACGCGTGAAATCGCTATTCATGGTACGTTATCGTACAGATCTCGCGCTGGACGTCCCATAAGGTCGGCCTATCTTGGCCGCAGTTCACGCGATAAATCATGTTCTGAAGAGGGGGATGGCCCATGAGAGTGATGGACGCCAGCATGGATGGCGATGACGTGATGAAGAATGCGATCCGGCATTCTCCGTTGTCGATCGTGCTGACGGACCCGCGGATCAAGGACAATCCGATCACCTATGTCAATTCCGCCTTCGAGGCGCTGACGCTGTATAGCCGGCGATACGCGGTCGGGCGCAATTGTCGTTTCCTGCAAGGGCCGGAGACGGAAGAACGGCATGTGACCCGCATCCGTGATGGATTGAAATCCGAACAGGAATTCGAGGTCACGCTGACCAATCACCGCGCCGACGGCTCGGCCTTTCGCAACCAGTTGCTGATCGCGCCGATCCACGGAGAGGACGGCGAGTTGACGGCGTTCTTCGGCCTTCAGCGCGAGGTGCCGGACCCTGCAGGCGCAGCGGAGGGGGACGACGCGTCGATGGGATTGCTGCGCGAGTTGCAGCACCGGGTGAAGAACCACCTGTCGATGATCGTCAGCATGATCCGCATCCAGGCCCGGCAGAACGTGACCGAGGACTCGCTGAAGGCGATCGGGCGGCGGATCGAGGCACTGTCGGTTCTTTATGACGAACTGTTGAGCGGCGGCGGAACGGGCGCCAGCGAGGAGATCGCCACGGGCGCCTACCTGAGCCGCATCGCGTCGGTCGTGTCGAGCCTGGAGCCGCGCGGGGCGATCCGGGTGAACGTGGAATGCGACGAGATCTCGCTGCCCGTGGACCAGGCGGCGCGGCTGGGGCTTTTGCTGTCGGAATTCATGACCAACGCGTTCGAGCACGCGTTCGAGGGGCGGTCGTCGGGCACACTCGAAGTGCGGTTCGCGCGGCGCGAGGACGGCGGTGTTTATCTGATGGTGGAGGATGACGGCAATGGGCTGCCGGAGAACAGCAACTGGCCCTTTTCGGCGCCCAGCATCGCGGCTCAGAAGAACCGGGCGGAGCATCACGACGGCGCGCTGGACACGACGGGCGAAGACGGCAAGCCCGGCGTGGGCGGCAGCATCGTGCAGGCGCTGACGCAATCGCTGGACGCGGAGCTTTCGGTTGAGCGGCTGGAGCAGGGCACGCGGGTGACGGTCGAGTTGTGACCGGGTGAGGCGGGAGCCAGGGGCTTGGGCCGGACTGAAATGGGGATGTCGACGTGGTGCCGGATGCCCGGGCGTCTGCACCGACATCAGCGCACAGGGTCTGCCCACGCGGCACGTCCGTTTTGCGGGTGCGAAGTCAACGGATCGCCGCGACAGATTGGGCGAACGTCTCTGCCACGTTCTGTCGCCGGATTTCATGCTCCTTGCCGGGTCAGCTTGCGCCGCTTTTTTGGGGGTCGCCGCTTTTTCGGACCGGGGCCTGGAATGCGTGCAGCCCTATCCGACCGCACGCATTGACCCGTTTTCAGTGGGCCATCATTTCTTCAGCCACGTCCGCGCCGCTGAGTTCGGCGGGGTAGTAGGTTGGCCAATTGGTGACTTCCTCGAGCAGCTTCGCCCGGTCGTCGCCCCAGTAGAGGTGGAAGTGTCCGGCATCCTGCGGCGCGATGGCATGGTCGCTGAACTGGATGAACGCGGGTGCCCCGGCGTCGCCACCGCTCTTTTCGAATATGTAGCGGACACCGCGGTTGCCGGCCTCGTAGGTCAGCACTTCGTAGCCGTCGTTGGCATAGCGGCCCTGCAGCGGGGTGCCGTCCTCATCGAAGGTGACGCTGTCACCTTCGATGAGGATACGGTCGACCTCGGTCGCATAGCCGGTCTGGTAGTAGTCGGTGTATTCGGCCGCTGTCTTGTCCCCATGCTCGGCCTTGTGCGCCATGACGGGGTCGAGCGTTCCGTCCTGCAGCAGCGGGTAGACCGATTGCCAGTCTCCTTCCCAGTCCGAGAGGTTGCGGTCCTCGATCTGGTCATCCTCGAAGTAACCGTTGTAGACCTTGTCGTTACCGTGATCGTGTTCTTCGGAATGATCGTGATCATGTGTGCTTTCGCTTTGGGCGAACGCCGGCGCGGCAAGCACGAGCAAGGCGCCGGTGGCGACGGTGGCAACGCACCTGGCGAATGTCTGTTGCATGAGAGGCTCCTGTGTTGACGGGATCTTCGACCCCATGAATATTAATGTTATTACATAACAAATCCTCCTTAACGAACGGATTTTGCTTTGACAACCGGGTTACGCAGTTGAAGACCTGTTCAGACGCGAAAGACTGCCGAACGGCAAGTGCTGCCGCGCGCCCGTCCGTTGCACGTGCAAGCCCGCTCCGGTTCGGCGCAGTCAATCTGGTTCGAACGCCGCCACTCGCGGTATCGAGAACCGCGATGCAACAGCACGCTGTGCGTGGGCCGCTCGCAACGTCTGTTCGCTTGGCGTGAAGGCATGTCCACGCCTCCCTGAACTGGAAAGCCGCCGATGCAAAACCGCCCCCGCAGAGCCTGCGAGGGCGGTCTCGTTGGTGGGGCGGACCCGCGTCGGGGGACCGCAGCGCCTTACTTGTACTTCTTGATCTCGCCCGAGCGCAGGCGCGACGCGTAGCTTTGCAGCTCGCGCTTGACGATCGGCATCAGGAAGTAGAGGCCCAGCACGTTGACCACCGCCATCGCGAAGATCGCGGCATCGGAGAAGTCGATCACCGGGCCGAGGCTGGAGGCCGCGCCGATCACCACGAAGATGCAGAAGATCAGCTTGAAGATCAGCTCTTTCGTCTGGCCCTCACCGAAGAGGTAGGTCCAGGCCTTCAGCCCGTAATAGGACCAGCTGAGCATCGTGGAGAAGGCGAAGAGGATCACCGCCAGCGCCAGGATGTACTTGAACCCGTCGATCGAGGACTGGAACGCCGCCGAGGTCAGCGCGACGCCGGAATTGTCGCCGACGGTCTGGATCGCGGTGCCCGCCTCGTTCAGCACGAAGAGGCCGGTTTCGGGGTCGGTCACCAGCTGGTCGGTGATGATGATCACCAGCGCGGTCATGGTGCAGACCACGACCGTGTCGATGAAGGGTTCCAGCAGCGACACGAAGCCCTCGGTGATCGGTTCCTTGGTGCGCACGGCCGAGTGGGCGATGGCCGCCGAGCCCACGCCCGCCTCGTTCGAGAAGGCGGCGCGGCGGAAGCCCTGTATCAGCGCGCCCACCATGCCGCCGGCGACGCCGAGGCCGGTGAAGGCGCCCTCGAAGATGCGCCCGAAGGCGGTGCCGATCTGGTCGAAGTTCATCAGGATGATGATCAGCGCGGTGCCGACATAGAGGATGCCCATGAACGGCACGACCTTTTCGGTGACCTTGGCGATGGATTTCAGCCCGCCGACGATCACGGCGAAGACGACCGACGCCATGACAAGGCCGGTGATCCAGCCGGGGTAGTCACCGAGGACGTTGGCAAGCTGCGCGTGGGCCTGGTTGGCCTGGAACATGTTGCCGCCGCCAAGCGCGCCGAGGATGCAGAAGACCGAGAAGAGCACCGCGAGGATGCCGCCGCCGAAGATGCCACGTTCCTTGAACCCCTTGGAGAGGTAATACATCGGGCCGCCCGAGACTTTGCCATCGGGGTATTCGTTGCGGTATTTCACGCCGAGCGTACATTCGGTGAACTTGGACGCCATGCCCATGAGGCCGGCGAGGATCATCCAGAACGTGGCCCCCGGACCGCCGATGCCGATGGCGACCGCGACGCCCGCGATGTTGCCGAGGCCTACTGTGCCCGAAAGCGCCGTGGCGAGCGCCTGGAAGTGGCTGACTTCGCCCGCGTCGTTGGGATCGGAATAGTCGCCTTTCACAAGAGCGATGGAGTGGCCGACCCAGCGGAACTGCACCACGCCGAAATAAATGGTGAAGACGGTGGCGGCGATCACAAGCCAGCCCACGATCCAGGGGAAACTGGTGCCGGGAAAGTCGGAGAAGATCAGGCTGACGAACCAGCCGGTGGAGTTGGCGAAGATCTCGTTGACCCGCTCGTCGATGGATTGCGCCAGGGCCGGGGCGCTGAGCGCGAGCAGGGCGAAGAGCGCCGCCAGGGGCGTCTTGAGTGAATGTTTCATCTGTGTCCCTCGATTTTCTTGTTGAATGCTTGGCGCGTTGTCACGGCACGATGGTGACGGGCACGGGCGCCGCCTGCGCGAGGCTGCCCGCGACCGAGCCGAAGAGGCGCGAGGACAAGGCGGAATGGCCGGTGCGGCCGATGACGATCTGTTCGGCCTTGTTCTCGTTGATGATGTCGACCAGCGTATCGGCGATATGACCGTAGCGCAGGACCGTGGTGGCGCTAATGCCGGCATCGGTGAGCTTTTTCAGAACGGGTTTGAGCAGCGCATCCTCGGCGCGGGCCAGCTCTTCCTTGCGGCGCATGTGCCGTTCCTCGAGCTCTTCCTTGGTGAGGAAGGAATAAGGCGACCATTCCAGCACGTGGGCGACGATCACCTCGGCGCCTTGTGCCTTTGCCAGGGTGGTTGCGAAGTCGAGAGCCGCCTTGGCGCTTTCACTGTCGTCAAATCCCAGGACCAGTTTTTTTGACATTGTTCTCTCCTGTCGTGTCATTCCGGATCGGAATCCGATCAGCGTAGACGCAAAAGGCGAGTCGGCGCGAGTTTTTTCAATTTCTGTAAGCAAGACGGTGCCGTAGGGTGCCGGATTCCGGTCGGTTTGCGGCTGGTTTGGGCGGTGCGGGAACAGCAGGCCGGGAGGTCCCGGAGCAAGTCCGGGACGGGCGTGCTCGTGTGCCGGGGGGCGCCTAGAGGAACGCGGTTTCGTCGAAGCTGCGCAGCTTGCGGCTGTGGATGCGTTCCAGGGGCATGTCGCGGATATGCTCCATTGCGCGGATGCCGACCATCAAGTGGCGCGAGACCTGTGTCTTGTAGAAATCGCTGGCCATGCCGGGCAGTTTCAGTTCGCCATGCAGGGGCTTGTCCGACACGCACAGGAGCGTGCCGTAGGGCACCCTGAAGCGGAAGCCGTTGGCGGCGATGGTCGCACTTTCCATGTCGAGCGCGATGGCGCGGGACTGGCTGAGGCGCTGGACCGGGCCGGACTGATCGCGCAGTTCCCAGTTGCGGTTGTCGAAGCTGGCGACGGTGCCGGTGCGCATGACGCTTTTCAGCGCGTAGCCTTCCAGTTCGGTCTCGGCGGCGACGGCCTGTTCCAGCGCGATCTGCACCTCGGCCAGGGCCGGGATGGGCACCCAGGCGGGCAGGTCGGCATCGAGCACCGCGTCCTCGCGCAGGTAGGCGTGGGCAAGGACGAAATCGCCCAGCGACTGCGAGTTGCGCAAGCCCGCGCAATGGCCGACCATGATCCACGCGTGCGGGCGCAGGACGGCGATGTGGTCGGTCGCCGTCTTGGCGTTGGAGGGGCCGACGCCGATATTGACCAGCGTGATGCCGCTGCTGTCCTTGCGCTTGAGGTGGTAGGTGGGCATCTGCGGCAGCTTGGAAGTGGGGCGCAGCACCTCGTCGGGGCCGGTGATGGCCGTGTCGCCGGGGCCTATGAAGCTGTCGTAGCCACTGTCGGGATCGGCCAGCATCTTGCGGGCGAAGGCTTCGAACTCGGCCACGTAGAACTGGTAGTTGGTGAAGAGAACGTGGTTCTGGAAATGCTCGGGCGCGGTGGCGGTGTAATGCGCGAGCCGGGCGAGGGAATAATCGACGCGCTGGGCCGTGAAGGGGGCAAGCGGCGCGGGGTCCTCTTGCATCACGGTGTAGGTGCCGTTGACGATGTCGTCATTGGTGGTCGACAGGTCCGGCACATCGAAATAGTCGCGCAGGGTGAAATCGGACGCGCCCTGTTGCGGGACGGTGATGGAGGCGTCGTTTGCGACGGCGAAATGCACCGGCATGGGGGTGTCCGACACGCCGATGGTGACCGGCACCTCGTGGTTGTCCAGCAGGAGGCCGATCTGCTGTGTCAGGTAGTTGCGGAACATGCGCGGCCGGGTGACGGTCGTGCTGTAGGTGCCCGGCTCGGCCAGGTGGCCGAAGCTGAGGCGGCTGTCGATCTTGGCATAGCTGGAGGTGCTGATGCGGATCTCGGGGTAGAAGGCGCGGACGGGGCGCGAGGGCTGGCCGTTCAGCATCGCGGCCTGGAACGCCTCGCACAGGAAGCGCACCGCGTCGTCGTAGAGGGCCACGAGATGCGCCACCGCCGCCGCGGCCTCGGTAAAGTTTTGCGGCGCGGGGGCGTGGGGGCTGTGATAGCGGCCGTCATCGGCGGTCTGAGCCATGGTGTACCCGTTACAATAAACTTGTGCGGCGCACGTTGACAGAGCAAGGGGCGCTTCGCAAGCTGGCGCCGATCTGGCTGCGAGGGAGGGGGCGATGGATTTCGAGACGGTCACGCCGGAGGTGTTCGGCGCGTCCCTGCGGGGGCTGGGGCTGAACCTGCTGGTGCGGGACGTGACGCGAGAGGTGGCGTTTTTGGAGGCGGTGTTCGGGATGACGGCTCACCGGGTAAGCGGAGATTTCGCGATCATGGTTTACGGCGACCAGCTGATGCAGCTGCATGCGGACGGGACCTATGGCAGTCACCCCGCGCTGGGGCTTTTGCCCGAAAGCGGCCCGCGCGGGGCGGGGGCGCAGCTGCACCTTTTCGACAGCGACCCGGACGAGGCGGCGGCCAAGGCAGAGGCCGCGGGCGGGCATGTGTTGCAGCCGCCGACGGACAAACCGCACGGCCTGCGCGAGACCACGATCCTGTGCGAGAACGGCTATGCTTGGGTGGCGTCGCGGCCGCTGGAGGTTATATCAGCCGGGTGAGGCATAGGAGAGCGGCATGGGCAAGGTATTGCTGTCATTGGGTCACGGCTTTTCTTCGCGGGCGTTGGCAAGGCGGCTGGTGCCCCGGGGCTGGCGTGTGATCGGCACGACCCGGAGCGCGGAGAAGGCCGAGGCGCTGGCGGACGAGGGCGTGGAAGGCGTGGTCTGGCCCGGAAGTGACCTGTCCGGGGCGCTGGGCGAGGCGACGCATCTGCTGAGCTCGGTCAGTCCGGGGGAGGACGGCGATCCTGTGTTGAATGCGCTGGGCGAAGACATCGCGAAGGTGGCGGGACGGCTGGAGTGGGCCGGGTACTTGTCGACGACGGGGGTTTACGGCGACCACGAGGGCGATTGGGTGACCGAGGACAGCCCGCTGGAGCCGTCGACCGAGCGGGGGCACAGGCGGGTCGTGGCCGAGGCGGCCTGGGCCGGCATTCCGGACCTGCCGCTGCATATCTTCCGGCTGGCGGGCATCTACGGCCCCGGGCGCGGGCCGTTCGAGAAGGTGCGAAAGGGCACGGCGCGGCGGATCATCAAGCAAGGCCAGGTGTTCAGCCGGACCCACGTGGAGGATATCGCGCAGGTGCTGGAGGCGTCGATCAGGCGGCCCAATCCGGGTGCGGCCTACAACGTGTGTGACGATGATCCGGCGCCGCCGCAGGACGTGATCGGCTATGCGGCGGAACTGCTGGGCGTGCCGATGCCTCCGGCGGTGAATTTCGAGGACGCGGAGATGAGCCCGATGGCGCGGTCCTTCTATGCGGAATCGAAGCGGGTGGATAACAGCCGGATCAAGGAAGAATTGGGGGTCGAGTTGATTTATCCGGATTACAAGGCGGGGTTGACCGCGTTGTTGGCGGAAGAGGAGGCGCGTTCGGGGTAAGCCCCGGCGCGTGGGTTATCACCCACCCTACGAGGTCCCGGGGCAGGCCCGGGACGGGCGCGCTCTTGGCGTTATTCAGGTTGAGAATCCAGACGGTTCTGCCGAGTGCTGCCCGCCGTATTTGAGTATTTGAAGAACAGTGAAAGGCTTGGTCGCCCCCGTTTTCATCGTTCTTCAAATACTCATGCCGGCGGCACGACCACAAGCATACGATCAGCCGTTTTCGCGCAGGATGGCGCCGGCGAGGTAGAGCGAGCCGCAGATCAGGATGCGCGCCGTGGGGTCTTTCGCGGCGATGTCCTCGATGGCGGCGCGGGCGTTGGCGGCGGTGCCCGACGGCAGGCCGACATTGGCGGCGGCGGTGGCCGTGTCTTCGGCGGGCAGGGTGTTCGCCTCGCAGGGGATGGAGATGGCGGTGAGGCTTTGGGCGACGCCGGCGAGCGGCGAGAGGTAGCCCGAGATATCCTTGGTGTTGAGCATGCCGCAGACCAGGTGCGTGGGGCGGGGTGGCAACGAGGCCAGGTGCGCGGCCAGCGCGCGGCCTGCGGCGGGGTTGTGGCCGCCGTCGAGCCAGAGTTCGGCCTGCGGTGCGGCCTCGGCCAGAGGGCCGGTGGAGAGGCGCTGCATCCGGGCGGGCCAGTGGGCGTGCGTGACCGCAGCCTCGAGCGCGGCATCGCCAAGGTGCAGGTGACGCAGGGCGGCGAGGGCGGCGCCGGCGTTCTCATGCTGGTGCGCGCCGGGCAGGTTGGGCAGGGGCAGGTCACGGAGGCCGGTTTCATCCTGGTAGATGAGACGGCCACGTTCGGTGGTGACGTGCCAGTGCTGGCCGTGGGCCAGAAGGGGCGCGCCCAGACGCTGGGCGGCGGCCTCGATGGCGTCCATGCCTTCCTCGTCCTGCGGACCGACGACGCAGGTGACGCCGCGTTTGAGGATGCCGGCCTTTTCGCCGGCGATCTTGGCCAGCGTGTCGCCGAGATATTGCTCGTGGTCCATCGACACGGGCGTGATGATGGTAAGCGCCGGTTTCGCCACGACATTGGTGGCATCGAGCCGTCCGCCCAAGCCCACCTCGAGCAGGGTGTAATCTGCGGGCGTGCGCGACATGGCGAGGATCGCGGCGCAGGTGGTGATCTCGAAGTAGGTGATCGGTTCGCCGCCGTTCGCGGCGTAGCATTCATCGAGCACTTCGGTCAGGTGCGGCTCGGATATCAGCTCGCCGGCCAGCCGGATACGTTCGTGGAAGCGGGCGAGGTGGGGCGAGGTGTAGGCGTGGGCGGTTTTGCCGGCGCCCTCGATCCCGGCGCGGATCATGGCCAGCGTCGAGCCCTTGCCGTTGGTGCCGGCGATGTGGATTACCGGGGGCAGATCGTTCTGCGGGTTGCCGAGCGCCTCCAGCAGGCGCCAGACGCGGTCGAGCGTGAGGTCGATGATCTTGGGGTGCAGCGCCATCATCCGGTCGAGGATGACGTCCGATGTGGGGGCGGTCATTTGTCGGCTTCGTCCGCGGTCTGTTCCTCGGCGGTGTCGGGCTGCGCCGCGTCCTGAGGCTCTTCCTCGGCGGGGAGTTCGGGGGCGGGGAGGTCGGCGGTGACGGCGGGCGGCAGGTTCAGGAGCATGCGCAGGATGGTGATGAGTTCGGTGCGCATTTCGCCGCGCGGAGTCACGCGGTCGAGCATGCCGTGATCCAGCAGATACTCGGCGCGCTGGAAGCCCTCGGGCAGTTTTTCGCGGATGGTCTGTTCGATGACGCGGGGGCCGGCGAAGCAGATGAGCGCGTTGGGTTCGGCGATATGCACGTCGCCCAGCATGGCGTAGGACGCGGTGACGCCGCCCGTGGTGGGGTGGGTCAGCACGACGATGTAGGGCAGGCCTGCCTCTTTGAGCATCTGCACGGCGACGGTGGTGCGGGGCATCTGCATGAGCGACAGGATGCCTTCCTGCATGCGCGCGCCGCCCGCGGCGGAGAAGAGCACGAGGGGGCGGTTGAGCTTCACTGCCTCTTCGGCGGCGGCGATGATGGCGTTGCCGACATACATGCCCATGGACCCGGCCATGAAGGAAAAATCCTGCGCCGCCGCGACGATGGGGGTGCGGCCGATTTCGCCAGAAGCCACCAGCATCGCCTCGGTCTCTCCGGTCGCCTTTTGCGCGGCGCGCATCCGGTCGGGATATTTCTTTTGATCGCGGAATTGCAGCGGGTCGGCGGTGGGCTGGGGCACGGACACTTGTGTAAAGGTGCCGCCGTCGAAAAGGGCTGTGAACCGATCGCGCGGGGTGATCGGCATGTGATGGCCGCAGGAGGTGCAGACGTTGAGGTTTTCGCGCAATTCGCGGTGGAACAGCATGGTTCCGCACTCGTCGCACTTGGTCCACAGGTTCTCGGGGATCTCGCGGCGCGAGAAGATCGAATTGATGCGCGGACGCACGTAATTGGTGATCCAGTTCATCTGTGGCCCAGTTCCCGTTGCAAATCGCCCTTGAGATAAGCCGTGCGCGTGAGAAATGCAATCAGACGCGCAGGGCGAGTCGCGCGGTGAGCCAGCTGACCAGCAAGAGCATCAGGTCGAGCGGCGCCCAGAGCCAGAGTGCATCTCTGTCGTCCAGGGTGAAGGGGTAGGTGTAGAGGGCCAGGCCGTCGAAACTGCCCGCTGGTGCGGCGACGAGGATGGCGAAGAAATTGTTGACGAAATGCAGGCCGAGGGCGGCGCCGATGGTGCCGGTGCGGGCCGTGAGGTCGGCGGCGGCGATGCCGAAGAGCGTGGCCCAGCCGACAATCAGCCAGTTGGCGTCGCCGTTGATCACGGGATCGTAATGCAGAAGGCCGAAGAGCAGGGAGGGGACGATGATCCAGATTCGGGGATTGGCGAAGCGGGCGGCGAGCTGGCTTTGCAGGTAGCCGCGAAAGACCAGTTCCTCGGCCCCGGTCTGGATCAGAAGGGCGGGCAGGGCGAGCGGCAGGAAGGTCAGCCAGCGGGTGGTGTCGATATTCGCCTCGGGCGTGAGGCCGGGCGTGGCGGGCAGCAGGATCGAAAGGGCGAGGTGCAGCCCGACCATGTAGAGACAGACGCGGGCGAAATGGAGCCGTGCAAGGCGCAGGTCACCGACGAAGCTGGGCAGGGCGCGGCCATGGATGGCGCGGCCCGTCATGGCCAGCGCGACGATGATGAAGCCGAAGAGGTAGAGGTTCGCCAGCACGCCGGCCGGGGTTTCGCCGGTTTCCAGGTCGCCGAGCGTGCTGTCCCACGAGGTCGCCGGCGCCACGATGTTCAGCAGCGCCGAGGCGGCGAAGATCAGCGACAGGAACAGCGCCGCCAGCATGATGGCGCCCAGCACAAGGCGCACGAGCGAGGCGGTGGGGCGAGCCGGATGAACAAGGGCTTCGTGCGGTCGGTAGGCGTCGGACATGGAACCAGAGCTAGGGCGCGGGGGCATGGACCGCAATGGCGTTTGCCCCGGAGCGGCCAACAAAAAACCCGGGCGCGAACGCCCGGGCCAGTATCAAGGGTCGGGAGGACCCATTCTTATTTGGTCTCAGCCTTTCGAGAACTCGGGGTAGGCTTCCATCCCCAGTTCCGACATGTCGAGACCTGCGATCTCTTCCTCTTCGCCGACGCGGATGCCCATGACGGCCTTGAGGATGAACCAGACGATCAGGCTGGCCACGAAGGTGAACACACCGTAGGCCACGATGCCGGTCAGCTGGGTGATCAGGTTGGCGTCGCCATTGTAGAAGATCACGGCGATGGTGCCCCAGATACCGGCGAAGAGGTGCACCGGAACGGCGCCGACCACGTCGTCGATTTTCAGCTTGTCGAGCATCGGGACGGTCAGGACCACGATCACGCCACCCACGGCACCGATCCAGAGCGCACCGAAGAGCGTGGGCGCGAGGGGTTCGGCGGTGATCGAAACGAGGCCCGCGAGGGCGCCGTTGAGCACCATGGTGAGGTCCGGTTTCTTGTACATCACCTGGGTCAGGATCAGCGCGGTCACGGCACCGGCCGCGGCAGCCATGTTAGTGTTGGCGAAGATGCGGCTTACGTCGGAGACGTCACCCACGGTGCCCATGGCAAGCTGCGAGCCGCCGTTGAAGCCGAACCAGCCGAGCCACAGGATGAACGTACCCAGTGTGGCGAGCGCCAGGTTGGAACCGGGCATCGGGTGCACCTTGCCGTCCTTGCCGTACTTGCCCAGACGCGGGCCCAGCACGATGGCACCGGCCAGGGCAGCCCAGCCGCCCACGGAGTGCACGACGGTCGAACCGGCGAAGTCGGAGAAGCCGGCTTCGGACAGCCAGCCGCCGCCCCACTGCCAGGAGCCCGAGATCGGGTACATGATGCCGGTCAGGATGACGACGAAGATCAGGAACGGCCACAGCTTGATCCGCTCGGCCAGCGCGCCCGACACGATCGAGGCGGTGGCGGCGACGAAGACCAACTGGAAGAAGAAGTCCGAACCGACGGATGCATAGTCGAGCGCCGCATCGGCCGCGGCCACGCCCACAGGATCGAGCACGGTCTGCCCGCCGATGGCGAAGTAGCCGTTGAAGTCGCCCGGGTACATCGTGTTGAAGCCGATGAGCCAGTACATGATCGCGGCAATCGAGAAGAGTGCGATGTTCTTGGTCATCTGCATGGTGACGTTCTTGGAACGCACCAGCCCGCCCTCGAGCATGGCGAAGCCTGCGGCCATGAAGAACACCAGGAAGCCCGCCATGCAGAACAGCAGGGTGGTCATGATGTAGGGGCCGATCTCGTCGAAGCCCGGAGCGGCGGCCTCTGCGGCGGCGGCCTCGTCCTGAGCGAAGCCGAGTTGGGGCAGGACCGCGATTGCGGTTGCGGCGAGCCCCAGATGAATAAAGCGTTTCATAGTGATGTTATCCCTTCTTTCGCGCGGTTTAAAGCGCGTCATCGTTGGTTTCGCCGGTGCGCACGCGCATGGCCTGCCCGATATCGAGCACGAAGATCTTGCCGTCGCCGATCTTGCCGGTCCGCGCGGTCGTCGCGATGGTCTCGACCACCTGGTCGACCATGCCGGCGGCAACGGCGATCTCGAGCTTGATCTTGGGTACGAAGTTCACGGCGTATTCCGCGCCGCGGTAGATCTCGGTGTGACCGGACTGAGAGCCGAAGCCCTTGATCTCGGTCACCATCATGCCGCGCACGCCGATCCCTGTCAGCGCTTCGCGCACATCTTCAAGCTTGAACGGCTTGATGGTTGCAATGATGAGTTTCACAGATGTCCCTTTCGGTTGCTTGGGCGAGGTTGATTTCGCTGTTGCAGAAAGTGACGGAGATGAGGCGGGCGGGAAGGGTGAGCGCCGGGGAAGTGGGCAGAAATCACCAAGAAATGCACAATTTATGCGCAAATCATCTTAAATGACCAATTAATGTGCAGATAAGAATCGCTGCGACGTGCAAACGTCTACGTCGTATTACGTATACGACCGGGGGAACCGACCGTGCCAAAACGCGCGGGCGCCACGGCGGCGTTTGGTAAAATCGAAACGCTTTTGGGGGTCTACTTTCGGATTGAGGACCTGTAGACTGCCGCAAAACCAGAGGTCCGGGCAGGTTAGGGCATGGGAAACCAGGGGCGAAAAGCGCCGCGACTCGTTGCAGACAGGCGATACGGCAAATCCGCGAAGACACCGGCAAAGAGCCGGACCAAGCCGGCTGCGCGCAAGCCTGCGAAAACCGCGCGCCCTCGGCGCAGGGGCGGTGGCGGCCGTTCGGGCGGCGGGCGCGGCCCGGTGGCGTGGATCAAGCGCCTGTTCCGCTGGATATTGCGGCTGTTCTGGATCGTAACATGGCGCGTGACCGCGGTGGTGGTGCTGGTGACGGCCCTGGCTGTGGCCTATGTCTATGCCGGGTTGCCGGATGTGCGCGCACTACTGGACGGCCGGGCGCGGGGATCGGTCACCATGCTGGACCGCGAGGGCGACGTGTTCGCCTGGCGCGGTGACCAGTTCGGCGGGGTGGTGACGGCCGATACCGTCAGCCCCGACTTGCGCAACGCGGTGCTGGCCACCGAGGACAAGCGGTTCTACCAACACTTCGGCCTGAGCCCGCGCGGCATCGCCAGCGCCGTCCGCATCAATCTGAGCGAGGGGCGTGGGCCGCTGAGCGGGCACGGTGGGTCGACCATCACCCAGCAGACCGCGAAATTGCTGTGTCTTGGCGTGGAATACGACGAGACGGAGTGGGAGAGCGAGGCGGAGTACGTTCAGGATTGCCGCCGCGGATCGCTGAGCCGGAAGGCCAAAGAAGCGATCTATGCGATGGCGATGGAGGCGAAGTATTCCAAGAACGAGATCCTGTCGATCTATCTCAACCGGGCCTATTTCGGCGGCGGCGCCTTTGGCGTGGAGGCCGCGGCGCAACGGTATTTCGGGGTGAGCGCGCGCAAGGTGAACGCGGCGCAGTCGGCCATGCTGGCGGGCCTGCTGACCGCGCCGACGCGGCTGGCGCCGACGACCAACCTGGAACGGTCACAGGCAAGGGCGGCGACGGTGCTGCGGCTGATGAACGAGCAGGGCTACCTGACCGATGCCGAGACGCAGGCCGCGCAGGACAACCCCGCGACGCTGTCGGAGGCCGCCGAGGCGCAGGCCGGAGGCTATTTCGCCGATTGGGTGATGGACAGCGGGCCGGAGCTTTTCACCCGCGACACGACAGAGGACGTCATAATCCGAACGACGCTGGACCAGCGGATGCAACGCGCCGCCGAGGAGGCGCTTGACTGGGTGTTCGAGAACAAGGTCAGTGAAGGATCCGAGGCGCAGGCCGCGATCGTGGTGATGAGCGCGGATGGCGCGGTGCGTGCGATGGTGGGCGGGCGCAAGACCAAGGTGACCGGCGCGTTCAACCGGGCCACGATGGCCAAGCGGCAGACCGGCTCGGCCTTCAAGCCGTTCGTCTATGCCACGGCGCTGGAACTGGGCTATGAACCGACGTCGATCGTCGTGGATGAACCGTATTGCCGCAATATTGCCGGGTCCGGCCAATGGTGCCCCGAAAACTATGACAAGAAATTCCATGGCCGCGTGCCGCTGATCCGGGCGCTGGCGCGGTCCTACAACATCCCTGCGGTGAAGGTGGCCGAAAGCGTGGGCCTGGACCTGGTGCGCCAGGTTGCCAGCGACTTCGGCATCGACAACGAACTGGCCGACGGTCCCGCGCTGGCGCTGGGCGCATCGGAAAGCACGCTGCTGGAAATGACGGGGGCCTATGCGGGTATCCTGAACGGTGGTTCGTCGGTGACGCCTTATGGGCTGGTTGAATTGAAGCTCCTGGGGGACGACGACCCGCTGATGCGCAAGGGGGGCGGCATTGGTGAACGCGTGATCCAGCAGGAGGCCGCGCAGAAGCTGATGGGTATGATGTACGAGGTGGTGCAGTCGGGCACTGGCGGGCGCGCCAAGCTGCCCGACCGGCAGGCCGCCGGCAAGACCGGCACGACGCAGGCGGCACGCGACGCGTGGTTCCTGGGCTTTACCGCCGATTACGTGACCGGGGTGTGGATGGGGTATGACGACAACACCCCGCTCAAGGGTGTGACCGGCGGCGGGCTTCCGGCGGACATCTGGCGCGAGACGATGGTGCGGGTGAACGAGGGTGTGCCGGTCAGCGACCTGCCGATGATCCGGGTCGAACCGCAGCCGCAGATACAACAACAGCCGCGCACGCAGCAGCGCCAGGACCGGGACCGGGGCAACACGATCAACCGGATGCTGGAAGAGCTGCTGGGGCCGGCACATGGCGGGCAATAGTACGGCAAAAACCGGCGACCCCCGCGCTATCGCCGGAGCTTGTGCGGCGGCGGGGCGAGGCGGCCGGACCTGTTTCGGGATCAGCCCGCGCGTTGCACGTCGGCGATCAGGGCGTCGATATTGCCGCCGTTGCGATCGAGCATCGCGCCGATCTCGGTGCGTTCGCTGAGCCGCAGGCTGACGCCCTCGATCACCATGTCGAAAAAGAGGTCGCGGCCCGAGCGGTCGGAGACCAGGAAAAGCACGGTGAAGGGCGACTTGCCGCGCAGCTTTACGGTCGAGCGGACCTCGTGCCAGGACTTGACCTGGCGCACGCCGGTCACGGTGATCTGGCCGCCGATGAACTCGCGGAACCGCTTGCCGTACTTGCGGGCGATATAGCCCTGGAAGGCGGCGGTGAAAGCCCGCATCTGGCCCGAGGAGGCGCGGCGCGAATCGGCGCCCAGCGTGGAGCGGGCAATGATGTTCACGTCGGCATAACGGGCGAAGATGCGTTCGAAATCGCGGATCATCGCGCCGGTCGACTTGCCCGAGGCGATCACGCGGTTGATATCGGCCACGACCTGGTCGATGAGGCCGCGGGCGCGCGCCTCTGTCAGGGCGAAGGCGGGGGTTGCGGCAGCGGGCAGCAGCGTGGCGGCCGCGCCGGCGCCGATCAGGAAACGTCTGGAAATGTCATTCATCGTAGGGGTCCTCCAGCGGCGTGCCGGGTTCGGCATCATAAGGATCTTCGAACGCCCCGCCCGAGCCACCGCCGAGCTTGAAGCGCCTGTTCTGAATATAGAGCGACCGCGCCTGTGCGTAACTGTCGGCGCTGTCGTAAAGGATGGAATCTATGGTGTCGGCATAACGCCCGCGGTCCGACAGGCCCGTGACGCCAGTGGCGATGGTGCCATAGTAGTTCTCGGGCTCGTCGAGCACGTACGTCAGCGGGTTGGTGAAAAGATCGACGATCTTGCCCGCCGCCGCGCGCTCGGTCGAGGGGCCGAGCAGGGGCAGTTCGACATACGCCCCTTCGCGCACGCCCCAGACATGCAGTGTCTGGCCGAAATCGGCGTCGGTGGCCTGGGGCATGTTGAGTTCGGACGCGGTGTCGAACAGGCCGCCCAGCCCGATCGTGGTGTTCACGAGGAAGCGGTAGGTGTCCTCGGTCGCGCCTTTCATGTTGCCTTGCAGGATGTTGTTCACCACGGCGCCCGGGATCGACAGGTTGAAGGCGAAACGGCCGACCATGTTCTCGACATCGTCGGGAATGAAGCCGGAATAGCCCTTGCCTGCGGGCCCCACCAGGTTTTTGTCCAGCGCCCGGTTGAAGGCGTGGGTGCGGCGGTTCTCTTCCTCGTAGGGATCGAAAGGCTCGGAGGCCGGGTAACCCGCGGGGCGCGGCGTGCAGCCCGCCGCGGCGAGGGCCACGACAAGCGCAAGGCCGGTCGCGAACAGCGTTGGTCGTCGTATGGAGATGAAATTTGGCAACGGTCAGGCTTTGGTTAAGGTATTGCGGTCATAAATAATCGATTGGCTGAATTTATCCAGATGCGGCGACTTGACGAAGGTGTCCTGTAGCAGAACGGTGTCTATGGTAGTAAGTCGGAACGGGGTATCGTTCAAGCGACGATCTGGCGGGACGCGGAAGAGACGGCATGCAACTTAGCAAGGCAAGACTTGATGCAGGCCGAGAGGAACTTCGCGCCGCCCGTCGCGAGAGCCGGGGACTTTACTGGTTCGTGGGGATCTTCAGCTTCTTCGTGAACATGCTGATGCTGACCGGCCCGATCTACATGTTGCAGGTCTATGACAGGGTGCTGGGCAGCCGATCGGTCGAGACGCTGATCGCGCTGAGCGTGCTGGTGGTGTTCCTGTACGGGATGATGGGCGTGCTGGACTATGCCCGCGGGCGGATCATGGGCCGGGTCGCGGCGCGTTTCCAGGCCCGGCTGGATCGCCGGGTGTTCGACGCGGTGATCCGCAAGGCGGCGGTGGCGCCGGACGAGCATACGCAAACCGGGTTGCGCGACCTGGAGGCGGTGCAGCGGCTGATGGCCTCGCCGGTGCTGATGGCCATCTTCGACTTGCCCTGGACGCCGGTTTTCCTGGCCGGGATATGGTTGTTTCACCCGTGGCTGGGGGCGCTGGCGCTGATCGGCGGGGGGATCATCATCCTGATCACCGTGGTCAACCAGGCGGTCACCCGCCAGCCGGCAATGAAATCGGCGCGGGCCACGGGTGCGGCGGAAATGCTGTCGAACCAGATCCGCAACGAATCGGAAATGGTGCAGGCGATGGGGATGCGCGATCAGGCGTTCTCGCGCTGGCAGACCGCGCGGGACGAGTCGCTGAGATCCCAGATCGCGTCATCGGATCTTGTGGGTACGTTCACCACGACGACGAAGACCTTCCGGCTGTTCCTGCAATCGGCGATGCTGGGCCTGGGGGCCTATCTTGTCTTGCAGAACGAGCTTACGCCGGGCGCGATGATCGCGGGCTCGATCCTGATGGGCCGGGCGCTGGCACCGGTTGAACTGGCCGTCGGACAATGGGCGCTGGTGCAACGGGCCATGCAGGGCTGGCATTCACTGACCGAACTGCTGGCGCTGGTGCCGCCCGAGCAGCCGCGCACGCCGCTGCCCAAGCCCAAGGCGCTGTTGCAGGTGCAACAGGTCACCGTGGTGCCGCCGGGCGACCAGCAGGCGGCGCTGAAGACGATCAGTTTCACTGTGCAACCGGGCCAGGCGGTGGGCGTGATCGGTCCCTCGGGTGCCGGCAAGTCGACGCTGGCGCGGGCGCTGACCGGCCTGTGGCGGCCTGCGGGCGGGCGAATCCGGCTGGATGGCGCGTCGCTTGATCAGTTCGAACCGCGCGTGCTGGGCAGGCATATCGGATACCTGCCGCAGCGGGTGCAGTTGTTCGAGGGGACCATCGCCGAGAACATCTCGCGCCTGGCCGAGGAGCCCGACGCCGCCAAGATCGTGGAGGCGGCGAAGAAGGCCGATGCGCACGATATGATCCTGAAGCTGCCCGACGGCTATGACACGCGTATCACCGCCGGGGGCGGGCGCCTGTCAGGCGGGCAGATGCAGCGGATCGGGCTGGCGCGGGCGATGTATGGCGACCCTGTGCTGGTGGTGCTGGACGAGCCCAACTCGAACCTCGACAACGAGGGCAGCGAGGCGGTGAACCACGCGATCCGGGAGTTCAAGGCCGAAGGCAAATCGGTGCTGATCATGGCGCACCGGCCCGCGGCGATCCGGGAATGCGACCAGTTGCTGATGCTTGAAAGCGGCATGGTGCGGGCCTTCGGGCCCAAGGACGAGGTGCTGAAGGACGTGGTCAAAAACGCCGGGGAAATCAGCGCCAGCGGCCAGCAGGGAGGGGTGCAGTGAGCGACGAAAAGCGCAGCGCCTGGTCGGTCCGGACGCCGATGATCGTGGGGGTGACCGGGCTGATTATCCTGGTGGGAGGTTTCGGGACCTGGGCCGCGATGACCGAGATATCGGGTGCGGTGATTGCCAGTGGGCAGATCGAGGTCGACCAGAACCGTCAGGTGGTCCAGCATCCCGATGGCGGCGTGGTGGCGTCGATCGAGGTCGATGAGGGCGACACGGTGGACGCGGGGCAGGTGCTGTTGCGGCTGGATGCGACCGCCTTGCGCTCGCAGCTGGCGATCACCGAGAACCAGCTGTTCGAGTTGCAGGCGCGGCGCGGACGGCTGGAGGCCGAGCGGGACGAGCGGGACGAGATCACCTTTCCCGACCTGGTGCGCGACGTGGCGGCGCGCAACACGGAGGTGGCCGAGTTGCTGGACGGGCAGCGGCGGCTTCTGACGGCGCGCAACGAGACCGTGGCGAGCGAGATTTCCCAGCTGGAGAAACGGCGGGGGCAGATCGGCAACCAGATCGAGGGGATCGAGGCGCAACAGGCGGCGATGGACGAGCAGCTGGCGCTGATCGAGGAGGAACTGGCCGACCAGCAATCTTTGTTGGACCGGGGGCTGGCCCAGGCCTCGCGGGTGCTGGCGCTGCAACGGGAGCAGTCGCGGATGCTGGGTCAGCTGGGCGAGCTCGCTGCGCAGGTGGCACAATCCGAAGGGCGGATCACCGAGATTGACATCGAGGTACTGAAGTTGGGCACGCGGCGGCGCGAGGAGGCGATCACCACCTTGCGCGACTTGCAGTTCCGCGAGCTGGAACTGCTGGAGGAGCGGCGTGCGCTGATCGAGCGGACGAGCCGGCTGGACATCACCGCGCCGGTGAGCGGCGTGGTTTACGGGCTTCAGGTCTTTGCGCTGCGCTCGGTTATCCGGCCGGCCGATCCGATCCTTTACGTCGTGCCACAGGACCGTCCGCTGATCATCAATGCGCAGGTCGAGCCCACGGATATCGACAAGCTGTTCGTGGGACAGGAAGTGACGCTGCGGTTTTCGGCGCTGGACCAGCGGACGACGCCGGAGCTGATCGGGCAGGTGATGCAGATCTCGGCCGATTCGTTCCAGGACGACAACACGCGACAGAGCTATTACCGGGCCGAGATTGCGCTGAGCGAAGGTCAGCGGGAGCGGCTGCCGGAGGATGTGACGCTGATCCCCGGCATGCCGGTGGAGACCTTCATCCGCACCGCCGACCGCACGCCGCTGGCCTATCTGACGAAACCGCTGACGGATTACTTCGCCAAGGCGTTTCGCGAATAGGCGGAGCGCCTTCGGCGCGCAGGGTGTCTCGGCGTCCCTTCGGGACGTCTCGGGGGGCGTGGCGGGCGTGACGCGGATCCCGGGGGCGGGCCACGTGGCGGGCGACGGGGCCGTGAGTATTTTTTGCAAGAAAAAGCCCGCGCCGGTTTTTGCGGTTGCATCGGTGCGCCGAGCGTCTAGCGTTCGCGGCAACGCAACCGAGGAGGTCGAGATCATGGGAAAATTCGAGGACAAGCTGGCTGAGATGGGCGTGACCCTGCCCGAGGCGGCGGCACCGGCGGCGAATTACGTGCCGTACGTGCAGGTGGGCGACATGCTGTACGTTTCGGGGCAGCTGCCGAAGCTGGGCGACGAGATGATGATCGGCAAGCTGGGCGACGACATGGACGTGCCCGCAGGCGCGGAGGCGGCGAAGGCCTGTGCGATCAACCTTTTGGCGCAGGTCAAGGCGGCGTGCGGCGGCGACCTGGACCGCCTGAAGCGGGTGGTGAAGCTGGGCGGGTTCGTGAACTCAACGCCGGATTTCACGCAGCAACCGCAGGTGATCAACGGCGCATCGGATTTCATCGGCGAGGCGCTGGGCGAGGCGGGCAAGCACGCGCGGGCCGCGGTATCGTCGCCGGCCCTGCCCTTTGGCGTGGCGGTCGAGATCGAAGGCGTGTTCCAGGTCGGATGAGCCGGCTGGACCCGTCCTTTCTGTGCGCGCCGCTGGCGCATCGGGCGCTGCATGATGTCGCGGATGGCCGGCCGGAGAATTCGCGCGCGGCGATCGCCGCGGCGATACGTCATGGTTATGGCATCGAGATCGATCTGCAATTGAGCCGCGACGGTGCGGCCATGGTGTTTCACGACTATGACCTCAAGCGTCTGACCGGGCAGGCCGGGCTGGTGCAGCAGCGGGACGCGGCGGAACTGGGCCGAATCTCGCTGCTTGGCGGGGATGAGGAAATACCGGCGCTGCCGGAGGTGCTGGACCTGGTGGCGGGGCGCGTGCCGCTGCTGATCGAGTTGAAGGACCAGCAGGGGCAGATGGGCCAGACCGACGGGCGGCTGGAGGCCGCGACGGCAGTGGCGCTGCGAGGCTATGCCGGGCCGGTGGCGGTGATGTCGTTCAACCCCGAGATGATGGTGGCGATGCGCGACCTTGCGCCCGACGTGGTGCGCGGCATCGTGAGTTGCGATTATGCTGCCAAAGACTGGCCCCTGTTGCGTGCCGACGTGCGGGAACGGTTGCGCGATATCCCGGATCATGATCGCGCGGGAGCGTGTTTTGTCAGCCACCAGGCGCAGGACCTGGACCGTGCAAGGGTGGCCGAATTGCAGGGCGCGGGCGCGGATGTGCTGTGCTGGACGATCCGGTCGCCGGAAGAAGAGGCAGACGCACGGCGCGTGGCGCAGAACATCACCTTCGAGGGATATCTTCCGGCAATTCCCGCTTGAACCGGAGCGGGTCGGCCACAAATTGAAGGTATGATTTCCAAAAGCGATGAGCGGCCCTGATGGATGGCGGATCTGTCCTTGTGAGCGTCTATGAAAGCCTGGGCGACGTGGCGCCGGCGGAGTGGGATGCGTGCGCCTGCCCCGAGGCTGGGGACGGCGGCCGGGCGGAGGACCCGTTCACCACCTACCGGTTCCTGAAGGCACTTGAGGACAGCGGTTCGGTCGGGGCCGGCACTGGGTGGCAGCCGCATTACATGGTGGCGGAGATGGACGAACAGGTGATCGCCTGTGCGCCGCTTTACGTGAAAAACCACAGCCAGGGCGAGTATATCTTTGACCACAACTGGGGCCATGCCTATGAACGCGCGGGCGGGCGATATTACCCCAAGCTGCAGATGGCGGTGCCGTTCACGCCGGTGACGGGGCGGCGGATGCTGACCCGGCCGGGATACGGGCAGCCGGGGCGCGATGCGCTGATGCAGGCCGCGGTTAGCATCGGGGACCGCAACGAGCTGTCGTCGCTGCATGTCACCTTTTGCACCGAGTTCGAGCGGGAGGTGGGCACGCAGATGGGCCTGTTGCCGCGGATCACGCAGCAGTTTCACTGGCTGAACCGGGGCTACGAGAGCTTCGACGATTTCCTGGGCAGCCTGAGTTCGCGCAAGCGCAAGAACATCCGCAAGGAGCGGGCGCAGGCGCAGGGCTTTGGCGGCGAGATCGTGCAATTGACCGGCGACTCGATCAAGCCCGAGCACTGGGAGGCGTTCTGGGAGTTCTACCAGGATACCGGGGCGCGGAAGTGGGGAATGCCGTATCTGACGCGCAAGTTCTTTGACATCGCGCAGGAGCGGCTGAGGGACGATATCCTGCTGGTTTTGGCGCTGGAGGACGGCGTGCCCGTGGCTGGCGCGCTGAACATGATCGGGCGCGACGCGCTTTATGGCCGGTACTGGGGCTGTGCGGCGCATCACCCGGCGATGCATTTCGAGTTGTGTTACTATCAGGCGATTGATTATGCCATCGAACACGGGCTGTCCCGTGTCGAGGCCGGCGCGCAGGGCGAACACAAGCTGGCCCGCGGATACCTGCCGGTCGAGACCCATTCGCTGCACTGGTTTCGTGACCCGCCTTTTTCCGATGCCGTGGCGCGTTACCTAGAGGCCGAGCGGGAGGCCGTGGCGGATGACATCGAGATCCTGACGAGTTTCGGCCCGTTCAGGAAAGCAAATGTGGAGGAGCAGGAATGAGCGAACGCTTAAGCGATACGGCGCGAAAAACGACGCTGGAGCCGCTGTTGGAGAGCGGCTGGGAAATGGTTGAAGGGCGCGATGCGATCCACAAGACCTATGAGTTCGAGAATTTCGTGGAGGCGTTCGGGTTCATGACCCGCTGCGCGATCTGGGCCGAGAAGTGGGATCACCATCCCGAGTGGTCGAACGTCTACAAGACGGTCGAGGTGACGCTGACCAGCCACGATGTCGATGGGCTGAGTTCGCGTGACACCAAGCTGGCCCGCAAGATGGACAAGCTGGCCGACGCCTGAGCCGGTCAGCGGCCGGGACGCGCGCGCGCCCCGGCCTGATTCTTCAGATCGCGTCGAGCAGCGATTCGCCGGCGGAGGTTTCGCAGGCGCCGGGGTTGTCCTCGACATGCAGGACCTTGACGGTCCCATCCTCGACCAGCATGGCATAGCGCTTGGACCGGGCGATGAGGCCAACGGGCGGCGCGGTGAAATCCATGCCGACGGCCTTGGTGAACTCCGATTGCGGGTCGCCCAGCATCGTGATGCCCGCATCAGTGGCGCCGGTGTCCTTGCCCCAGGCATCCATCACGAAGGCGTCGTTGACCGAGATGCAGATGATCTCGTCCACGCCCTTGGCGTCGAAATCGGCCTTGGTGCGGATGAAGCTGGGCACGTGGGCCGAGTGGCAGGTGGGGGTGAAGGCGCCGGGGACGGCGAAGATCGCCACCTTGCGGCCTTTGGTCTTGTCGGACAGCGCGACCTCTTCGGGGCCGTCGGCGCCCATCTTGAGCAGCGTGGCATCGGGGAGTTTGTCGCCGGTGGTGATCGTCATTGTCGCATCCTGTCTTTCGTTTGCGTTTCGATTGCCTGTAAGTATAGGCCCTGACGGCCCGAGGGCCATGTGGAATTTGCAGGAGGGGACATGTCGGGGATCGTTGTCGTGGGTGCCGGACAGGCGGGAAGTTCGCTGGTGGCGAAGCTGCGGACGCTTGGCTATGACGGCAAGGTGACGCTGATCGGCGAAGAACATGCACCGCCCTACCAGCGTCCGCCCTTGTCGAAGAAATACCTGTTGGGCGAAATGGAGTTGGAGCGGCTCTATCTGCGGCCCGAAAGCTTTTATTCCGAGAACATGATCGACTTGCGGCTTGATGCGGCGGTGACGGCGATCGACCGGACCGACAAGGTGGTCGTTGCCGGTGGGCAGGCTGTGCCTTACGAGCATCTTGTCCTGACCACGGGGTCGGTGCCGCGACGGTTGCCGCCGGCGATTGGCGGGGCGCTGGAGGGTGTCTATGTCGTGCGTGACCTGCGCGACGTGGACAGCATGGGGCCGGAGTTCCGCGAAGGTGCGAAGGTGCTGATCGTGGGGGGCGGCTATATCGGTCTGGAAGCGGCCGCCGTTGCCGCCTCGAAGGGGTTGCAGGTGACGCTGGTCGAGATGGCGGACCGGATCCTGCAGCGCGTGGCGGCGAAAGAAACGTCGGATTACTTCCGGGCGTTGCACCGCTCGCACGGTGTGGACATTCGCGAAGGCGTCGGGCTGGAGCGGTTGACTGGCGAGGGGCGGGTCAGCGGGGCTGTGCTGAACGACGGCACGGAACTGAAGGCAGACTTCGTGATCGTGGGTGTGGGGATCACCCCCGCCACGGCGCTGGCCGAGGCGGCCGGCGTCGAGGTCGAGAACGGGATCAAGGTGGATGCGCAGGGACGTACCAGCGACCCGTCGATCTGGGCGGCCGGGGATTGCGCGAGTTTTCCGTATCGGGGCGCGCGCCTGCGGCTGGAGAGCGTGCCCAATGCCATCGACATGGCGGAATGCGTGGCCGAGAACATCATGGGGGCGGGCAAGACCTATGTGCCGCAACCGTGGTTCTGGTCGGACCAGTATGACGTCAAGTTGCAGATCGCGGGGCTGAACGTGGGGTATGACCGCGTCGTGACGCGCGAGAGCGAGGGCGGTATCTCGTTCTGGTATTACGCGGGTGATACGCTGCTGGCGGTGGACGCGGCCAATGATGCGCGGGCCTACATGGTGGGCAAGCGGCTGATCGATAATGGGAAAACCGCTGATCCCGCGGTGGTGGCCGACCCCGGCGCGAACCTCAAGGCGCTGTTGAAGGCGTGAGGATCATCGGCGGCGACTTTCGCGGGCGGCGGCTGGCCTCGGTTGGCAAGGGGGACGAGGGCGCACGGCTGCGCCCCACCTCGGACCGGGTGCGTGAGAGCCTGTTCAACGTGTTGATGGCGCGGTTCGGGGACCGGGTGCAGGGGGGCGCGGTGCTGGACCTCTTTGCCGGGACCGGGGCGCTGGGGCTGGAGGCGCTGTCGCGCGGGGCGGCCCGTGCGGTGTTCGTGGAAAGCGGGCGCGTGGGGCAACGGCTGATCCGGGAGAATATCGGGATTTGCGGTGTTGCGGACCGGGTGACGCTGGTTGGCCGGGATGCGCGCAAGCTTGGCGCGGCGACGGAGGCCAGCGGGCTGGTGTTCCTCGATCCGCCTTATGGCAAGGGGTTGGGCGAGGCGGCTTTGGGCGCAGCAATGGCCGGGGGGTGGATCGCGCCGGGCGCTTTGATCGTGTGGGAGGAAGGTGGCGCGGTCGCGGTGCCGGAGGAGTGGAGCCTGCTTGATGAGCGCGCGTACGGGGATACGGTGATACGGGTTCTGGAGGCGGGGTAGGGGGCGCGTGGGTTTTCACCCACCCTACGCGAGGAGGTCCCCCCGGGTCAGGCTCGGGGCAGGCAGGATCAGGTCCGGGACGGTTGGTTTTTACCTTCGCGCGGATTCACCCCTTCATCAGCTCCGGCAGGTCGCCGGTCAGGCCCGCCGCCTCGCGGATGAATTTGCGGCGCAGGCCGGGCATGGCCGACAGCGCGCCCATGCCGACGTCGCGCGCGGCGCGCAGGAGCGGGTTGTCGTTGGAAAAGAGCCGGTTGGTGAGGTCGGTCGTCACCGCCAGCGTCGCGGTGTCGAATCGGCGCCACTGCTGATAGCGGGCGAGCACGTCTGATGCGGCGAAATCCTCGCCCCGGCGGGTGGCGTCGGTGAGGACCTGCGCCAGCGCGCCCACGTCGCGCAGCCCGGCGTTGAGGCCCTGGCCGGCGATTGGGTGCATCCCGTGCGCCGCGTCGCCGATCAGCGCCAGCCGCTCGGCCACGAAGGCGTTGGCGAGCGTCAGGTTCAGCGGATATGTGAAGCGCTTGCCGCGCAGGGAGATGTCGCCCAGGAAATCGCCGAAGCGGGGGCGGAGGACTTCCATGAAGTCGGCGTCGTCCAGGGCGGCGAAGCGAGCTGCCGTGGCCTCGGCCTCGGACCAGACGATGGAACTGACATTGCCGGGCAGCGGCAGGATGGCCAGCGGGCCGGGGGGCATGAAGAACTGGTGCGCGACGCCGTTATGGGGAAGCTCGTGTTCGATGGCGGCCACCAGCGCCGTCTGGCCGTAATCCCAGCCGGTGCGGGTGATCCCGGCCCGCTGGGCGGTGCCCGAGCTGCGCCCGTCGGAGCCCACGACGATGCGGCCCGAGAGCGTTTTGCCGGAGGCGAGCGTGAGGGTGACGCCGGTGGGGGAGACCTCCTGCGCGGTGACGGTGTCGGTGACTTGGGCGATCCGGTCCGCGTCCTGCATCGCCTCGAGGAAGGCGCGGCGCAGGTAGCGGTCTTCGAGCATGTGGCCCATCGGGCCTTCCTCGATCTCGGCATGGTCGAAATGCAGGAAGAAGGGTGCCGCGCCTTCGCCCGCGCGGCCGTCGGAGACCTTGATTTCCAGCATTGCTTGCGCGTTGTCGACCACGCGGGACCAGATGCCGATATTGGTGAGCAGGCGCACCGAGGCCAACGCCAGCGCATAGGCACGGCCATCGAAGGCGGCATCCTCGCGCACGGTCTGGGGCAGGGTGTCGATGACGGTGACGGTCAGGCCAGCCTGTGCGGCGGCGAGAGCGAGCGCGGGGCCGGTGAGGCCGCCGCCGACGATCAGGATATCGCTGTCATGGTCCATGCGGTTCAATATGTCGGCGCGGGCCGGATTGTCCATGCGCCGGATTGTCATTGGGTGGGCTTGCCTTGCGCCGGGGCATCTGCATTCATGCAGGCGATTTGGCAAAGGCGCGGAGGATCCGGGGATGAACGAGTGGCTGACGATGAGCGCGGCGGAGCTGGGGCACGGGATCGAGGCGGGCGAGATCGGGCCGGTGGCGCTGACCGAGGCGTATCTTGCGGCCATCGACGCGCATCCGGCGCGGGACGAGATTTATTCCGTGGTCACCCATGAACGCGCGCGGGCCGAGGCGCAGGCGGCGGAGGCGCGGGCGCGGGCCGGGCGGCGGCTGGGGCCTCTGGATGGCGTGCCGATCAGCTGGAAGGATTTGTTCGACAGCGCGGGGACGGCGACGGAGGCGGGCACGCGCCTGTTGCAGGGTCGGGTGCCGGAGCGGGACGCGGACGTGCTGCGCAACGCGACCGCTGCGGGGCTGGTGTGCCTGGGCAAGACGCATATGAGCGAGTTGGCGTTTTCGGGGATGGGGCTGAACCCGATGACGGCGACGCCGCCAAATGTGCACGATCCGAAGCTGGTGCCGGGGGGATCGTCCTCGGGTGCGGCGGCGAGCGTGGCGCATGGGCTGGCAGCTTGCGGCATCGGGTCGGACACGGGCGGATCGGTGCGTATCCCGTCGGCGTGGAACGACCTTGTGGGATTGAAGACCACGTCGGGGCGTGTGTCGCTGGACGGGGTCGTGCCGCTTTGCGCGAAGTTCGACACGGTCGGGCCGCTGGGCCGCAGCGTGGAAGATTGCGCGCTGATGCTGGCCGCGCTTGAAGGTGGACAGGCGGCGAACCTGGAGGGCGTGTCGCTGGAGGGGATGCGGTTCGCTGCGTTGCAGTCGGTGGTGTTCGAGGACATCCGGGACGAACCGCGCGATGCCTATTTCAGTGCGTTGGAGCGATTGAAAGCCGCGGGGGCGAGGATCGAGGAGGTGGAGTCGCCGGAGGCTGAGCAGGCGATGCCGCTGTCGGCGATCCTGTTCACGTCCGAGGCTTACGGCATCTGGGGCGACGTGATCTCGGCCAACCCGGACAAGATGTTCAAGCCCATTCGCGAGCGGTTCGAATCCGGCAAGGAATTCCGGGCCTGTGACTACGTGGCGGGGTGGAACCTGCTGGCGGCGCTGCGAATCCAGTGGGCGGAACGGATGAAACCCTATGACGCGGTGCTGATGCCGACAGCGCCGAACCTGCCGCCCGAGGTGGACCGGCTGATGACCGACGACGACTATTACGTGACCGAAAATCTGCTGGCGCTGCGCAACACGCGGGTGGGCAACCTGATGGGTCTGGCCGCTGTCAACCTGCCCACGGGCACCCCCGGTTGCGGGCTCATGATGTGCGGCGAAGCCTTCGGGGAAGAGCGGATTCTGCGTGTCGCCAAGGCCGCCGAGACGGCGTTGGCCTGAACAGGCAAAATCATCACTGGACGCAAAATCTTGTCTAGGTGATGCCGGACGGCCACAACACTTGGCCTACTTTAGAGGTATCCGCTAACCTCTTGCCAAAAATGCCACAATCCCCGCGACCCCGGTTGGTTTTGCTGGACGCAACGCGGGGGCTTTTGTAGATTTGCTTCAAACGGGGCGACAACGATCCCGTAACCTAGAGGCAGTGTTGATGTTTCCCGAGCGGTTTTCGAACCTTCCGGAATATGCGTTTCCGCGTTTGCGGAGCCTGTTGGACGTGCACGAGCCCGGCGGTGATGTGATTCACATGACCATCGGCGAGCCGCAGCACGATTTTCCGGCGTGGATCATGGACGTGATCGAGAAGCACGCAGGCGAGTTCCGCAAGTACCCGGTGAACGAGGGTATTCCGGCGCTGAACTCGGCGTTCTGTGACTGGGTTTCGCGGCGCTATGGCGTGGAGCTGAGCCCGGACCGGCACGTTATGGCGCTGAACGGGACGCGCGAGGGGCTGTACAACGCGATGATGACGCTGTGCCCCGAGACGAAGAACGGCAAGCAGCCGATCGTTCTGCTGCCGAACCCGTTCTACCAGGTTTACATGGTGGCGGCGCTGAGCGTAGGGGCGGAGCCGATGTTCCTGCCCGCGATGCGCGAGACCGGGTTCCTGCCGGATTTCGCCAGCCTGCCCGACGATGTGCTGGACCGGGTGACGGTGGCTTATTTGTGCTCGCCGTCGAACCCGCAGGGCGCGGTGGCGGACGCGGATTACTGGAAAACGCTGATCGGGCTGGCGGAAAAGCACGATTTCAAGGTCTTTGCCGACGAATGCTATTCGGAAATCTACCGCGAGACGCCGCCAGTGGGCGCGCTGGAAGTCGCGAAGGACATGAGCGCGGACCCCGAGCGGGTGGTGGCGTTTCACAGCCTGTCGAAACGGTCGAACCTGGCCGGGTTGCGGTCGGGTTTCGTGGCGGCGGGGCCGCAGAGCATGAAGCGGATCCGGCAGTTACGCTCTTACGCGGGCACGCCGCTGCCGATGCCGCTGCAGCACGCGGCGGCCAAGGTCTGGGCGGATGAAAAGCACGTGGACGTGAACCGCAGGCTTTACCAGGAGAAATTCGCGCTGGCCGACGAAATCTTTGACGGCGTGCCGGGCTATCAGGGTCCCGAGGCGGGGTTTTTCCTGTGGCTGCCGGTTGAGGATGGCGAGGCGGCGGCGCTGAAGCTGTGGAAAGAGACAGGCGTGCGGGTGCTGCCCGGTGCGTACCTGGCGCAGGAGGCTGGCGGGCTGAACCCCGGCAAAGAATACATAAGGGTCGCGATGGTGGCCCCAAAGAAGGAGGTGGCACGCGGCCTGACGCAGCTGCGTGACTGTCTTTATAATTAACGAGGAAGAGGCAACATGGCATATCAGACGCGCGGACGTGACCCGCTGTTGGACAGCTCGATGGCGGAAGCGATCGAGAAGCGAGGCAAGGAACTTCTGGGACTGGCCCTGCTGGCACTGGGATTTGCCGCCGCGATGATGATCGCATCCTACAACCCCGACGACCCCAGCTGGATGGCCGCGACGGACGCGCCGGTGCAGAACATGCTGGGCCGCATGGGCGCATCGATTGCCGCGCCGCTGTTCATGATCGTGGGATGGGGGGCGTGGGGCCTTGCCGTCGTCCTTGGGGCGTGGGGTGTGCGTTTCGCCCTGCACCGCGGTCAGGACCGGGCGATTGGCCGTTTGATCTATGCGCCGATCTGGATCGCGCTTCTGGCGATGTATGCCTCGTCGCTGGAGCCGAGCGCGGCATGGTCGGCCTCGCACAGCTTTGGCTATGGCGGGCTGTTCGGGGAGATGGCGCTGGGTACCGTGCTGGGATTCCTGCCGATCAGCGCGACCTTCGGGCTGAAGCTGTTGTCGCTGCTGCTGGCCGTGGGGATGGTTACGCTGGGCGCGTTCATCCTGGGGTTCAGCCGTCTGGAGCTGTCGCAGATCGCACGGTTCCTGGTGGTGGGCACGATCATGACCTATGCCACGCTGCGCGGCTTGGTGGCCCGTGGTGGCGGGATCGCCGCAGGGGCCGCGAAGACGGCGCAGGCCAAGGCCGCCGAGCGCCGGGACCGCCGGATGCAGGACCGTGCCGAGGCCGACGAGATAGCCCGGGCCGAGGCGGCTGTGCCCGAGCCGCGCGTGCACCGGGCCGAGCCGGCGATGGTCGCGAGTGCCCCGCGGCAGGCTTATGCCGCGCCTGTTGCAAGCCAAGCGCCGGAATATGACATGAGCCCCGCGCCGGAAAAGACCGGTGGGCTGCTGTCGCGGATGCCGTCGCTGATGCGCCGGCCCGAGCGTGAGCCCGAGCCGGAACTGATCGAGGCGTCGGAAATGCCCGACATGCCTGCCCCCAGTGGCGACCGGGTCACCGCCAAGATCGCCGACGTGATCAAGAGCCGGGTGCGCCAGAACCCCGCCGTGCAGGTCGAGTCGGTGGCGCCGCTGACCCGTGGCCGTGGCCGTGGGCCGGACCCGCTGATCCTGAACACCGCGCCGCAAAACACGGTGCGGGCCGAGCCGCCGCTGACTGCCGGACGAGCTGTGCCGGGCGTCGCGCCGACCCATGCGCCGATGCAGGAGATGGTCGAAGCCATGCCCGAGGACGAGGTGATCGACGACGGCTATGGCGCCTATGACGCTTACGAGGCAGAGCCGGAGGTTCCGGTTTACTCGCGAGCCGCAACACCCGCGGAAATGCCCGCGGCCGAGCCGAAGAAGGTCGTGCAGCACCCGCCGCGTCGTGCGCCGCAACCGTCCACCCGGGCGCAGGCCGAGGCGCAGCCCAAGCTGCAATTCGAGGAAAAGCCGCAGGTCGAGTACGAGTTGCCGCCGTTGAGCCTCTTGACCAATCCGGTCAACATCCAGCGCCATCACCTGAGCGACGAGGCGTTGGAGGAAAACGCCCGCATGCTGGAGACTGTACTGGATGACTATGGCGTGAAGGGCGAGATCGTCAGCGTGCGCCCCGGCCCCGTGGTGACGATGTACGAGCTGGAGCCTGCGCCGGGCCTGAAGGCCAGCCGCGTGATCGGCCTGTCCGACGATATCGCGCGGTCGATGTCGGCCCTGTCTGCGCGGGTCAGTACGGTGCCGGGACGGTCGGTGATCGGGATCGAACTGCCCAACGACAACCGCGAGATGGTCAGTTTCCGCGAGATCCTGTCGAGCCGCGACTATGGCGATGGCAACCAGAAGCTGCCGCTGGCGCTGGGCAAGGATATCGGCGGCGACCCGATGGTGGCGAACCTGGCAAAGATGCCTCACCTGCTGATCGCGGGGACGACGGGTTCAGGCAAGTCGGTGGCGATCAACACGATGATCCTCAGCCTGCTTTACAAGCTGACGCCCGAGGATCTGCGCCTTGTGATGATCGACCCCAAGATGCTGGAGCTGAGCGTCTATGACGGGATTCCGCACCTGCTGAGCCCAGTGGTGACTGACCCGAAGAAGGCCGTGGTGGCATTGAAGTGGGTAGTGGCGGAAATGGAAGACCGCTATCGCAAGATGTCGAAGATGGGCGTGCGCAACATCGACGGTTACAACAGTCGCGTGGCCGATGCGCTGGCCAAGGGCGAGATGTTCAGCCGGACGGTGCAAACCGGGTTCGACGACGACACGGGCGAGCCGGTGTTCGAGACCGAGGAATTCGCGCCCGAGAAGATGCCCTTCATCGTGGTCATAGTCGACGAGATGGCCGACCTGATGATGGTGGCCGGCAAGGAGATCGAGGCTTGCATCCAGCGCCTGGCGCAGATGGCGCGGGCGAGCGGGATCCACCTGATCATGGCCACGCAGCGCCCGTCGGTGGACGTGATCACCGGCACGATCAAGGCCAACTTCCCCACCCGGATCAGCTTTCAGGTGACCAGCAAGATCGACAGCCGCACGATCCTTGGCGAGATGGGGGCCGAGCAGCTTCTGGGTATGGGTGACATGCTGTACATGGCGGGCGGCGGCAAGATTACCCGCAGTCACGGCCCCTTCGTGAGCGACGAGGAGGTCGAAGAGGTGGTGAACCACCTGAAGGCCTTTGGCCCGCCGGTCTATGTGGGGGGCGTGCAGGACGGCCCCGAGGACGACAAGGCCGACAAGATCGATGCGGTTCTGGGCCTTTCCACGGGCGGCAACACCGATGGCGAGGATGCACTTTACGACCAGGCAGTGCAGATCGCCATCACCGACCGGAAATGCTCCACCTCCTATATCCAGCGCAAGCTGGCCATCGGCTATAACAAGGCCGCGCGGCTGGTCGAGCAGATGGAAGATGAGGGTGTCGTGAGTGCCGCGAACCACGTGGGCAAGCGCGAGATCCTGGTGCCGGAGCAGTAAGTTCCGGCACTGGTCCACGGGAAACGTTTTCCTGACTGTCGCGTTGGCGTGGTACCGAACCACAACGCGCGAGGGACAGGTGAATGGCCGGGGACGCCGAGACACTTCTGGATGAGATCGACCGGCTGGCCGAAGGCGAAGACAGCGTCTCGGTCAGGGACGTGGTCGATGCGATTGGCGGTCGCGGGTTTGGGCCGATCATTTTCGTCATCGCGCTGCTGGGCGCGTCGCCGCTGGGCGGGATCCCGGGTGTGCCGACCCTGTTTGCCATTCTCGTGATCCTGATTGCCGTGCAGATCCTGCTGGGACGGCAGAGTTTCTGGATCCCGGACAGGATCGGCAACCGGGCAGTGGAAGATGAGAAAGTCACCCGCTCGGTCGGCAAGGCGCGTCCCGTGGCGCAGTGGATGGACCGGTATTTCGGGCACCGGCTGGAGGCGCTGACCGGGCAGCCGGCGCAGATCGCCGCCGCCTGCGTGGTGGTGAGCCTGTGCCTGATGATCCCGCCGCTGGAAGTGGTGCCCTTCGCGGCGCTGATCCCGTTTTCGGCCATCGCCCTTCTGGGGCTGGCGATTACGGTGCGGGACGGGGTGCTGATGGTGGTGGCGTTCGCGGCGAGCGCCGGGGCGCTGTTCGCGGCGGTAAACCTTTTCCCGTTCTGAAGCGTTGAGGCCGGAGAAGAGAGGGCTCACGCGCAATTGCGCCGATTGCTATCGCATAACAGCGCGGGTGTGCCTATCTTGCGAAGACGATGAATTAAGGAGAGGTTTCCCCTCATGCGCATGGTTGCCTTGGCTTTGAGTATGCTGCTGGCCACGCCGGCGATGGCCCAAAAGCTGTCGCTGAACGAGATTTCGCAATACCTGAACAGTTTCAGTTCGGCGACGGGCGAGTTCACCCAGATCAACGACGATGGCACGATCAGCACCGGACAGATCTATATCAAGCGGCCCGGGCGGGTGCGGTTCGAATACAATCCGCCGGAGCAGACGCTGGTGGTGGCCGATGGCGACACGGTTGGCATCATGGACCCCAAGTCGAATACCGGGGGCGAGGCCTATCCGCTGGATCGCACGCCGCTGAAGATCATCCTGCAGCGCAACGTGGATTTCGGCCGCGCGCGCATGGTCACCGGTCATAGCAGCGACGGCAAGACGACCACGGTACGCGCACAGGACCCCGCGCATCCGGAATACGGCAATATCGAGCTGGTGTTCACCGGCAACCCGGTCGAACTGCGTCAATGGGTGATCAACGACAGCGGTGGCAGCAAGACCACCGTGGTGCTGGGCGATCTGACCACGGGTATGCAGCTGGGCAATGACAGGTTCGTCATTCCCGGCAAGGACAAGTTCAAGCGGATCGACAGGTAGGCCGGGCGAGGCGGGGCGGCTTAGCGCCGCCCGCAGGCCCGCAATTGTTGATCGTAGACGATGGCGCGCTGGCCCACTTCGCCAGACACGCGCAACAGCCAGGGTTTGGCGTTATAGCTGCCGCGGCTAAAGCCGGTGCGCCCTTCGTGGTAGGCAAGGTAGTGGTTGCGCGCGTCGTGCATGGGAATGCCCAGGCGCTGGTTCGACTGCGCCATGTACCAGCCCATGAAGTCGGTCGCGTCGCGGATATCGTTACGCCGCGCGGCGCGGTTGCCGTCGTTCAGATACTCCTCCCACGTGCCGTCCAGCGCTTGGCTGTAGCCGTAGGCGGAACTTTGGCGGCCCATGGGAATCACCCCGAGCGTCCAGCGGAAGGGCGTGCGCGCCTCGCCGTCGAACTTGCTTTCCTGGTAGATCGTGGCCATCTGCACCGGCACGGGCACGCCCCAGCGACGTTCGGTCGCCTTAAAGGCCCGCAGGTAGTGCGGTTTCTGCGCCACGATGGCACAGGCATTTTCCAGATTGTCGGGCGGCGGGCCGCTGGGGCCGCCACCACAGGCGTTCAGAGTGGCCAAGGCCACCATTCCAATGATCGTGCGAAGACGTCTGCTCATCTGCCTCTCGCTATGTTTGTTTTTCTTTTAAGTTTAACGAAAAAACCGAGCCTTGGGAATGGCGGATTTCACGCTTTGGCGTGAAGGCGCGGCACGAACTGTCGGGCCAGCGTTCACAGACTGTTTCCCGAGAAAAAGGCCGCTCAGATTGGACAAAACTCGGTTGAACGCAGTAGAGTGTGACGGTAGGGGCTAGATGAATGTTGAAGACGCGTGCAAAATATCACCTTGGTCAAATCGTGAAACACCGCAAACATCCGTTTCGCGGTGTGATTTTCGATGTGGACCCGGAGTTCGCCAATACCGAGGAGTGGTACGACTCGATTCCCGAGGAGAGCCGCCCGGTGAAGGATCAGCCGTTTTATCACCTTCTGGCGGAGAACGATCAGACCTATTACGTGGCCTATGTCAGCGAACAGAACCTGATCGCGGATTATTCGGGTGAGCCGGTGGGGCATCCGGATATTCCGGACCTGTTCGGCCCGTTCGAGGATGGGCAGTACCCGCTTCACTTCCAACTGAACTGAGCCCGAGGGGCGCGGTGCCGCGCCCCGGGCCCGTCGGGGCATCAATATCCCAGCGCGCAGCCGTCCTTGCGCGGGTCGGAGCCGCCTTCGAGCACGCCGCTTTCCTTGATCTCGATCGCCTGCGCGCCGCCGATGGCCTCGTCGGGTTCGACGACGTTGTGGCCCAGGTCGGCCAGCGCCCGATGCACGTCGGGGGAATACCCCGTCTCTACCCGCAGCTCGCCCGCGTCGGGGAAGCAGCGGGGGCCGTCGATCGCCTCCTGCGGGGAGAAGCCGAAATCGCGCAGGTTCGACACGAAACGCGCGTGGCCGTTGGCCTGGTACGCGCCGCCCATGACGCCGAACGGCATGGTGACGCGGCCATTGTCGCGCAGCATGCCGGGGATGATCGTGTGCATGGGGCGTTTGCCGCCGTTCATCTCGTTCGCGTGGCCCTCTTCGAGCGTGAAGCCGGCACCGCGGTTTTGCAGCAGGATGCCGAACTTTTCCGACGCGATGCCGGAGCCGAAGCCGTGGAAGATGGAATAGATCAGCGACACGGCCATGCGGTCGCTGTCGACCACGGTGATGTAGATCGTGTCGCGGTGCACGGCCTCACTGAGCGTTGTCGCGGATGGCATGGCCTTTTTCGGGTCGATCAGCGCGGCGAGCGCCTTGGCGGTGTCCATTGACAGCATGTGATCGAGCCGCGCGATGTGATCGCTGTCGGCCATGATGCGGTTGCGGGCGTCGTAGGCCAGCTTGGTCGCCTCGGCCTCGATATGGGCGCGGTGGGCGCCGAAAGGATCCATCGCCGCGATGTCGAACTGCGCGAGGATGTTGAGCAGAAGGATCGCCGTGGCGCCCTGGCCGTTGGGCGGATGCTCGACCAGGTCGATGCCGGCATAGCTGCCGCTGATCGGGTCCGTCGGCGTGCAGGCGGTGGCAGCGAAATCGTCCGCTGTGTGAACGCCGCCCATTGCATTGAGGGCCGCCACCATGTCGTCGGCCACTTCGCCCTTGTAGAACGCGTCGCGCCCGTCGCGGGCGACGCGGCGCAGCACCTCGGCCTGGCCGGGGCAGCGGAAGATCTCGCCTTGTTTCAGGGGTTTGCCGCCGTTCGAAAAATGTGTGAGCCCGTGACCCTGCAGGCATTCGCCGGCACTGGGCCAGTCGCTGGCGACGCGCGGGGCGACTGGCACGCCGTTGTCGGCATAGTGGATGGCGGGGGCGAGCAGCGCATCGAGACCCAGCTTGCCGTGGGTGTCGGACAAATGGCAGAAGGCGTCGACGGCGCCGGGAATCGTGACCGCCTCGGGGCCGTGCAGGGGCACCGTTTCCAGGCCGCGGGCGCGCAGGTCGGCGGCGCTGGCGGCGGCGGGGGCGCGGCCGGAGCCGTTGAGCGCATGGATGTCATCGCTGCCGGGTTTCGTGAACAGAACGAAGCAGTCGCCGCCGATCCCGGTCATCTGCGGCTCGCAGATCCCCAGCAGGACGGCACCGGCGATGGCCGCGTCCATGGCGTTTCCGCCGCGTTTCAGGATGTCGATCGCGGCCTGTGCGGCCAGGGGGTGCGACGTGGCGCACATGCCGTTGGTGGCCAGAACGGCCGAGCGGCCGGGGCGTTGGAAATCGCGCATGATAGCTCCGGTGATTGGTGGTTTTTCGGCACCTTACGGGGTGTGTCAGGAAATGCCAATCAGGAGGAAGAGAACCTCGACGCCGCGCACTGGGTGGGGGCTGTAAAACGCGGCGCCGAGGGAAGCCATATGCAGCTACGGGATCGTTTGTGCCGATCCATTGGGGCGGCTCTGCGATGGGATTGGGGCAATTCGGTGACGTCAGGATTTTTCCGGCGCCAAGTAGCGAGGAAAGGTCATACGCAGCGTATTGCGACCCGCGTGGCGGGTGTGGGAAAGGTCAAGGCACAGCTTGTGAATGAGAAACCACCCGAACCCCCCTTCCGGAAGGTCCGCGCGGGCGCCTGAACTGTCTGGCAGGAGGCCCGGCGGTAGCGCGCCGCCGGGCATGCCGTGGCCCGAATCGGACAGCGTGACCAGCACGCGGTCGGCCAGCAGATCGACGACCATGTGCACCTCGCCGGGGGCGCGGCCGGCATAGCCGTGTTCGGTAACGTTGTTGAGCGCCTCGCTGACTGCGAGGGTGATCGAGCCGCGCAGGTCCCCATCAATCCCGGCATCGGTGAGGGCCGCGCCAAGCGCCTCGACCATGTCGCGCACGTCAAGTTCCGTCGCGGTGGACGAGAGCGCGGCGAGCGGGGCGGATTGCGAAGGGGCGGTGGCGGCCACTTTGCCGCGTCAGCCCGCCGCGCGCTGGAGCGCCGCTGCCATGTCCTTGTGGATCACGAAGATCGAATCCATCCGCGTCAGGCGAAACACCTTGGCAACGTCCGGGGTCAGCCCGGCAAGGTCCAGCCGTCGCCCATCGCCCATTTGTTTCATCGAGGCGATGATGGCGCCAAGGCCGCTGGAATCGACGAAGGCGACGCCGGAGAGGTCAAGCAGCACGTGATCCGCGCCATCATCCGTCAGGGTGCGCATTTCATCCTTGAACCGGATCGCCGAGGCCGCGTCGATGCGGTTGTCTTCGACCGTGATAACCTTGATGTTGTTGTGAGTGGCGCAGGTGAGTTGCATGAAGCCTCCGGACACGGGAAAGATGCGCGCAGACTAGGCGCAATTCCTTACCAAACCGTTTGGCCCCGAGAGCTTTTTCGGAGCGGTACCCAAGGATGAAAGGACAGTCGGCATGAAAGAGGTTGTGATCGCGGGTGCGGCCCGAACGCCCATGGGCGGATTCCAGGGGGATTTCGACGGGGTCGAGGCCAGTGTCCTGGGCGGCGCTGCAATTTCCGCGGCGCTGAAGGATGCAGGTGCCGCGACCGTGGGCGAGCTGTTGATGGGCTGTGTTCTTCCCGCCGGGCAGGGGCAGGCCCCGGCGCGGCAGGCGGGGTTCAAGGCGGGGCTGGGCGAGGACGTGCCGGCGACCACGCTGAACAAGATGTGCGGCTCGGGCATGAAGGCGGCGATGATCGGGTTCGACCAGATCGCGCTGGGCCAAACCGACACGATGGTGACGGGCGGCATGGAGAGCATGTCGAACGCGCCCTACCTGCTGCCCAAGATGCGCGGCGGGGCGCGGATCGGGCATGGGCAGGTGATCGACCACATGTTCCTCGACGGGCTGGAAGACGCCTATGACAAGGGGCGGCTGATGGGCACGTTTGCCGAGGATTGCGCCGAGAAATACCAGTTCACCCGCGAGGCGCAGGATGCGTATGCCATCGGGTCGCTGGAAGGGGCGCTGGAGGCCCAGAAGAGCGGTGCGTTCGCGGGCGAGATCGCGCCGGTGACGCTGGAGACGCGCAAGGGCACGGTGGTGATCGAGGTGGACGAGCAGCCCGGCAAGGCGCGGCCCGAAAAGATTCCCCAGCTGAAGCCTGCGTTCCGCGACGGCGGGACGGTGACGGCGGCCAATTCGAGCTCGATCAGCGACGGGGCGGCGGCGCTGGTGCTGGCCTCGCGCGAGGCGGCGGAGGCGCAGGGGCTGAAGGTCCGGGCGCGGATCCTGGGCCATGCCAGCCACGCGCAGGCGCCGGGATGGTTTACCACGGCCCCGGTGCCGGCGGCGCAGAAGCTGCTGGAGCGGATCGGCTGGACGAAGGACGAGGTGGACCTGTGGGAAGTGAACGAGGCGTTTGCCGTGGTGCCGATGGCCTTCATGCACGAAATGGGCCTGCCACGTGAGAAGGTGAATGTGCATGGCGGGGCCTGTGCGCTGGGTCACCCCATCGGGGCAAGCGGGGCGCGGATCATGGTGACGTTGTTGAATGCGCTGGAAAAAAGAGATCTGAAGCGCGGTGTTGCGGCGATTTGCATCGGCGGGGGCGAGGGCACGGCCATCGCGATCGAGCGGGGCTGAGGCGCAAATCTTTTTCGGAAAAGATTTGCCAAGAGTATTTCTGAAAACTCTTGGCGCGGGAGGCGAGTTATGCGTGCGGATTACGACGCGTTGTCCAAGACCATCGGGGCGTTGACCGAAGGTGAGAGTGACGAAGTGGCGCTGATGGCGACGGTGGTGTGCGAGTTGCACCATGCCGACGACCGGTTCGACTGGACCGGGTTCTACCGGGTGACTGCGCCCGACCTGTTGAAGATCGGCCCCTACCAGGGCGGGCATGGGTGTTTGCAGATCCCATTTTCGCGGGGCGTCTGCGGGGCGGCGGCGCGGACGGGCGAGGTGCAGTTGGTCGATGATGTCGACAGTTTCGACGGGCATATTGCCTGTGCCAGTTCCACCCGGTCGGAGATCGTCCTGCCGGTGCGGGACGGGCAGGGGCGGCTGCTGGCGGTGCTGGATATCGACAGCGATCAGCCGGCGGCGTTCGACGCGGCGGATGCCGACGGATTGGGCCGCATCCTCGCATCGGTGTTCGGGCGACTTTGAACGTCGACCGACGGGTGGCGTGAAATTTTCATTGATTTTTTCACGCGACACGCGCAGCGTGAAAATTGAACGAAGAATTTCACGAAAGAGTGCGCTTTGGAACAGAGCCAGGTATCCGCGATGCGCAGCCTTGGGGCCGATTTGCGGGCTTTGCGGAAGGCGCGGGGACTGACGCTGAGTGACATGGCGCAGGCGCTGGGCCGGTCGGTGGGCTGGCTGAGCCAAGTAGAGCGAGACTTGTCCGAGCCGTCGATTTCGGATCTGCGCCAGATGGCCGAAAGGTTCGGCGTGCCGATGTCGTTTCTCTTTGCCCATGCCAGTGCCCCGGCGGAAGAGCAGGGCATCGTCGTGCGCAAGGTATCTCGGCGGCAGATGGGATCGAGCGAGGAAGGGCTGATCGAGGAGCTATTGTCGCCCGACCTGAGTGACGATTTCGAAGTGATCCATTCCACGTTCCGGCCCGGATCGAAGATGCAGCGCCCGGCCACGCGGCCGACGCAGGAGGTGGGATATGTCGTGTCCGGTCGGCTGGACCTGAGCATCGGCGGGCGGTCTTTCAGCGTGGGGCCGGGCGACAGTTTCCGGATCCGGCACGAGACCTATGCGTGGTCCAATCCTTATGACGAACCATGCGTCGCGATCTGGGTGATCGCGCCGCCGGTATATTGAGGAGGCGGGGGTGAGCCTGGAGGGATGGACCATCTTCGCGTTGTTCTGGGTGGTGTTCGTGACCACGCCCGGGCCCAATGCCGTGAACTGCATCACCAACGGCATGACGGTCGGGTTCCGCCGCAGCCTGTGGGGGGTGGCGGCGATTCTGACGCAGGCGGCGCTGTTCCTGACCTTGTCGGCGGCGGGCGTGACGGCGCTGATCGCAACCTCGCCCGAGGCATTTCAGGTGGCGAAATTCATTGGCGCGGGGTTTTTGATTTACCTCGGGATCCGCGGCTGGATCATGGCGCGGGGTCGCGTCGTGGTGGCCGCGCCAGACGGGCGCAGCATCTACTGGCGGGCCTTTGCCATCGCGACGATCAAACCCAAGAGCGTGGCGGGATACCTGGCGGCGTTCAGCCAGTTCGTGCAGCCGGACGTGCCGATCTGGAGCCAGATGTGGGTGATCTTTCCCACGGCGCTGAGCCTGACCGCGCTGAGCTACATGGGCTACACGGCGCTGGGCGCGGGGTTGGGTCGGGCGGCGCTGGGCGCGGTGTTCAACGTGTGGCTGCGGCGCGGGCTTGCGGCGTGTTTCGTGGTTTACGGCGTGCTGCTGGGGGCGGCCTCGACGCCGGGGAGGGCGTGAGATGATCAAGGCTGAGGGCCTTCGGGCGGATGCGCTTTGGAAGATCGAGAGGAGATGAGAATGCTTGAGGGAAGCTGTCTGTGCGGCAACGTCACTTTCAGGGTGACGGGCGCGCCGCAGGGGGTGTCGGCCTGTCACTGTGGCCAGTGCCGCAAGCAATCAGGCCACGTGTGGTCCTCGGCCTATGTGCCGGAGGCGGATCTGAAGATCACGGGCGCGGTGACGTGGTACGAGGCGACGCCTTCAGCCAAGCGCGGGTTCTGCGGGACCTGCGGAGCGTTCCTGTTCTGGAAGGCGCATGACGAGGACACGATGAGCTTTGCCCTGGGGGCGATCGATGGGCCGACGGGGCTGCGGCTGGAGAAGCATATCTTCACCGCCGACAAGGGCGATTATAACGAGATCGCGGACGGGGTTCCGCAGAAGTGAACGGGCCGCGTGGTGGCATCCGAACAGGGAGAAACGGAGATGGCTGATCTGCCGAAAAACGCGAAAGTGGTCGTCATTGGCGGCGGGGTCGTTGGATGCTCGGCGCTGTATCACCTGGCCAAGAAAGGGTGGAGCGATTGCGTTCTGCTGGAAAAGAATGAGTTGACCGCCGGGAGCACTTGGCACGCGGCGGGGAACGTGCCGACCTTCTCGACCAGCTGGGGCATAATGAACATGCAGCGTTATTCGACCGAGCTTTATGCCCGGTTGGGGGACGAGGTGGATTACCCGATGAACTATCACCAGACGGGCTCGATCCGGCTGGCGCATTCAAAGGAGCGGATGCAGGAGTTCGAGCGGGCAAAGGGGATGGGCAAGCACCAGGGGATGGACCTGGAGATCCTGAGCCCTGACGAGATCAAGGAACGCTATCCGTTCATCGAGACGCATGACATCGTGGGGGCGCTCTACGATCCCAACGACGGCGATATCGACCCGGCGCAGGTGACGCAGGCGCTGGCCAAGGGGGCGCGGGACATGGGGGCGACGATCGTGCGGTTCTGCCCGGCCACCCGCGTGACGCAGGACGGTGACGGCTGGATCGTGCACACGGAAAAGGGCGACATCGCCTGCGATTTCGTGGTGAACGCAGCCGGGTATTATGCCCAGACGGTGGGCGAGTGGTTCAAGCCTTACGGCGGGCGGACGGTGCCGATGATGGTGATGAGCCATCAATACGTGCTGACCGACGAGATCCCCGAGATCGAGGCGTACAGCAAGAAGACGGGCCGCAAGCTGCCGCTTCTGCGGGACGTGGACGTGTCCTATTACTTCCGGCAGGAGAAGCACGGGTTCAACATCGGCCCCTACGAGCCGAATTGCCGGGCGCATTGGGTGGAGCCGTCGGACCCGATGCCGGAGGATTTCAGCTTCCAGCTTTGGTCGGATGACCTGGCGCGGATCGAGGATATCGTGGCGGATTCGATGGAGCGTGTGCCGGTGGCGGCCACGGCGGGGATCAGCCGGATCATCAACGGGCCGATCCCCTATGCGCCCGACGGGCTGCCCCTGCTGGGGCCGATGCCGGGGGTTAAAAACGCGTTCGAGGCCTGTGTCTTTACCTTCGGGATCGCGCAGGGCGGCGGCGCGGGCAAGGTGCTGGCCGAGTGGATCGTGGATGGTGCGCCCGAGTGGGACATGTGGGCGGTCGATCCGAGGCGGTACACCGATTACACCGATCACGACTACTGCGTTGCCAAGGGCATGGAGGTCTACGGCAACGAATACGCCATGCATTTCCCGTGGCACGAATGGCCGGCAGGGCGCGACAAGAAGCTGTCGCCGAACCATGGGAAGGTTCTGGAACTGGGCGGCGTGATGGGGGCCTATAATGGCTGGGAGAGGGCGAACTGGTTCGCGCAGCCCGGCGACGACGCGTCGGAGGAAAGCACACATACGTGGAACCGCAAGGGCCCGTGGGAGCAGCGTATCCGCGAGGAATGCGAGGCGGTGCGCGATGCCTGTGGTTTGCTGGACCTGCCGGGCTTTTCGCGGTTCCGGGTCGAGGGCACGGGGGCCGATGACTGGCTGCGGGGCTTCGTGACCGGGGGGCTGCCCAAGGTGGGGCGGATGAACCTGGTTTACGTGACCAACGCGAAAGGCCGGATCGTGACGGAATTTTCCTGCATCCGGCTGGCGGAAAATGATTTCGTGCTGATCACCGCAGCCACGGCGCAGTGGCATGACGGCGAGCTGATCCGGAACAGCGTGCCGGAGGGTGTGAGTGTGACCGAGACGACGACCGAGCGGTCGGCGTTGCTGGTAGCGGGGCCGAAGAGCCGTGAGGTGCTGGCCGGAATCAGCGATGCCGATCTGGAAGCCGGGTGGCTGAGCCATCAGCATTGCACGGTGGCGGGGCGGCCTGCGTTCCTGATCCGGGTGAGCTTTACCGGCGAGCTGGGGTGGGAGGTGCATGCAGACAATGCCGAGATGCCGGCGATCTATGGCGCCATTCTGGACGCGGGCGCGAAGCCCTTTGGGATGTATGCGCTGAATTCCTTGCGAATCGAGAAAGGGTATCGGGCGTGGAAGGGTGATCTGAGCACGGATTACTCGATGCTGGAGGCCGGGCTGGAGCGGTTCGTGAAGTTCGACAAGGACCAGGATTTTACGGGCAAGGCGGCGCTGTTGGCAGAGAAACAGCAGGGCCGGAAGAAAGCCTTTGCCCCGCTGATCATCGACGCGGGGGAGGCGGATGCGCCCTACATGTCGACAATCTGGAACGGCGACGAGATCGTGGGTGAGACGACGAGCGGCGCCTGGGGCTATCGCGTGAACGCGAGTGTTGCTTTGGCGATGTTGCGGACTGACGTGGCAGCGGCGGGCACGGAACTGGAAGTGGAGATCTATGGCGAGCGGCGCAAGGCCGTGGTGCAGCCGGATCAGCCGCTTTGGGATCCGGAAAATGCGCGGCTGACGGCGTAATTAGAGGTCCCCCCGGGTCAAGCCCGGGGCCGCCAGGGTCAGGCCCGGGACGGGACGCGAAAGGACGAAGGATGATTATCGAGACCTACCTGATTTATCTTGGCGTCCTGGCGGCGTTTTTCGCCACACCGCCGGACACGAGCCAGTTGCTGATCATCTCGAACAGTCTGCGGCACGGGCTGCGGAGGTCGCTGGCCACCGTCGCGGGTGACCTGAGCGCGAACGCGGTGCAGATGACATTGGCGGCGTTTGGCCTGACGGCGGTGATCGCGGCCAATGCCGATGCGCTGTGGGTGGTGAAATGGGTGGGCGTGGCCTACCTCGTCTGGATCGGGTTGCGGTTGATGCTGAGCAAATGCGGGGCCGAGGCGCCGGGCGCGGCGGCGACGGGGCGGCTGTTCCGGCAGGGCTTTGTTACGTCGTCGGCCAATCCTTATGCGGTGGTGTTCTTCGGGGCGCTGTTTCCGCAGTTCATCGATGCGGGCGCGCCAATCCTGCCGCAATTGCTACTGTTGGGCGTCACGTACTTGGTTGTTGACGGTCTGGTGCTGCTCTTGTGGGGCTGGGCCGCGACGCGGACCTTGGGGCGTGTGACATCGCTGACCGGGGTATGGATCAACCGGGTCAGCGGTGCGCTGATGGTGGGCGCTGCGGTGCTCTTGGGGCTGAAGGACCTGGACAAGGGGGCGGCGCGATGACCCCGCCCGAGACCATGTCCGGCGTCTACCTGACCGGCCACGGCGGGCCCGACAAGCTGGAATGGCGCGAGGGTATTCCCGTGCCCCGGCCCGGATCGGGCGAGGTGCTGGTGCGGGTGCTGGCGGCGGGGGTGAACAACACCGACATCAACACGCGTGAGGGCTGGTACTCGGCCGATGTGACCGGGGCCACGGGCGAGCTGCAGGACGGGGTCGAGGATGGCGGCTGGTCCGGGGCGCTGGACTTTCCGCTGATCCAGGGCGGGGATCTGTGCGGCGAAGTCGTCGCGCTAGGCAAGGGCGTGAGCGCGGTGGCGATGGGGATGCGGGTGATCTGCCCGATCAACCAGCCGCGCCCGACCGACGACAACCCGGTGGGGTTCGAAGCGTTGGGGTCGGAATTTGATGGGGCGTTCGCGCAGTATTGCGTCGTGCCGGAGAGGGACCTGTTCGACGTGAGCGACGCGCCCCTGAGCGACGTGGAACTGGCGGCGATTCCCTGCGCCTTCGGCACGGCGGCGGGGCTATTGGACCGGGCCGGTGTGGCGACCGGGCAGAGCGTGCTGATCACCGGAGCATCCGGTGGCGTAGGGTTGGCGGCGGTGCAACTGGCCACGGCCTCGGGGGCGAAGGTCACGGGGGTGTCTTCGGCACCCAAGGCCGAGTGCGTGCGCGACGCGGGTGCGGTGGCGGTGATCGGGCGGGAGGACGTGCCCCCCGCCGATAGGTTTCACGCGGTGATCGATTTGGTGGCCGGGCCGGGCTGGGGCGCGCTGATCGACGCGCTGCGGCCGGGTGGTCATTACGCGGTGGCGGGGGCCATTGCCGGGCCGGTGGTGGAGGCGGATCTGCGGCGCATCTATTTGCGGGACATCACGATCCACGGCTGCACCTTCCAGTCTCGCGCGGTCTTTGCCCGGCTGGTCGAAATGGTGCGGGAAGGGTCGGTGAAACCGCTGATCGCGAAGACGTTTCCCATGAGGGAGATTGGCAGGGCGCAGGAAGAGTTCATGTCGAAGCGGCATGCCGGGAAGCTGGTGCTGATCCCGGACGGCATCGACACCTGAACAAGGGCGCGGGAGGAAGAACATGGCACAGGTCACCCTGTTGGACGGCTCGATCGGGCAGGAGCTGGTGAAACGCTCGGGCGACCGGGCGACGCCGCTGTGGTCGACGCAGGTGATGATCGACCATCCCAAGCTGGTGGGCGAGGTGCACCTGGAGTATTTCGCCGCCGGCGCGACGGTGGCCACGACCAACACTTACGCGGTGCTGCGCGACCGGCTGGTGCGGATCGGGTTGGAGGACAAGATCGGGCAACTTACCGATACGGCGGTGCGGGCCGCGCGCCGGGCCCGGGCGGCGAGCGGCGGCAAGGGGCGGGTGGCCGGGGCAATCGGACCGCTGGTGCAGTCCTACAAGCCCGAGACCTGCCCGCCCGCCGCCGAGGCCGCGACGATCTATGCCGAGCCGGTGGCGCTGATGAAGGATCACGTGGACCTTTTCCTGCTGGAGACGATGTCGTCCGTGGACCAGGCCGAAGGCGCGCTGCGGGCGGCGTCGGGGCAGGGCCTGCCTGTGTGGCTGGAGGTGAGCGTGGATGACCACGACGGCACGCGCCTGCGCTCGGGTGAGCCGGTGGCGGACTTGGCCGGGACGGTGGAAAAGCACGCGCCAGCGGCGGTGCTGGTCAATTGCTCGCGGCCCGAAGCGACGGACGCGGGGATTGAAGTGATCAAGGAGTTCGGCCTGCCCTTTGGCGGATACGCCAACGGGTTCACGGAGATCAGCGACGGGTTCCTGGGCGACGCGCCAACGGTGGGCGCGCTTGAGCAGCGCAAGGACCTTGGGCCGCTGGAATACGCGGAATACGTCATGGGCTGGGTCGGGCAGGGGGCCACGATCGTTGGCGGCTGTTGCGAGATCGGGCCGGCGCATATCGCGGAGATTGCCCGCTGTTTACAGGCGGCAGGACACGAGATCGTATGAGCGAGGTGACGAGATGAGTGACGGCACGCTTCCCCCCGGCATGGTCCCGGCAAGCGGGCGATTCCGCTTTGAAAGCAGGGAATTCGGGCGTCTGGATTTCGAGGTGAGCCACGGGAAGGTCGTGCTGTGGAAGAATTTCGAGGACGGGCAGGAAGCCGAGGGCGTGCAACTGGATGTCATGATCGCCGCGCAGAGCCGGGAGATACCGGACGAGAGCGACGACGCGGAAATGGCCTATTTGCTGGCCCCGGCGCTGACCACAGAATGGCTGAAGATCGATGAATGCCAGTTCGCCAGCCGGGGCCGTGCGGCGCTGGACGGTGTGACGGTCGATTTCGACTGGCGGAAGATGCCCGATGTGCTGGAGGCGCCGGCGGCGATCCAGGAGGGGTCTTATGGCTCGACCGACGTGCTGAAGCTGGCGTTGAGCTTTGTGCCGCCGGATCGCTACAGGCTTCAGGTGCAGGCGACGGACGAGTTTGGGCGGTCCTGCGAGATCGACGCGGACCTGCCGCTGTTCGAGATCGGCGCGAGCGATTTCTCGATGTCGCGGCCGCAGACCGTCGAGGACTGGGTCGACCGGCATTTCGAGCGCGATGACTTGCACGTCGAGTGGCGCACGGTGGGGCCGATGACCAACCAGTGGCAGACCCTTTATGCCGCGTTCAAGGAGACAAGCGATGAGTAACCTTCCGAAGCATGCCCGCGTGGTGATTGTGGGAGGCGGCGTGGTGGGCTGTTCGGTGGCCTATCACTTGGCCAAGCTGGGCTGGCGTGACGTGGTGCTGCTGGAGCGCAAGCAACTGACCAGCGGCACGACGTGGCACGCCGCGGGGCTGATCGCGCAACTGCGGGCAAGTGCGAACATGACGAAGCTGGCGAAATACAGCCAGGAGCTTTACGGCAACCTGGAGGCCGAGACCGGAGTCGCCACCGGGTTCCGGCGCTGCGGGTCGATCACCGTGGCGCTGACCGACGCGCGGCGGGAGGAGATTTACCGGCAGGCCGCGATGGCGCGGGCCTTTGGCGTGGACGTGGAAGAGATCGGCGCGGCGGAGGTGAAGACGCGCTATCCGCATCTGAACGCGGACGACGTGACCGGTGCGGTTTACCTGGACAAGGACGGGCAGGCGGACCCGGCAAATATCGCGCTGGCGCTGGCCAAGGGCGCGCGGCAGAACGGGGCGCTGGTGAAGGAACGGGTGAAGGTCACCGGGATCTCGCGTCAAGGCCGCCGGGTGACGGGCGTGGACTGGGCCGCTGACGATGGTGGCGAGACGGGGCATATCTCCTGCGACATGATCGTGAACTGCGCGGGCATGTGGGGCCACGAGGTGGGGCGTATGGCGGGTGTGAACGTGTCGCTGCATGCGTGCGAGCATTTCTACATCGTGACCGAAGGCATCGACGGGCTGGGGCAATTGCCGGTGCTGCGGGTGCCGGACGAATGCGCCTATTACAAGGAAGACGCGGGCAAGATCCTGCTGGGGGCGTTCGAGCCGAACGCGAAGCCGTGGGGGATGCAGGGCATTCCGGAGAGTTTCGAGTTCGACCAGTTGCCCGAGGATTTCGACCATTTCGAGCCGATCCTCGAAGCGGCCTGCAACCGGATGCCGATGCTGGCGGAGGCGGGGGTGCACACGTTTTTCAACGGGCCGGAGAGTTTCACGCCGGATGATGCCTATCACCTGGGGCTTTGCCCGGAAATGGACAATGTGTGGGTGGCCGCCGGGTTCAACTCGATCGGGATTCAGTCGGCGGGCGGCGCGGGGCACGCTCTGAGCCAGTGGATGGACAGCGGCGAAAAGCCGTTTGACCTGGGCGACGTGGATATTGCCCGGATGCAGCCGTTTCAGGGGAACCGGCATTACCTGTTCGAGCGGTCGAAGGAGACTCTGGGGCTGCTTTACGCCGATCACTTTCCCTACCTGCAAAAGCGCACGGCGCGGGGCGTGCGGCGGTCGCCGTTTCACCACCACCTGCTGGAGCGCGGCGCGGTGATGGGAGAGATGGCCGGCTGGGAACGGGCGAACTGGTTCGCCAAGGAAGGACAGGAGCAGGAGTATCGGTACGGCTGGGGGCGGCAGAACTGGTTCGAGAACGCCGCGGCCGAGCATCACGCGATCCGCACCGGGGTCGGCATGTATGACATGTCGAGTTTTGGCAAGATCCGGGTCGAGGGGCCGGATGCGGAAGTGTTCCTGAACCATATCGGCGGCGGCGACTATTCGGTGCCGAATGGAAAGATCGTCTATACTCAGTTCCTGAACGACCGGGGCGGGATCGAGGCGGATGTGACGGTGACCCGACTGACCGAGACCGCGTACCTGGTGGTGACGCCCGCCGCGACGCGGCTGGCGGACCAGACGTGGATGATGCGGCACAAGGGCGATTTCAACGTGGTGATCACCGACGTGACGGCGGGCGAGGGCGTGCTGGCGGTGATGGGGCCGGATGCGCGCAGGCTGATGCAGGCGGTCAGCCCGAACGACTTTTCCAACGAGGCGAACCCGTTCGGCACGGCGCAGGAGGTCGAGCTGGGCATGGGGCTCGCGCGGGTGCACCGGGTGAGTTACGTGGGCGAGCTGGGCTGGGAGATTTACGTCGGCGCGGATATGGCGGGACACGTGTTCGAGACGCTTTACGAGGCCGGGCAGGAACATGGGCTGAAGCTGTGCGGGATGCACGTGATGGACTCGTGCCGGATCGAAAAAGGGTTCCGGCATTTCGGGCATGACATCACATGCGAGGATCACGTGCTGGAGGCGGGGCTGGGCTTTGCCGTTAAGACGGAGAAGGCGGAGTTCATCGGCCGCGACGCGGTCCTGCGCAAGAAGGAGGCGGGAGTGTCGAAACGGTTGGTGCAATTCCGGCTGACCGATCCCGAGCCGTTGGTCTATCACAACGAGCCGGTGCTGCGGGATGGCGAGATCGTGGGGTATCTGTGTTCGGGGGCGTATGGTCACCACCTGGGCGGGGCGATCGGGATGGGATATGTGCCTTGTCCGGGTGAGAGCGTGCAGGAGGTGCTGGCGTCGGATTACGAGATCGACGTGGCGGGGACGCGGGTAAAGGCCGAAGCGTCGCTGAAGCCGATGTATGACCCGAAATCGGAGCGTGTGAAGGTTTGACGCCTCGGACGGGAGCATTGCCAAGATCAAAAAGCATTTTTCTGCCAGATAGATAGACAGAAAACGATTATTTGATCCGCATTTTTTACACGTTTCGCCTTCAGGTTAACGAGGAAGCGGTTTCCCTGCTTTCACTAGCGTCATACCCTGAAGCACTGTAAAACTTGCCAAACCGCTTGGGCCACTTCAGGTCAATGCTTGCGGGGCCGGAGCATAATGAAATCAAACGGCGTTCATCATTTGCAAGCTTGACGCCAAGCGGCTTTGGAGCCAACAACAGAAGTCCGGAAAGGCGGTGTGTAGGCCAAGTCAGGAACTCAGGAAGTTTCAACGGACAATGGGCCAACGACCGAACAGGACCAGTCAGATCGAGCGGTCCTTTTTGGCACCGGAAATCAAAGGTTACGAAAGCCCGACAAAGAATTCTGAATCAGAGTGAAGAGACGAATATTGTGAGCCCTTTCGCATGCGAAAGTTTTACCAGTGGTCGGAGGTCGCCATGCTGATCGAAAAGACCACGCTGCCTGGTGTGCTGCGCCTGACGCCACGCCGGTTCGGCGACCATCGTGGCTTTTTTGCCGAGACCTACAATATCGACACGATGGCAGCGGCAGGGATCGACACGGTTTTTGTGCAGGACAACCAATCACTCTCGGAGCAGGCGGGCACCCTGCGGGGCCTGCATTTCCAAGCGCCGCCCCATGCCCAGGCCAAGCTGGTGCGCTGCGGGCGCGGAGCACTCTTCGATGTCGCTGTCGATCTGCGTCGCGGCAGCCCCACCTACGGGCACTGGCTGGGCGAAACATTGTCGTTCGAAAACAGTGTACAACTTCTGATCCCGGCGGGCTTTGCTCATGGTTTCGTGACCCTGCAGCAAGAGACCGAGATTATCTATAAATGCTCTGACCTTTACGCTCCCGAGGCAGAAGGCGCGCTGAAATGGGACGATCCGGACCTTGCCATCGACTGGCCGCTTGATGGCCGCGCGCCGGTGATCTCGGACAAGGACGCGCGGGCGCCGGCCCTGCGGGATTTCGACAGCCCGTTTGTCTGGGACGGGGCAGGAACATGAAGCTGCTGGTGACCGGAGGGGCGGGATTCATAGGCTCGGCGGTGGTGCGCCGGGCGATGGCCGACGGGCATTCGGTGGTCAACCTGGATGCGCTGACCTATGCGGCCTGTCTCGAGAACGTCGCCTCGGTTGCCGATCACCCTGACTACGCGTTCGAGCAGGCCGACATCCGTGACAGAGCCGCCCTGGACCGGATTTTTTCCCAACACAGGCCGGATGCAGTAATGCATCTTGCCGCCGAGTCCCATGTGGACCGCTCCATCGACGGCCCGGCGACGTTTATCGAAACCAACGTGCTGGGCACCTTCCACCTGCTGGAGGCCGCGCGCAGCTATTGGCACGGACAAGGGCGGCCCCAGGACTTTCGGTTTCATCATATCTCCACGGATGAGGTGTTCGGCTCTCTGGGAGAGGAAGGAATGTTTACCGAAGAAACGCCTTACGATCCGCGCAGTCCCTATTCCGCCTCGAAAGCCTCAAGCGACCACATGGTGCGCGCGTGGCAGGAAACTTATGGCCTGCCCATCCTGCTGACCAACTGCTCCAACAATTACGGGCCTTTCCATTTCCCTGAAAAGCTGGTGCCGGTGGTGATCCTGAATGCGCTCGCGAACAAGCCGATCGCAGTCTACGGCAAGGGCGAGAATGTGCGCGACTGGCTTTATGTCGAGGATCATGCCGACGCGCTTTTGCTGGTACTGGAAAAGGGCAAGGTGGGGCGCAGCTACAACATCGGCGGCGAGAACGAGGCGCGCAATATCGATCTTGTGCAGATGATCTGTGCCATTCTTGACAGGTTGCGGCCGGGAACAAGGCCCTATGCAAGCCTGATCGAGTTTGTAGCCGATCGACCCGGCCACGACCTGCGCTATGCGATCGACCCTGCGCGCATCCGGGACGAGCTGGGTTGGCGGCCGTCCGTAACGCTTGAAGAGGGACTGGAGCGGACCGTGCGCTGGTATCTGGACAATGAGGCGTGGTGGCGCGCGTTGCTCGACCGTGAAGGTGTCGGCCGCCGGTTGGGCACGGCGTGATCCTGGTTTTCGGAAGAACCGGCCAAGTGGCGACAGAGCTGCAGCGCCAGGCGTCGGTCACGGCCCTGGGACGCGATACGGCAGACCTGTCAGATCCGGAGGCCTGCAGCGCCGCGATCGAGGCACACGCACCGGCGGTTGTGATCAACGCCGCCGCCTGGACTGCTGTCGATGCGGCCGAGGCGCAGGAAAGTGATGCGATGCGGATCAATGCCAAAGCACCGGGTGCCATGGCGCAGGCTTGTTGCGCACTGGAGATTCCGTTCCTGCATATCTCGACCGATTACGTATTTGAGGGCTCTGGCACCCAAGCTTGGCGTGAGACAGACCCTGTTGCACCGAAAAACGCCTACGGGCGCACCAAGCTTGTCGGAGAGCACCAGATTGCGGAGGCCGGAGGGCACTGGGCGATCCTGCGCACCTCGTGGATATTTTCGGCCCATGGGGGCAATTTCGTGAAAACGATGTTGCGTCTGTCCGAGAGCCGCGACCGCCTGAGCATTGTCGCCGACCAGGTGGGCTGCCCGACCCCGGCGGCGGATATCGCGGCAACGCTGTTGCGCATGGGACGTGCGATGACAAAAGGGCAGGGGGGTGGTCTTTATCACTACGGCGGCCAGCCTCCGGTCAGCTGGGCGGACTTTGCCCGCGCGATTTTTGCGAATGCCGGCAAGACCGTTACGGTCGAGGATATTCCGACCAGCGCCTATCCCACGCCGGCAGAGCGGCCGCGGAATTCCCGGCTCGACTGTGCGAAGCTGACGATGGATTTTGGAATTGAGCCGCCGGACTGGACCACAGGACTGGTCAACGTGTTAAAGGAATTGGACAGGGTATGACCGCGCAATCAGCAACAGGCCGCAAAGGCATCATTCTGGCGGGTGGATCGGGGACGCGCCTCTATCCCATCACGATGGGCGTTTCGAAACAGCTTTTGCCGGTCTATGACAAGCCGATGATCTATTATCCCTTGTCTGCGCTGATGCTGACGGGGATCCGTGAGATCTGTGTCATCACGACACCGCAGGATCAGGATCAGTTCCGCCGCACGCTTGGGGATGGGGCGCAATGGGGTCTGTCGCTGACCTATGTGACCCAGTCCAGCCCCGATGGGCTGGCGCAGGCGTATCTGCTGGCGGAGTCGTTTTTGGATGGTGCCCCAAGCGCCATGGTTCTGGGCGACAATATTTTCTTTGGCCACGGCCTGCCGGAACGCCTGCACGAGGCCGACAGAACCGTGACGGGGGGGACCGTCTTTGGGTACCGCGTGGCCGATCCCGAACGATATGGGGTGGTGGATTTCGCCCCCGATGGCACGGTGCGCAGCATCGTGGAAAAGCCGGAGGTGGCCCCGTCGCCCTATGCCGTGACCGGGCTTTATTTCCTCGACAGCACGGCGTCCGAGCGCGCCCGGCATGTGACCCCGTCATCGCGTGGCGAGCTTGAGATCGTCTCGCTGCTCGAGTCCTATCTTGCCGATGGGCAGCTGAGCGTGCAGCAGATGGGGCGGGGATATGCCTGGCTTGATACCGGCACGCATGGGTCCTTGCTGGACGCGGGCAATTTCGTGCGGACGCTGTCAGACCGGCAGGGCCAGCAGGTTGGATGCCCCGAGGAGATCGCGTTTCAGCAGGGCTGGATAGATGCTGAACAGCTCGAGGCCCGGGCCGCGCTTTTTGGGAAAACAGGCTATGGTGCCTATCTCAAGCGGCTGGCGCTTTATCCCCGCGATTAGGGCCTGGTGCAGGGCAGAGGCGCGCACCGCAAAACAGAGACTGTTATGTGCTTTTCGCAAGCGAAAGGTGGTGGCCTGATCAAGCCCTTTTACACGATTATGATGTCGTCGATCAGCCCGTGTGTCGACCCAAGCCCATCCAGCAGGATCGTGTCGCCGCCCCCGAAATCGATCAGAACCCCATCGGCAGTCACCCTTGCGCCCTTGATGATCTGCGCTGGGCTGAGGTCGCCTGCAAGGCTCGCGTCGATTTCGAACGTATCGTGCCGGCGGTTGAAATCATCGATCGTGTCACGACCGTGCCCGTCCGCAAAGACGAACACATCGGCCCCGGGACCGCCGCGGATCCAGTCGTCGCCGGGTCCGCCGTCCAACCTGTCATCGTCCCCGCCGGCATTCAGGTAGTCGTCGCCGTGGCCCCCGAGCAGGGTGTCATCGTGCCGGTTGCCTATTACTTTGTCGTTTCCCTGATCCTCCCCCAATGAAGTGGTCCTCCGCTATGTTTAGGAAAACGGAGGAACCACATGGCAATCAAGCGACCGAAGCCCGAAGAAATTATCACGAAGTTACG
>NZ_JARAMK010000015.1:0-72465 GCF_028807495.1 Roseovarius sp. SK2
GTTTGACCTGCGAGACGATGATGAAAGGCGAGGACCTTGCCACGTTCCACGCGAACCAGAAGGTCGCGCACGAGAAGCTGATCGAAAAGGTCGGCGCCGCGTCCATCACCGGCGAGTAAAACAAGGGATATCACCGAAGAATTAACGGTGGTTGAAGGTCAAGGGCGGCGCAGGTGATGCGCCGCCCATTTCAGTGGTCGATCAGGTTAACGGTGCCGGATTCTTCGAAAATGGCACGTCGGTATCGCGTCGGTATCGCTGGAGGTACTGCGTCGGTGCGCATTTCAAACTCCGCGCGATTTAACGGAACGTGCGCTGCAAAAGTCTTTCAAAGACTTTTGCCAAGACTTTTTCTTCAAAAGTCTTGGCCTGTGGAACGCGGGTCAGGGGCGGAGCAGGATCTTGCCGCGGTGGGTGGCGGATTCCATCAACTCGTGTGCCGCCGTCGCTTCCTCGAACGGGAATACCTTGTGAGTGTAGGTGCCGACCGTGCCCTCGGCCAGAAGCGGCCAGACTTTTTCCAGGAGATCTTCCGCCACGCGGGTCTTGAACGTGTCGGGGCGCGACCGCAGGGTGGAGCCGGTATAGGTGAGCCGCTTGAGCATCACGGGCATCAGGTCGATTTCCATCTTCGAGCCGCCGTTGAACGCGAGTTGCACGATGCGGGCATCGGCATGGGCGGCCTTGATGTTGCGGGCCACGTAATCGCCGCCGATGATGTCGAGGATGAGATTGGCACCGCCGGCCTCGCGGACGATGGGCACGAAATCCTCGGTCTTGAAGTCGATGGCGCGTTCGGCGCCGAGCTGCGTTACATAGTCGGCGTCGTCCTTGCCGGTGCAGGTGGTGAAGACGCGCATGTCCAGGGCGCGGCCCAACTGGATTGCGGTGGAGCCGATGCCGCCGGCGCCGCCATGGACAAGCAGGAGGTCCTTGGGGGCCGGGGGCCTGTCGAGGAAGAGGTTGGACCAGACGGTGAAATACGTCTCGCAAAGGCCGGCGGCATCGGTTGCATCCATGCCCGTTGGAATGGGCAGGCAATGGGTGGCGTCGACGGCCACGTATTCGGCATAGCCGCCGCCATTGGTCAGCCCGCAGATCGCATCGCCCACGGCCCAGCCGGTCACGTTGTCGCCCACGGCGGCGACCTCGCCCGAGACCTCGAGCCCCAGAAGGTCGGAGGCCCCCTTGGGCGGCGGGTAGTGGCCACGGCGCTGGACGAGATCGGGGCCGTTGACGCCCGTGGCGGTGACCTTGATGAGCACCTCGGACGGCGCGGGTTCGGGGACGGGGCGTTCGCCTATCTCCAGCACCTCGGGTTTGCCGGGTTCGCGCATTTCCACGGTTTTCATCGTCTCGGGCAGCATTTGGGTCGTCCTTTTCTTGAGCTTGACCCTGAATGTGCATTTAATGCGAGGGGTTTCAACCGGATTGGCCGGGATGGTGGGTTTTCACCCACCCTACGAGAGGCGGCTAGCCGAGTTCTGACAAGTCCACATCGGGCAGGCTGTCGAGGGCGTTCTTCAGCGCCTCGCCCCAGCCCTCGGAGACGGCCTGGAAATAGGGGCTGTCGGCCTCGATCCGGCCAGTCTGGCCGATTGTCAGGCTGTCGGTTTCGTAGATGTGGTAATCGAAGGGCGCGCCCACGGTCAGGTTGGCCTTGAGCGTGGAATCGAAGCTGACCAGCAGGAGCTTCATCGCGGCCTCGAAGCTGAGATCCGGATCGAAGGCGCGCACCAGGATGGGGCGGCCGTACTTGGTTTCGCCCATCTGGAAGAAGGGCGTGTCGTCGCCCGCCTCGATGAAATTGCCCTCGGGGTAGATCAGGAAGAGGCGGGGCGGGCTGCCGGCGATCTGGCCGCCCAGCATGATGGTGGCGTTGAACGTGCCTTCGGCGCGCTGGCCGGATTCGCCCGTGCGCTCGATCACCTCGCGCAGGGTGTCGGCGACCATGCGCGCGGCCTGGAACAGCGAGGGGACGCCCAGCAGGGAGGGCGTGCGGTCGCCGGGGGACTTGGCGCGCTCGTCCAGCAGGCTGATGACGGATTGCGTGGTGGCGAGGTTGCCTGCGGACAGTAGCGTGATCATCCGCTCGCCGGGGCTTTCCCAGCTTGTCAGCTTCTTGAAGGTCGAGATGTTGTCCAGCCCGGCATTGGTGCGGGTGTCCGACATGAAAACGAGGCCCCGGTCGAGAACCATTCCCACGCAATATGTCATGCCCGTCCTTCGCTATTGTTGGGTGACGTCGATCTCGACCTCGAGCTGTTCCTCGGGGCCGCCGATTCTGGTGCCTGTGATGGGCGCAGCATCGGCGTAATCGAGGCCCGTTGCAACGCGGACGTAGCGTGTGTCGGGCGAAATTCCGTTGGATATGTCGAAGCCGACCCACCCCAGCGCGTCGACATGCGCCTCGGCCCAGGCGTGCATCGCCTCCTGCGCGGTGCGGTCGTCGAGCATGAGGTAGCCCGAGACGTAGCGGGCCGGAAAACCCATGGCGCGGGCGCAGGCCAGGAAGATGTGGGTGTGGTCCTGGCAGACGCCCTTGCCGTGGGTGATGGCATCCTCGGCGGACCAGCTGGGCTCGGACGCGCCGACCTCGAAGGGCACGCTGTCGCGGATCGTCTTGCTGAGCGCGTGCAGGCGGTCGAGCGGGTCCGGCTCGTCGACCTTGCGGATCAGGGCGCGGGCTCCGGATTTGGCCTCGGTCCGCTTGGTGGGCTGTTCATAGAGCCAGAGCGGCGCGGGGCCGAGGTGCCGCCCCAGGATGCCGCTGACATCCTCGAGTACGACCTCACCTTCGCTGCTGACTGTGAGCTCGGTCGTGTCGCGGTCGAAGCTGATGAGCTCGACGGCGTTGTTGTGGTGGTCGGTGAAGTCCAGTTCCTTGCGGCCATTCTCGATGCTGGTGGTCCAGTTCAGGATGTGCTGGGCGCGCGTGGTCTTGGGCGTCTTGCGCAGCTGTTGCAGGCCATAGGTCACGGGGCCGGAAAAGCGGTAGCGGGTGATGTGCTTGATTTGCAGATGCATGGGTGTGGGTCACTCGTAGAAGCGGTATTCGCGCTCGATTTCCTGGGCGAGGTCGGCGAGGAGGGCGATGATCTCGGTGATGAATTCGTGCAGGCCGTAGTCGAAGATCGCGTCGACCTCGTGGGCGAGGTACTTGCGGTTGATGAAGTCGAGCTTCTTCATGGCGTCGGAGGGATGCGCGTTGCCGGCATTGAGGCTGCGCAGGTTTTCCTGAAGCTGGGCGGCGCAGAAGGCGAGGCTGCGGGGCAGGCGCTGGTCGAGAATGAGGAAATGGGTGATGTCGCGGGGGCCGGAATCGGCGCCGTATTCCATGCGGAAGCCGCCGCGCGCCGCGACGGAGCGCAGGATGGTTTCCCATTGCACGTTGTCGAGCGCCGAGCCCACGGCGCGCGCCGATGGCAGAAGGACGTAGTATTTCACGTCGAGGATACGCGCGGTGTTGTCGGCGCGTTCAAGGAAGGTGCCGAGCCGGGCGAAATCATAGCGTTCGCCACGCAGCATGGTGCCGTGGGTCATGCCGCGCACCAGCGAGGTGTTCTGGCGCAGGGTGCGCAGGCAGCCGGGCAGGTCGCGTTCGGCCACCTGGCGGGCAAGGTTTTCCTGTGCGTTCATGTAGGCGCTGTTGATCGCTTCCCACATGTCGCCGGTAAGGGCGGTGCGCACCAGTCGCGCGTTCTGGCGGGCGGCGCAGATGCAGGAATAGACGGATGACCCGTTGTTGCGGTCGCGCAGAAGCCAGTTGATCGCGGCCTCCTTGGTGACCTCGCCCTTTGCCGCCTCGAAAGCGGGCCAGACGCCGGCGGATTGCAGCACCGAGCGCCATTCTGCCGCGCTGTCACCCATGCGTGTCAGCGCGATGCGCTGGCCGGTTTCGATCAGGCGGGCGGTGTTTTCGGCCCGTTCGAGGTAGCGGAAAAGCCAGAAGAGGCCGTTTGCGGTTTTGCCTAGCATCGCATCAGTCCTCCAGCACCCAGGTGTCCTTGGTGCCGCCGCCCTGCGACGAGTTCACCACCAGCGAGCCTTTCTTGAGAGCAACGCGCGTCAGACCGCCGGGGGTGATCTGGATGCCGTCGGGATTGACCAGCACGAAGGGGCGCAGGTCGACGTGGCGCGGGCTGAGACCCTTGTTCGTAAAGGTGGGCACGGTCGACAGGCTGAGCGTGGGCTGGGCGATGTAGTTCGAGGGCTTGGCCTCGAGCTTTTTCGCGAAGTCGGCGATTTCCTTTTTCGACGCGGCGGGGCCCACGAGCATGCCGTAGCCGCCCGAGCCGTGGACCTCTTTCACCACCAGTTCGGCGAGGTGCTCGCGGACATAGGCGTAGTCGTCGGCCTCGGAGCAGCGCCAGGTGGGGACGTTGGGCAACAAGGGCTGTTCGCCGGTGTAGAACTCGACGATATCGGGCATGTAGGAATAGATCGCCTTGTCGTCGGCGATGCCGGTGCCCGGCGCGTTGGCGATGGTGATGCCGCCGGCGCGGTAGACATCCATGATGCCCGCGACGCCAAGCTGGCTGTCGGGATTGAAATTGAGCGGATCGATGAAGTCGTCGTCGACGCGGCGGTAAAGCACGTCGATGGGTTTGTAGCCGCGGGTGGTGCGCATCGCCACGCGGCCGTCGACCACGCGCAGGTCGTGGCCCTCGACGAGGTCGACGCCCATTTGGTCGGCCAGAAAGGCGTGTTCGAAATAGGCTGAGTTGTAGATGCCGGGGGTCAGCACGGCCACGACGGGCGCGTCCTTGGTGCCTGCGGGCGCGCAGGCGGCGAGCGAGCGGCGCAGGTTGGTGGGGTAGTTCTGCACCGGCTGGACGCGGTTGCGCGAAAACAGCTCGGGGAACATCTGGAGCATGGTTTCGCGGTTTTCCAGCATGTAGCTGACGCCTGAGGGCGTGCGGGCGTTGTCCTCGAGCACGAAGAACTCGCCCGGGCCGGTGCGCACCACGTCGATGCCGACGATATGGGTGTAGACGCTGCCGGGCGGCTCGACCCCGATCATGTGGGGCAGGAACGCCTCGTTCTTGGCGATCATCTCGGCGGGCAGGCGTCCGGCCTTCACGATTTCCTGCTTGTGATAGATGTCGTGCAGGAAGGCGTTGATCGCGCGCACGCGCTGTTCGATGCCGCGCGACAGCTTGAACCATTCGTTGCCCGACAGGATGCGCGGAATGATGTCGAAGGGGATCAGCCGTTCTTCGGCCTCGGCCCGGCCATAGACGTTGAAGGTGATGCCGGTGAGCCGAAAGAGGTCCTCGGCCTCGCGCTGTTTGGCGCGCAGGCGGGCGGGGTCTTCGGAGTCGAACCACTCGTGGAAGCTGGCATAGGGATCACGCAGGGTTTGGCTGGTGCCCCACATTTCGTCGAAGAAAGGTTCTGATGACATGTTCACCTCCGGCGTTTCATAGAAGCAGGCAGGCGCGAAGCTGGCAAGATAGTGCATTGCCGGAGGCTGAGTGGGTTAGGCTAAGGGGCCGGAACTGCTGGATTTTTGTGCATAGGCTGATCAGCCAAAACGGAAGAAGACCGGCGCGGTGCGGCGGATATAGTCCTCGAAGAAGGTGGTGAAGGTGGCCACAAGCGGCGGAAACGCCTCGTAGGGCGGGTAGAAAAGCGTGAGCCAGAGGGGGCTGACCTGCCACTCGGGCATGAGGATCGTGACCTCGCCCGAGGCAAGCCCGTCGGCCACGAGAAAGTCCGGCAGAACGGTGATGCCCTGGCCCAAGCGGGCCATCTGGCAGAGCAGGTCGCCATTGTTGGTGATGAGGCTGCTGCCCGCCTGGACGCTGCGATGGGCCTGCTCGCGGGTGAACTCCCAGGTCTCCGGCGTGCCGGTGGCGCTGTAGGAGAGGCACATCTCGCGCGGCAGGTCGGCGGGGTCGGTGGGTGCGGCGGTGCCCGCAAAGAGCGACGGGGCGGCGACGGCGTGGCGCGGCACCTCGCAGATCTTGCGCCAGATGGTGGATTTGTCCGACGGTGGGCCGGAGATGCGGATCGACAGGTCATAAGGGTCTTCGATGATGTCGACGAAGCGGTCGGTCAGGGTGACGCTGAGATCGACCCGGGGGTAGGCGTCGCGGAAGGCGGCGATCAGGCCCGGCATCAGGCGCAGGCCCAGCGACATGGGCGCGTTGAGGCGCAGGCGGCCGGCGTCGGGATGGGCGGCGTGCATCAGCGCGTCGGTGGTGGCATCGAGTTCCGCCAGAAGGGGGCGATAGCGGGCCGCCACCACGGCGCCGGCATCGGTGAGCGAGACCTTGCGCGTGGTGCGCAGGAGAAGCTGCTGGCCAAGGCTGTCTTCGAGCTTGGCGACGATGCGCGTGACGCTGGAGGGGGTCATGTCGAGCGCGCGGGCGGCGGCGGCGAAGCTGCGCCGCTCGGCCACTTCGAGGAAGACGCGGATGGGTTTGATATCCTGCATGAGAGTATTATTGCCCCATGTGCAATAGTCTATGCAAGTTTGTTGCTATTCCCCTACGAGGGACTTTGCCCCAGATTGCACGGTAACAGTTCTTCAACCGAAAGGGCGACAGGATGATTACCGAGATCAAGGGTCTGCATCACGTGACGTCGATGGCGGGCGACGCCAATGACAACAACGCGTTCTTTACCAAGGTGCTGGGATTGTGCCGGGTGAAGATCACGGTGAATTTCGACGCGCCGGAGGTCTATCACCTTTATTTCGGCGACGAGGTGGGCACGCCGGGGGCGGTGATGACGACCTTCCCCTTCGGCCAGATGCCGCGCGGCACGCGAGGCGTGGGCGAAGTGGGCGTGACCGAGTTCGCCGTGCCACATGGCGCGTTGGGCTATTGGAAAGACCGGCTGGCCGCCGCAGGCGTGACCGGGCTGGCCGAGGACGAAGCCTTTGGCGAAAAGCGTCTGGGCTTTGACGGGCCGGATGGCGACGGGTTCGCGCTGGTCGAAACGGACGTGCGCGGGCGCACGCCCTGGACCGGTGCGGACGTGCCGGAAAGTGCCGCGATCCTGGGCTTTCACGGCGCGCGCTTTGCGCTGCGCGATGCCGATGCGACGGGAGAGCTGTTGCGCTTCATGGGGTATCAGAAGATGGACACCCAAGGCGACCTGACGCGCTACGTGATAGAGGGCGGCAATGCCGCCGACACGATCGACCTGCAGGAGGCGCCGAGCGCCAAACCGGCCCAACAGGGCGCGGGATCGGTGCATCACATCGCGTTCTCGGTCGAGGATCGGGCGACGCAGCTGGACGTGCGCAAGCGGCTGGTGGACACAGGGTATGACGTGACGCCGGTGATCGACCGCGACTATTTCTGGTCGATCTATTTCCGCACGCCGGGCGGTGTGCTGTTCGAGGTGGCCACCAACGAGCCCGGGTTCGACCGGGACGAGGATACGGCGCACCTAGGATCGGCGCTGAAGCTGCCGGATCGCTACGAGCCGCACCGTGCGAAGATCGAGGCGCATCTGCCGCAGCTGGTGGAGTGAGGCGATGGCGCTGGATCTGTACCATGCCAAGACGCGGGCGCCCGATGCGGGCGCGCCGCTGGTCTTTGCCTTTCACGGCACGGGCGGGGACGAGTCGCAGTTCTTTGACGTTGTCCGGCAGGTGAACCCACGGGCGGGGATCGTCTCGCCCCGGGGGGACGTGTCGGAACATGGCGCGGCGCGGTTTTTCCGGCGCACGGGCGAGGGGGTCTATGACATGGACGACCTGGCCAGGCGCACGGAGGCGATGGTGCGCTTCGTCGAGGCGCGGAAGGCCGTGTTTCCGGGCGTGCAAACATATGGCTTCGGCTATTCCAACGGGGCGAATATACTGGCCTCGGTGATGATGGCGCGGCCGGAGCTGTTCGACCGGGTGGGGCTGCTGCACCCGCTGATCCCGTGGGAGCCAGCGCCGGTCGCGGGGCTGGACGGGCGACGCGTGCTTGTCACGGCGGGGCGGCAGGATCCGATCTGTCCCTGGCCGCTTAGTGCGCGGCTCATCGAATGGCTGGCGGCGCAGGGTGCGGACGTCGAGACAGTAATCCATGATGGCGGGCACGAGATACGGCCCGAGGAAGTGCAGGCGCTGGCGCGTCATTTGACCTGAAACAGGAGAGCGAGATGAGTTGGAACCCGACGCAGAACCCCGATTGTCCCGATGCCGCTGGGCTGGAGGGCATAGAAACGCTAATCATCCCGCGCGCGCGGGACCTGGGCGGCTTCGAGGTGCGGCGCGCGTTGCCGAGCCCCGAGCGGCAGATGGTCGGCCCGTTCATCTTTTTCGACCAGATGGGGCCGGCGGAGTTCATCACCGAGGGCGGGATCGACGTGCGGCCGCATCCGCATATCGGGCTGGGGACGGTGACGTACCTGTACCAGGGCGAGTTCGAGCATCGCGACAGCCTGGGCACGCACCAGATGATCTATCCCGGCGAGGTGAACTGGATGCTGGCGGGGCAGGGCGTGACCCACTCGGAGCGCACGAGCGAAGAGACGCGGGGCACGCGGCATAACCTCTTTGGCATCCAGACATGGATTGCCTTGCCAGAGGACCGCGAGGACATGGCGCCGGATTTCGAGCATCACAAGGAGGCGGCGCTGCCGTTCCTGAACGATGGCGGCGCGGAGGTGCGGTTGATCCTGGGCACGGGCTGGGGTGAAAAGAGCCCGGTAACGATGCAATCCGAGATATTCTATGCCGATGCGGTGCTGGCGCCGGGGGCAAGTTTTCCCTTGCCCGACGAGCACGAGGACCGGGGGCTGTACGTGACGCAAGGCAGCGTCGAGATCGCGGGCGAGGTGTTCGAGGCGGGCCGGATGATGGTGTTCCGCCCCGGCGACCGGATGAGCGTGAAGGCGGGGCCGCAAGGTGCGCGGGTGATGGCGCTGGGCGGTGAGACGTTCAACGGGCCAAGGTATATCTGGTGGAATTTCGTGTCGTCCGATGTCGAGAAGATCGAGGCGGCAAAGAAAGCGTGGAAGGCGGCGGATTGGGACGGCGGACCGTTCAGGCTACCGCCGGGGGATGCTGACGAGTTCATCCCCATCACGGACGACATGGAGCGGATGAAGGTGAAGCGGCCCAAGGGGTAGAGCGTGCGGACGTGGTGGGGTGGAACCCCACCCTACGCAGCGTTCAGTAGAGCTTGATCGCGCCGGAGGTTTCGTCCGGCTCGGGCGTTTTTCCGGCGATGACCGAGGCGACGGACTGGTCGAGGATATCGTCCTCGGCCTTGCGCAGGCGGGTCAGCAGGTCGGGCAGGGTGCCGGTGGTGCCCGCCACCTGCTCCAGCGAGGGGCGGTCGCTCATGTCGCGGGTGCGACCGAGGCTGAGCCCGATGTCGCGGGCCAGTTCGGCCACGGTGACCCGGTGCAGGTCGCGCGAGAGACAAAGTTCGCCGTCCTCGGTTTCGACGATGTAGTTGGCCTCGAGCAGGGCCTCCACCGTGGAGTCACGCGCCAAGAGCGGCACGGCTTCGGCGAGGTCGTCATGGCTGAGCGACTGGCCATTCGGCGCCAGCCGGACCAGCGCGGCAAGAAGGGCGACGGCGACTTGCAGCGTTTCGGCGGGGGTGAGCGGACCGCCCGAGAGCGAGTCGCGGCGGCGCCACCAGTCGGGAAAGGAGGCGGTGAGCACGGCACCGAGGATGATCACCGTCCAGGAAGAATAGATCCAGATCAGGAAGATCGGGAATACCGCGACGGCGCCGTAGATCGTGGAATAGGTCGCGGAAGAGGTAACGAAGGTGTTGAACCCCCATTGCAGCAGTTGGAAGGCGACCGCGGCGAAGGCGCCGCCGATGAGCGCGTTGCGGACCTTGACCTGCACGGCGGGCACGACGCAGTAGAGCAGGGTGAAGACGAAGGTCGTGTTGACCACCGCGAGCACCGTGCGGGGCCAGTCCGAGCGCAGGTTGATCGACGGCAGGTAGCCCGTGTCCTTGGCCCAGTCCTGAAGCGGGCGCATGACGTCGGTGGTCAGCGTGAAACTGGCCCCGATCAGGAGCGGCCCCATGGTCAGGACCGCCCAGAAGGTCAGCAGCCGCACATGCAGGGGACGGGGCCGGGCGACGCGCCAGATGCTGTTGAGCGTGGCCTCGATGGTGGCCAGAAGCAGCACGGCGGTGACCGGCAGGGCAATGATGCCCGCCACGGTCAAGTCACTGGCGTTGCTGGTGAAATCCGAGATGTAGGTGCGCACGTCCGAACCGACTTCGGGGATGAGGATGCCGAAGAACATTTCCTGCATGCGGATCTTGACCGGATCAAAGGCGGGAAAGCCCGAGAGCACGGCGAAGGCGATGACGAGAAGCGGCACCAGCGCCAACAGGGTGGAGTAGGTGAGCGCGCCCGCCGCCTGGGTCAGGCCGTCATTCACGAAGCGGCGCATGGCGAAATAGAAGAAGCTTCCGATATCCTTGAGGATGTCGATCGGGCTGGTTTCGCGCCAGTATTCCAGACGGGATTTCTTGTTCGCCATATCGGGGAGATAGCATAGGTCCCGGACATCGTCTTTCAAACCGATGGCCTGACAGCGGCGATTTCCGCAAAGCGTGGGCTTTGAGACACCCTGGGGTTGAGGTCCCGGGTCAGGCCCGGGACGGGTGGCGCGTAGGGCGGTGTCCCTTGTTTTTTGCCCGGTCGGCGGGCTCAGGCGTCTTCCAGCACGAGTTCGGCGCATTTCTCTCCGATCATGATCGCGGGGGCGTTGGTGTTGCCCGAGACGATTTCCGGCATGATGGAGCAATCGGCCACGCGCAGGCCCGTCAGCCCATGCACGCGCAGGCGGGCATCGACGACGGCATTCGCATCGTCGCCCATCTTGCAGGTGCCGGTGGGATGGTAGATCGAGACCGAATTGTTGCGCGCCCAGTCGAGCGTGGCGGCGTCGTCGTCCATGCCGAGGTCACCCGAGGGCCGGAATTCCTCGGCGATCTTGGTCGACAGGGGCGCGTGGCGGGCGATTCTGCGGGCGATCTTGACGCCCTCGGTGAGGGTGCGGCAGTCGAGGTCGGTCGACAGGTAATGCGGGTGGATCTTGGGATAGGTCTTGGGGTCGGGGCCGTTCAGACGGATCTCGCCGCGGCTTTCGGGCCGCAACTGGCAGACTGACATGGTGAAGGCCGAGAAGGGATGCACGCCCTCACCGGGGCTGTCGGCGGACCACGGCTGGACATGGAACTGGATGTCGGGGGTTTCCACGTCGGGGCGCGTCTTGAGAAAGCCGGTGGCGAGGCTGGCGGCCATGGTCATCGGGCCGGCGCGGAACAGCGCGTATTTCAGCGCGATTCGGGCCTGCGAGGCGAGGCTGCGGACCTCGTCGTTCAGCGTGGGTTCGTTGCACTTGAAGACAAGGCGGGCTTGCAGGTGGTCCTGCAGGTTGCGGCCCACGCCGGGCAGGGCGTGGTGCGGCGTGATGCCGTTTTCCTTGAGGTGGTCGGGGTCGCCGAGGCCCGACAGCATGAGGATCTGCGGGCTGTTGATGGCGCCGCCCGACAGGATGACCTCGCGGGTTGCGCCGATGGTCTGCAACTGGCCGCCCTTGTCGCGGTACTCGACGCCGGTGACGCGTTTGCCGTCGAGAAGCACGCGGGTGACTTGCGCGTGGGTGACGATGTTCAGGTTCTTGCGGTCGCGGATGGGGCGCAGGTAGGCCACCGCCGCGCTGCATCGGCGGCCGTTGCGGGTGGTGAGCTGGAAATAGCCCACGCCCTCTTGATCTTCGCCGTTGTAATCGGGGTTGAACGGGTAGCCTGCTGTCTGGGCGGCGGCGACCCAGGCGTCGCAGATGGGGCGCTGGATGCGCATGTTGGACACCGAAAGCGGCCCGGCGTCGCCGTGATATGCGTCGGCGCCGCGCTCGTTGTTTTCGGCCCGTTTGAAAAGGGGGAGGACATCGTCCCAGCCCCAGCCGGTGTTGCCCATCTGGCGCCAGCGGTCGTAGTCCTGCGGCTGGCCGCGGACGTAGAGAAGCCCGTTGAGCGAGGACGACCCGCCCAGCACCTTGCCGCGCGGCCAGTCGATGGCGCGACCGTTGAGGCCCGGGTCGGGTTCCGTCCGGTAGCACCAGTCGACCGTGGGGTTGTGCATCGTCTTGAAGTACCCGACGGGGATGTGGATCCACGGATTTCGGTCGGGCGGGCCTGCCTCGAGCAGCGTCACGCGCACCTTGGGGTCCTTGCTGAGCCGGTTGGCCAGGACGCAGCCCGCAGAGCCCGCGCCAACGATCACGTAATCGGTATTCACCAGTTTTCCTCCCATTTCACGAAAAAACTCTATGCAGAACGGGAAAGCTATTCTAGTGTTTTTTGAAACGATACGTCTCAAAAGTTGTCAAAATGGGAGGATTAAATGGCAATTTATGACCGAGTGAAGGGCGTTTCGCGCCGGGATTTTTTCAAGATAGCAGGGACTTACGGCATGAGCTCGACGCTCTTGGCGGCGGGTGCCTTTGGTGGCGCGATGACGTCGGCGAACTTGGCCCGTGCGGCGGAATCGACCTACGAGAGGCGATTCTCGAAAGAGGCCAAGCACACGCTGAAGTTCGGTGCGTCGGGTTTCAACCCGCAGAACCTGCTGATCGAGCGGGCGGGCGCGCTTGAATTCGCGCGTGACCTTGAAAGCCGCACGGACGGCGAGATTCGCGTCGAGTTTATCGGCAACAACCAGATCTGCGGCCAGCTGAGCTGTGTCGAGAAGACCCAGCAGGGCATCATCGACATCTATGCCGCGTCGACCCAGAACTCGGCCGGCGGCGCGCCCTATCTGAACGTGCTGGATTATGCCTACATGTTCCCCGGCCGGGCGTCGCAGTACCACTTCCTTTACAGTCCCGAGTCTCAGCGCATCCTGCGCGACCCGCTGGAAAAGCGGCACGGGCTGAAATTCCTGTTCTCGCACTGTGAATTGCGGGGCATCCAGTTGGGTCTGTCATGGGAGGACAAGCCGACGGTGACCAAGCTGGAGGAGCTTTTCGGCACCAAGAACCGGGTCACGGGCACGCAGCTGGGCCGGATCGCCATGCAGGCGCTGAACCTCAACCCGGTGCCGGTGGCATGGGAAGAGACGCTGGACGGGCTGAAGCAGGGCCTGATCGACGGGGCGGAGACCTGGGCCTCGGCCGTGGCTTATGCCAACATGTCTCCGGTGGTCAGCCAGTGTGTCGACCTCAAGTTTTTCTGCGGGACCGAGCACACGTCGATGAGCGCGAGCGTCTTCGACGGGCTGGACGCGCATCTGCAGGAGGCCGTGATGGAAAGCGCCTACTGGGCGCAGACCCACGTGCAGGCGGCGAACGAGGCGGCTTTGGTCAAGACCGTCGGATTCTCGGACCCGCAGCTGCCGAACACGATCTTTGCCGAGAACAACGTGCGCAACGCGTTCCTGGCAGACGACCAGATCAAGATGGCCGAGGAAATGTGTTCGCCGGAATACCAGCCGGACCTGTGGGCCGACTGGCGCGAGCGCCTGAACAACTGGGCCGGTGGCATCGACACCTACCAGGAAATCTATGACATCGCACGCGAGGTCCCCGCGGACATGCTGCCCGAGAATGTCGAGCCGCGTCGCTGGTGGAAATCCTGATACTGACTTAAGAAAAATATCGCCGGCCCCCTGACCCGGGCCGGCGATATGCGGTCAGGGCCGGCGTGATAGGCCGGAAGTCAACGAAAATGGGAGGGCGTCATGTCGATCTTGTCCGACGTGGGAGCAATTTTCTCTGCTGTCGCATCGAACGATGCGTGGATGATCCGGGAAGCGCTGAGTGCCGATGCGGCGTGGTACCTTGGAACGGCGGTGGCCTTGGTCGGGGGGCTGGCTCTGGCGGGGATGTACCGCGCGCTGCCTTTCGTCGAGCGGCACCTGGAGCGCACGATCATGGTGGTGGCTTACCTGGCGGTGGCGTTCATCATTTTCTGGGGCGTGATCGACCGCTTTATCTTTTCCAACCAGCAGCCGTGGTCGACGACGATCCCGCCCTTGCTGTTCATGATCATGGCGTGGTTCGGTGCGACCTATAACGTCGCGCTGCGCACGCATCTGAGTTTTTCCGAATTCCGCAGCCGGATGCCGCGTCCTGCGCAGTTCGCCTGCCTGATGCTGGACGCGGTGCTGTGGTTCACATTCTCGGTGATCGTGATGGTCACAACGGCGCGGGCCGCGGCCCTGTCGGCGTCGAATTTCCAGATCGTGCTGGGCACGGACAATACCCTGCAATGGTGGTTCCTGATCACCGCGCCCATCGCGTTTCTGCTGATGGCGGCGCGGACGTTTCAGAACCTGTTCGAGGATATCGCCAACTGGCGGTCGGGCCGGCCGCTGATCAAGCAAGCCGTGATCGGGGGGGACGTATGATGACCGATGGCACCCTCATTACGCTGATTTCACTGGGCGTGACGTTCCTGTTCATGCTGGGCGTGCCGGTGTTCCTTGTGATCGCCTACTGGGTGATCGGGTGCAGCTTCGTGCTGAACCTGACGCTGGACAACCTTGGCGCTGAACTGCTCAACGTCTTCAACAAGGGGTTCGCCCTGTTGGCGATGCCGCTGTTCATCCTGACCGGGGACCTGATCAACAAGTCGGGGATCGCACGACGATTGTCCGATTTCGCCTATGCCTGTCTTGGGTGGTTACGCGGCGGTCTGGCCATGGCGAGCCTTGGGGCCTGCGGGCTGTTCGCCGCGATTTCGGGGTCGAACTCGGCCACCACGGCGACCATCGGTTCGATGCTGCATCCCGAGATGGTGAAAGGCGGCTATGACGAGCGGTTCTCGGCGGCCACCGCCGCCGCAGGTGGTACGGTGGGGATCATCATCCCGCCGTCGATCATCTTCATCGTCTACGGCTTTCTGATGAACCTGCCGATCTCGGACCTGTTCGTGGCGGGGATCCTGCCCGGCGCGCTGATGGTGTTCGGCATGCAGTTCGCCTGCTGGATCATCTGCCGGATGAACGGCTGGGGCTACCTGATCCCGCTCCAACTGAACCGGGTGCTGAAGACGGCGTTCGGCGCATGGCTGGGGTTCTTTGCGATCGGGCTGGTGCTGTGGGGCATCTATACCGGCAAGTTCTCTCCGACCGAGGCGGCGGGCGTGACGGTTGGCTTCTGCATCATCGCGGGCCTGCTGAGCTGGGTGGTGAGCCGGATCTTCCGGGTCAGGAGCGACAGGCCGTGGGAGGAACGGTCCTATGCGTCGATGTTGGTGGTTGAAGGGTTCACCATTCCTGAAATCCCGGGCATCGTCATGCGCTCGGCCCAGATCACGGGAATCCTCGCGCCGCTCATCGCCATCTCGGTGGTGATGCAACAGATCCTGTCGCTGTTGGGTGCGCAGGAAGTGATCGGCACGTTCCTGACCTCGATGGGCGGCTATTACCCGGTGCTGTTCACCGCGATGCTGATCGTGTTCTTTTCGGGCATGATTCTGGAATCGCTGCCGGTCACGATCATCCTGGCGCCTATTCTTGCGCCGATTGCGGCCAGCGTGGGTGTCGATCCGGTGCATTTCTCGGTGATCTTCCTGGTGGGCGCGTCGATCGGGTTCATTACGCCACCTTATGGGCTTAACCTTTACGTCGCATCCGGCGTGACGGGGGTGCCGTACTTCCGCTTGCTGAAGTATACCGTGCCGTATCTTGTCGCCTTGATCAGTGTCTGGGTTCTGGTGTCTGTTGTCCCCGAACTTGCGCTGGTCTTGTTGCCGAACAGGTAGGAAAGACGTGACATGCCCGACGATCAATCAGAAGACGGAAAGTACCTGATCCCTACCAACCTGCGCCTGCTGGTGCTGCTTGAAGAGGTGGCGAAGGCGGGCGTACCGGTGGCGCCGTCGACGCTGGTCGCGGCGCTGGGCCTGCCGAAGCCGACGGTGCATAGGTTGCTGAGCACGGCGGAGGCGGAGGGGTACTTGCAGCGCGATGTCGACGGGCGCTCGTTCGGGCCGGGCAAGAGGCTGCGGACACTGGCGATCAACACGTTGTCGTCGCAACGCATCCGCACCGAGCGGCTGATGATCATGAAGGGGCTGGCCGAGGATGTGGGCGAGACCTGCAACCTGGCGGCGCCGGGACGGTACGGGATGGTGTATCTCGACCGGGTCGAGACGCATTGGCCGCTGCGCATCCAGTTGCCGGTGGGCACGCAGGTGCCGTTCAACTGTACCGCCAGCGGCAAGATGTACCTGTCATCGCTGCGCACCGACAAGCTGTCCCGGCTGTTGCAGAACCTGGACATGCCGCGGCGGACCGAACGGTCGCTGACCGATGCGGATGCGCTTATGGCGGAGCTGGCGCGCATCAGGGAGCGGAATTATTCGACCGACAACGAGGAATTCATGGACGACATGACCGCCGTTGCGGTGCCGATCCGGGACGATCAGAACCGGCTGGTGACGACCTTGTCGCTGCACTCTCCGATCCAGCGGTGCAGCCTGTCGGACCTAGAGGCTTACCTGCCGCGCCTGCGCGAGGCGGCGCGGCAGTTGGAAGACCTGATCTGAGGACGGACTGGGCGGCCTGACGGGGGCGGGGATGCGCCGCCGAAGATCGCCCTGCGGCCCTCGTGGATCAGGCTTTCTTGTCTTCTGGGAATTCGACCGGACCGCCCTGGTCGGCCCAGGTGGAGAAGCCCTCGCGCAGGTGCGACGCCTCGAACCCCATGTCCTGAAGCGCGGCTGTGGCCAGCGCCGAGCGCCAACCGGACGCGCAATGCAGCACGTAGCGCTTGCCGGGTTGGGCGAAGACGTCGCGGTGATAGGGGCTTTCGGGGTCGACCCAGAATTCGAGCATCCCGCGCGGGGCATGAACACTGCCGGGGATGAAGCCGCTGCGCTGGCGTTCGCGCACGTCGCGGATATCGACGATCACGAGATCGGGGTCTTCGTGCTGCGCGATCAGGTCCTTCGTTTCGACCTCTTGGATGCGGGCGCGGGCGTCGGCGACCATCTGGGCGGCGGTTGTCTTGAGTTGGGTCATCAAAGCTCCTTTGGGGGCGTTCAGGCGTTGGGTCGCGCGTCGAGCCAGGCGATCTGGTCACGAATGAAGTTCGGGTCGGTTTCCATGCGGATGAAGACTGCCGTCAGCGCGGCGACCGCTGCGGGCATGTCGTCGTCCGGGCTGCCATCGGGCATCAGGATTTCGCAGGTGCCGTCGGGGGCGACGGTCAGTGCGAACGTGTCGGACGGGATCACGGTGCCGGTATCGGAATGGGCTTGCATGGGTCTCTCCTGACGGTTTTCCCAGCAATAGAGACGGGGCGGCGGGCTGTCAAAACGACGCGGCGGGCGCGCGCGCGTGGTGCTGTTTGCGCGAACGTGATCGCGGGACCGCTGGGATTTGTGGAAACGTCGACGTGACCGGTCTATGTTGCGCGGTCAGGGAGGTGCCATGCGCGTCGTTCGACTTGCTTTCATGCTGATCTTTGCCGGGCTGGCCGCGCAGGCGGATCAGCGCGAGGATTACCTTGACATGGCGCAGCGCGGCTGGAGTTACGAGCTGCGTACCACGATGATCGGGCGGGACATGGAAATCCCGGTACGGATCAACGGGCGCGACATGGCGGGGGCCGCGCTGTGCGTGGTGGGCGAGAAGCCCCACCCCGAGACCCGCGCGGTGCTGGATGCGTTCCGGGGCCTGATCGGCGACGTTTACGGCAAGCCGCTGCCGATGCGGTTTGCCGGGGACACGGCGCAGGGCTGTGGAGCGGGGCGGGTCGTGTTGTTGCGGCTGTATTCCGGGCGGCCGCCGAACCGGGCGCTGTCGCAGGACGTGGACTGGATGAACAGCGCTTTCGGTCTGGGCCTGCCGCGGGGGCGGGACTATGCGGCGATGTCGCCGGCGATGGCGCAGACGTTCTTTGGCCACCTTGGGCAGGTGACGCATATCATGGTCAAGCAGCCGGGGCCGTCGACGCCCGGAAAGCTGGAGCGCAAATTCTATCGCTCGATCCTTGTGGAAGAGCTGTTCCAGTCGTTCACCTTCGGGATGGATGTGCTGAAGTTCGACCGCGACGCGCGGTTCGTGTCAAAACTGCAGGAATTTCCCGTGAACATGGGCAGGATGCCGTGGAGCTCACGCGGGTTCATGCGGGCGATCCTGGGGTCGAATCCGGTGGGGCTGTGCCGGTTTGACGTTTTCATGCTGCATGCGGTGGCGCAGTCGCCGGGGGCCGAGACAAACGCGCCGGAATTCATAGATTTCATCGACGTGAACTACGAGCGACTGGATGCGCTGAGCGCGGAAAGTTTTACCGATGCGCGGTTTGCGCCACTGATGGACCCGGACTGCGCGGCGGACCGGACGGTGCGTTAGGGATTACGACTTTCGGTTAGGTAGGCGGCGACTGGCCGCTTGCCCTAGCGTTGATGTGATGCGCCGCGCGGTGGGAGAGGCTGCGGGGTGCTGTCAAACGGTGTGTTTCGGGAGGACAGGATGTGCTGAAAGAGGCCGGCCAGCGCGATATCGCGGGATTGTTGCAGCAATTGGGAGATGGGCTGATCGGGCATGAAAGCCTGATCGAGCGAATGACGATCGCGCTGTTGACCGGGGGGCATCTGCTGGTCGAAGGGGCGCCGGGGCTGGCCAAGACGCGGGCGGTGAAATGCCTTGCGAAGGCGGTGGAAGGGTCGTTCGCGCGTATTCAATGCACGCCCGACCTGATGCCGGCCGACCTGACCGGTACGCCAGTCTACAAGCCCGGCGATGGCAGTTTCGAGTTCGTCAAAGGGCCGGTCTTTCACAACCTCGTCTTGGTGGACGAGATCAACCGGGCGCCGCCCAAGGTGCAGTCGGCCCTGCTGGAGGCGATGGGCGAAGGACAGGTCACGGCAGGCAGCGAGACGCACGGTTTGCCCGATCCGTTCCTGGTGGTGGCGACGCAGAACCCGATCGAGCACGAGGGGACCTTTCCGCTGCCCGAGGCGCAGCTGGACCGGTTCCTGCTACACGTGGTGCTCGACTTGCCGGATCTCGAGACCGAGCGGGCGATCCTGAACCTTGTCGAGGCCGAGACGCATGGCGAGGCGGTGGCGTCGGACGCAACGATCAGCCAGCAAAGCCTGAAGGAGGCGCGCAAGGCGGTGGCGGACGTGCATCTGGCCGCGGAGTTGCGTGACTATATCGTGCGGCTGGTGATGGCGACGCGGGGCGGGGATTTGGCCGGGGATATCCAGCACGCGGTGTCGCCGCGCGGCACGCTCGCGCTGGCGGCGGCGGCGCGGGCGCGGGCGTTTCTGAAGGGGCGCGACCATGCGCTGCCCGAGGACGTGGCGGCCTTGGCACCCGATGCGCTGGCGCACCGGATGGTGCTGAGCTGGCGGGCGATGGCCGAGGGGCGCCGGGCAAGGGACGTGGTGGCGGATATCGTCAAAGCGGTGGAGCCGCTGTGAGTGCCGCGTTGGAGCAGCCGGGGGTCCGGCTTGCCGCCGGGGACCTGATCGCGCTGCGCGCCCATGCGCTGACCGGGCCGGGCGGCGCGGAGCAATGCGCGACGCTGCCGGGAGGCCATGCGACGCGGGTCAAGGGGCAGGGGATCGAGGTGGCGGATATCCGGGACTACCTGCCCGGCGACGACATCCGGCATCTGGACCGGGCGAGCACGGCGCGGACCGGCAAGCTGCACGTGCGGCAGTTTCAGGCGGAGCGAGACCGGGTGCGGTACCTTGTGGCCGATATGCGCAGCGAGATGCTGTGGGGCTTGCGCCGGGCGCTGTTGTCGGTGGCGGCCGCCGAGGCGCTGGTTCTGGATGCCTGGCCGCTGATCGAGCAGGGCGGGCGTGTCGGGCTCTTGGCGGTGACGGACCGGGATGTGACCGTGGTGCCGCCACGCGGGCGCATCCGCGGGATGCTGGACGTGATCGGCGGGCTGGTGGAGGCCCATGCACGGGCGCTGGAGGATGCGGCGCAGGACAAGGGCTCGACCGGCGGGGCGCTGTCGCTGGACCGGGCGCTGCACCGGCTGGAGCGGCTGGCGCCATCGGGGGCGGAGATCGTGATCGCCTCGGGGTTCGACGCGCCGGGCGAGGAACTGGTGAAGGTGCTGGACGGGTTGGGGCAAAGGCGGGCAATCCGGCTGCTTTTGGTGTCGAACACCGACGCGTTGCCGGCGGGCCGGTACCCGGTACGGCTGGCCGATGGGCGACGGGCGAATTTGCGGATCGGTGTGAATGACTCGGTTCCGACAATGGTACGCATCGCGGGGCGCGAGGCGCTGGTGGTGGATGCCGGGGCCGACCCACGCGAGACGGCGCGGGTCTTGATCCGCTATCACGATGAGCATGCGGCATGAGCGGCGCGCCCCTTTCCGAAGCGGCGATGCGCGACAGCCTGCTGGATATAAGGTTGCCGCCGGGAGGCGCGGTGGAGGCCGTGGCGGACGTCCTGGTGTCGGCGGGGCTGGCGGGGTGTGCTGCGCTACTGGTGATCGGAGGGTTGCGGCTGGCATTTACGCGACGGCGCAGCGGCGCGACACCGGGGGTTGAGGCGCGTATTGCCGCGCTGGCGGAGTTGCCCGAGGACGCACGGCGCGTGGGTTTGCTGCACTTGCTGAAGGAGGTTGCGCCGGAGCGGTATGATGCGTTGCGCCCCACTCTGTACCGGCGGGAGGCGGAGATCGACGTGGAGGCGGAGGTGAGGGCGCATGTTTGAGCTCGCGCAGCCGCTGGCGCTGTTGCTGCTGCCGCTGCCGTGGTTGGTGCAGCGGTTCGTGGCGGCGCGGAGTGCGGGGGGACGGGCCTTGGTGCTGCCACGCCGTGTCGGCGAGGATCTGCTGGATCGAGCGCGACGCGGCGGCGTGGGCGTGGCGGGCGTGCCGCTGCGCGATGGAGCGTTGTGGATGGCCTGGGCGCTGCTGGTGGTGGCGTTGTCCGGTCCGAGGGATCTTGCGCCGGTGTCGGCGCTGAAGGTGTCGGGACGGGACCTGGCAATTGCGCTGGATCTGTCCGGCTCGATGGTGCGGGACGATTTCGACCTCGACGGCCGGCAGGTGACGCGGCTGGAGGCGGTGCAGACCGTCGGCGCGGAGTTTGCCCGGCGGCGGGGCGGCGACCGGCTGGCGCTGATCGTGTTTGGCTCGGAGGCCTATTACGCGACGCCCTTCACGTTCGACATCGAGGCGGTGGCGCAGGAGATCGAGACCTCGGTGATCGGCATCTCGGGGCGGGCGACGAACGTCTCGGACGGTCTGGGCCTTGCGCTGAAACGGATGAAGGACAGCGATGCGGCGAGCAAGGTGGTGATCCTGCTGTCGGACGGGGTGAACAACGCGGGCGCGACGAAGCCGCTGGGCGTGGCCGAGCTGGCCGCCCGGATGGGGGTGCGGGTGCATACCATCGCGCTGGGACCCAAAGACCTGGAGAGTGCCGAGGAAGGCGAGCGCGGCGTGGTGGATGCGCGGAGCTTGCGGGCGATTGCGGAGGTCTCGGGCGGCGAGAGTTTCCGGGTGCGCACGACCGAGGATCTGCAGCAGGTGGCGGATGCGCTGGACCGGCTGGAGGCGAATGACAGCGACGGGCTGGCTGCCGAAATCTATCGAGATTACTGGCCCTGGCCCGCCGCGGCGGCTGCGTTGCTGTGCCTATTCGTGATCGCGAGGGACCCGGCATGAGCCTGGACGTCACCCTGCTGCGGCCCCTGTGGCTGTTGGCGCTGCCCGTGCTGGCGGGGCTGGCGTGGTGGCTTTGGTCGCAGCGGCAGGGGTTGGGCGACTGGCAGCGGGCGGCGGACCCGGGCATGATCCGCGCGATGGCGGCGCTGGGCCGGGTCGAGGCGCAGCCGGGGCGGTCGGGGCTGTGGGCCGGGATGGCGGTGCTGGTGATCGCGGTGCTGGCGCTGGCGGGACCGGCGGTGGAGCGGCGGGACACGCCCAGTTTTCGCAACCTCGACGGGGTGCTGTTCGTGGTCGATGCCTCGAGCAGTGTGACGGAGGATGACCGCTGGCCGCAGATGCAGGCGCTGGGGCGGTTCGGGCTGGCCAACCTGGGAACGCGGCCCGGGGGAATCGTGGTCTATGGCGGGGACGCCTATCTGGCGACGGGCATGACGCTGGATCATTTGCAGCTTGGGCAGACGTTTTCGTTGATCGGGCCGGAGCTGGTGCCCGACCCCGGCACAAGGCCCGCGCGCGCATTGGCGCTGGCGGTGGCGCGGCTGGAAGAGGCCGAGATCATCGCGGGGGACGTGGTGCTTTTCACAGATGGGGCGGGGTTGGGGCCGGAGAGTTTGCGGCTGGCGGCACGGCTGTCGGAGATCGGGGCAAGGCTGTCGTTGGTTGGGATGGGCGACGCACCAGCGCTCGTGCCCCATGCGCAGGCAGGCGGCGGGCGGGTCTTTGGGCTGAACGACGCGGAGGCGTTGGCCGGCTGGCTGGGGCAGGACATGGCGGCGCGGCTGGAGCGGCAGGATTATCCGCTGATTTTCTGGAGCGACATGGGTCGGTACCTGCTGCTGCTGGCCGCCTTGCCGATGCTGCTGATGTTCCGCAGGCAGGCCGCATGAGGGGGCTGGCGCTGATAACGGCGGTGTTCCTGCTGGCCGGCCTGAGCCTGGGCGGGACGGCGTCGATCGGGCGCGTGCTGTTGGCGGTCGGGTTGCCGGGATGGGCGGCGGAGGTGTTCGACGCGCCGGACTGGCGGGGCGTGGCGCGGTTCCGCGCGGGCGAATACGGCGCGGCGGCGGAGGCCTTCGCGGCAGCCGGGCAGGACTATAACCTCGGAAATGCGCGGGCTTTCGCGGGGGAGTATGCGCAGGCTTTGGAATCCTATGATCTTGCCATTGCAGCTGGGGATCCGCGGGCGCGGGCGAATTTCGATGTGGTCGCGGCCTATTACGCGGGCCTCGCGATTGACCCCGAGGCGCTGGCCCTGCTGCCTGACCGCAAGCGTGGGTCTACTGCCGCAGCTGAGGTGGGGCAGGGCGACGCGCGTGCGGCCTCGACCGGGGACGGGGTCAGCAATACCGGCGCGGTGCTGGGCATGGCCGAGCTGGAAAGCCGTGGCAAGCTGGGCGTACGGCGCGTGTTCAAGGATTACTTCATGGTGGCCGACGAGCGCTGGCTCTTGCAGTTGGAGGACGTGCCGGGGGAATTCATGTCCGAGCGGATCTTGCAGGAACACAAGCGGCGCAGGAAACTGGGACTGTCGCCGCCCGATCCGGAGGATCCGGGATGATGAGTGTTTGTGAGACGCGCGCCTCGGTTCCGCCCCGGCCCTCGAGCCGGGGCCCGTCGCCGGGGAAGGCGAGAGGTCCCGGATCAGGTCCGGGACGGGAGGTTCATGTGTTTGCGCTCGGCGTGTTGGCGCTTGCGATGCTCGTGCTGCTGATGCCGGCAGTGGCGTTCGGGCAGTCGCGCGAAGTGCGGCCGGGGGAATTGGCGCTGGAGGTCAGCGTGGAAGAGCGGCAAGCGACGCCCTACACGCAGGAAATGGTGCTTTTGACCATCCGCGGCACCTATCGGCGCTATATCACCCGGGAAAAACTGGTGCAGCCGGAGCTGGAGGGGTTCAACTGGTCACAGCTGGGACCCGACACCTGGCGCGATGAGCGCGTGGACGGGCGTAAGGTCAAGGTCTTTATCCGGCGCATGGCGGTTTACCCGGAAAGGCCCGGCGAACTGACCATCGGGGCGTTTCGGCACCGGCTGACGCTGACCGACGAGGGCGACGACTGGTTCGAGCACGACGTCGCGTCCGAGCCGATCACGATCAAGGTGGAGCCGGCGCCGGCGGATGGAGACTGGTGGTTCCCGGTGCGGCAACTGGAAGTGTCTGACCAGTGGTCGAACGCGCCCGACCAGCTGACGCCGGGAGAGGGCGTGTTGCGGGTGATCCGCGTCGAGGCGCTGGGCGCCACGCCCGAGATGATCCCGCCGATGCCGGAGCTTAGCTCGCCTTCGGGCATGATTTTTGCCCACCCGGAAAAGCGGCTTATCCAACTGACGCCGGAGGGACCGAAGACCATCGCCTTCTGGCGCTGGACGATCCGGCCGGGCAATGACGTGTCGGCGGTCGTGGAGTCCTTGAGCTTTGACTATTACGACACAACCATGCGCGAAAAGCGAACGGTGGAGATCAACGCGCAGCGGGTGGCCTATGGCGCACGCGTGAGGGCAAGCGGGGCCGGTGCCCCGACGACCGCGCAGGCCGTGCCCGAACCCGCCGAGGCGGTGTTGCCGGGCGGTCCGGCGCTGGCTGCTGCACTGGCGGTTTTCGCGGCGGCGCTGGCGCTGGGGCTGCGCGGTCGGGCGTGGTCGGGCGTGCCGCGGCTATCGGACTGGGTGCCGGGGTGGCACCCTCAGCGACGTGCGCTGCGCCGTGCGGCGCGGGCCGGGCGGGTCGGTGAGGTGCGGAAGGCTCTGGTGGCACTTTCAGGAGCGGATCCGGGAGCCGAGACGTACCGCAAGCGGTTGGCGGAACTGGATCGGGCGGTCTATTCCGGCGCGGCCCCGCCGGGCGACGTGACGCGGTTCGCCCGCTAGTTGCACACGGGCGCCCCCGGCTGTTTCCGATTTCGCGGGGAACTTGCCCGCTGTGCGATTGGCCAAGCATTGCCGGTTCGGACAGGCCTGCGCCAAATGGTTGATCATTCTCGATTTGGTGCTAGGTTTCCATTTGGGAGGATCGGCATGTTGGCAGCAAGAGATGAATGCGCGGACGCGCAGCCTGTGTCGTCGGTGATGATCGTGGACGACCATCCGCTGTACAGCGACGCGCTGGAAACGGCGCTGACGCTGGGATTCCCCGAGTGCAAAATCCGCAAGGCGGGCAGTCTTCAGGCGTGCTTCGACCTGTTGGACCAGGAGTTTCACCCCGATCTGGTGATGTTCGACCTGAAGTTGCCGGACGTGACCGGGGTGTCGGGTTTCGAGAAATTGCGCGAGCGGTTGCCCGAGGCGCGCGTGCTTGTGATCTCGTCGCTGGCGTCGAGCGAACTGGTGCACACGCTTTTGCGATCGGGCGCGATGGGATTCCTGCCAAAGGACGCCTCGGCCAAAACGCTGCAATTCGCGGTGTCCGAGATCACCGCCGGGCGGCGTTACATTCCCGCCGAGTACGTCAATGTCGAGGAGGCAGGCGGCGAGGACGATCTGTTCAAGACGACGCCCGAGCTGAGCATCCTGACGCCGCAGCAGGTTAATATCCTGAAGCTGATTTGCGCGGGCAAGCCCAACAAGCAGATCGCTTACGAGCTGTCGCTGGCGGAAGCCACGGTCAAGGCGCATATCACCGCGCTGTTGCGCCGGCTGGACGTGCGCAACCGGACCCAGGCGGTGGTGTTCGTGGAGTCGGTGATGGCGCGTCATGCCGAACCCGAGGCGCGCGCCTTTTTGCAGCACTAGGCGCGGGCACGTGAAGCCTGCCCCCCCTGAATTTGTCATGATCGGGGAATCCCGGGCCCCGGATCCCGCGAGCGCCGTCGCCGAGGCGGCCGAGGGGCTGGCGGGCAAGGGGCTTTGTTTCGTATTTGCGGTCCTGCCCGACAGTCTTGATGTGCAGGAAACCAGCGCGATTCTGTCCGAGGCGTTCCAGGGCGTGCCGGTCTTCGGGTGCAGTTCTGCCGGGCAGATCACCACCGACGGGTATGACGATCAGGCGCTGTTGTTGATGGGCTTCCCGCGCAGGAACTTCCGCTGTGCCTCGATGCTGTTCCGGGACCTGCACCCGGACCACGCCACGGCCTTTGCCGCCGAGGCGCAAAAACAGGCGGAGCGGTTCCGGCACACCGCCGGCTGGAACCGGTTCGCGCTGATCGTGGCGGACGGGTTGTCCAAGCAGGAGGATCTGTTGGTCTCGACGCTTGACGCGGTTCTGGGCGACGTGCCGATTTTCGGCGGCTCGGCGGGAGACGGGCTGAAGTTCGAGCGGACCTTCGTTCTGCATGACGGTGAGACGCATTCCAATGCCGCGATGCTGTTGCTGATCGAGACCGACCTGCAGTTCCAGGGCGTGGCCTTCGATCATTTTCAGCCCGAGGGCGCGCAGATCGTCATCACCTCGGCCGATCCCGAGGACCGGCTGGTCTACGAGATCAACGGGGCGCCGGCGGCGGAGGAATACGCGCGGCTGGTGGGCTGCCCGCCCGAGGCGCTGAGCCCGGAGGTGTTTGCAGAAAACCCGATGATGCTGCGCCACAACCTGACGCATTACGCCCGTGCGATCAGCGATGCCAAGCCGGGCGGTGCGCTGTCGTTGCTGGCGGCCATCGACGACGGGTTGATCCTGACGCTGGGCAAGGCGCAAGGCAGCCTGGATGCGCTGCACGCGGGTCTGTCGACGCGGGATGCGGCCGGGCGCGAGCCGGATTTCATCCTTGGCTTCGACTGTTTCCTGCGGCGGCTGGAATTCGAACACAAGCAGCTGACGCATGAGGTGTCGAATATCCTGCGCGCCCACCGGGTGATCGGGTTCAACACCTATGGAGAGCAGAAATCCGGCCTGCACATGAACCAGACCTTCGTGGGCGTGGCGTTCTTCAAACCAGAAGCGCGGGTGCTGAACTGATGCTGGTGAACCCCGACGAGCCGCTGGATGTACAGGTCGAGCGCCAGGCGCGGATCATCGACGCGCTGATGCGGCGGGCGAACCGGCAGGATGATGTGCGCCCCTCGGCGTTTCGTGCGTTCCAGTCCGCCATCGAGTTGCAGGAGAAGATGCAGGCGCAGGGCCGCGACCTGGCGCGCGCGGTGTCGGAACTGGAGACGGTGCGCGGCGAGCAGGAGCGGATGCGCAAGAGCCTGGTGGCGGCGCTGTCGTCGATGGAGGGTGGCTTTGCCCTGTTTATCGACGGCAAGCTGGAGCTTTGCAATCACCTGTTTTTGCAGCTTTTCCCGGACATCTCGAACAAGATCGACACGGGGCTTTCGATCGGCCGGTTCTTTGCGCGGCTGGTGTCGAGCAAGTTCTTCCGCTCGGCCGACCGCAACCTGGCCACGCTGCCCACCACGCTTGAGAAGCGGCGCGACGAAGGCGTGATCACCTCCGTCATGATCGAGATGGCCGACGACCGCTGGTTCCAGCTGAGCGCGCAGCACACGTCGGGCGACAACGTCGTGCTGCTTTTGACCGAGATCACCGATTTCGTGCGGCGCAACCGGTCGGAAAAGGAAAGCCTGATCGACCGGCAGGAGGATTACCTGAAGGCGGTGTTCCAGACGCTGACTTCGGGGGTATGCACGTTTACGTCCCGGGGGCGCGTGCTGATGCATAACGCGCAGTTCCGGGAGCTTTTGAACGTGCCGGCGTCCCATGTCGCGGAAGGTGAGCCGGTGACGGCGCTGGTGGATTATCTTTTCGACACCGGCCTGACCGTGGAAGGCGGTGATACGAGCATCGAGGGGATGTATCGCAAGCTGGTCAAGCAGGGTGCGTTTCGACAGCGCGTGCGGCTGGGCCCGATGCGGGTGCTGGAACTGCACATGCACGAGATGCCCGACAGCGGGTACCTGGTGGAGGTCGAGGACGTCACGCTGGAGGCGCAGGCGACCGAAACGCTGGAACGCCGGGTGATGGAACGCACGGCCGAGCTGACCCGTGCCAACGAGAAGCTGACCGAGGAATACGAGAAGAAGGCGCGGGTCGAGGAAGCATTGCGCGATGCCAAGGACAAGGCGGAGAAGGCTGTGTCGTCGAAGACGCGCTTTCTGGCCGCCGCGTCTCATGACCTGTTGCAGCCGATCAATGCCGCGAAGCTGTTGATCTCGACCCTGCTGGAGACGTCGCGGCACACCGACATGCACGGGCTGGTCGAGCGGCTGGAAGGGTCGTTTCGCTCGACCGAGCAACTGCTGCACCTGCTCTTGGACATCTCGCGGCTGGAAAGCGCGGCGCCTGACACCGTGTCGCCGCTGGTGGTGAACCTGACGGCGATGATGAACAGTATCCATGCCGACCAGAGCCTGGTGGCCGAGCAGAAGAACGTCCGGCTGAAGATGGTGCCCTGTTCGGTGCTGGTGCGGTCGGACCCGGTGTACCTTTTGCGGTCGATCCAGAACCTGGTGGTGAACGCGATCCAGTATACCCAGCCCGGGGGGCGCGTGCTGGTCGGGTGCCGCCGGCGCAAGGGGCGCGTTGTGCTGGAGGTGTGGGACACCGGCATCGGGATCCCCAAGCGCGACCAGCAGCGGGTGTTCGAGGAGTTCGCGCGCGCCGATGGCGAGAAGCTGGCCGCGGGCGTCGGCCTGGGCCTGTCGGTGGTGGAGCGGGCCTGTCGCCTGCTGGGGCACAAGCTGTCGGTGAAATCCAAGCCCGGCGTTGGGTCGGTCTTTCGGATCGAGTTGGAGACGGTCGTGGATGCGCCGGCGGTCAATGAGCCGCTGAGCCTTGCATCCAACGCCGATGACCTGCTGGAAAACCAGATCGTGCTGCTGATCGAGAACGACGAGGATGTTCTGTTCGGCACCACCAAGCGGTTGGAGCAATGGGGGGCCGACGTGCTGGCCTGCCGATCGATCGACGAGGCGGTGACCTGTGTCGAGGATATGGGCATGGCGCCCGACATCATCCTGGCGGATTACACGCTGGACGATGACGAGACCGGCGTGGATGCCATAGCGAAGGTGCGCAAGCTGACCGGCGTGCATGTGCCGGCGATCCTGATCACCGCCGACCGCAGCCCCAGGGTGCGGGCGGCGGGGCTGACCTATGACATCTCGGTGATCTACAAGCCGGTGAAGCTGAACCGGTTGCGGCCTTTGATGGCGTGGAAGATCGGTCAGCAAGGGGATGCCGAGGGACAGGGTGATACGAAAGTGGCCGGTGACAGCGCTGCCGGAGCCTTTAGTGTCTGGTCCGAATAGGGAGGAGATTGAGCATGATGACGCGTCTGACAAGCGCCCTTATCGGGGTTGCCCTGAGCTGTGCCACGGCTGTGGCCGCCCCGCTGAACGGGCAGGAAACATATGACCTGTTGTTCAAGAACGGCACGCTGGACGAGGTGTCGCGTGACACGTCCCTGGTTTACCAGAGGGAGGTCAGTAACGCGCTGGCGCCCGATGCGGCGGAGCGTGACAGCGGCAAGGTGGCGCTGACCGTGGGCGAGGGCGAGAGCCCGATGGCGGTGCTGGAACTGCGGCAGGGCGAGAAGTACCGCAAGCTGGGGCAATTCCCCGCGAGCGTGGGCAACCCGATGATCATGTTCTTCTACGAGAGCACGGTGCGCGACATGGCCGAGAGTGCCGGCGGCAGCAAGTTCTACATCCGCAACCGGGTGAAGGAGGCGCTGGTGCAGCCGAACGAGGTGACGATGGGCGAGGCCGAGTATGACGGTGAGACGGTCGAGACGCAGACGGTGACGATGCAGCCCTTTGCCGAGGACCCGAACCGCGCCCAGATGCGCGGCTTTGGTGATTTGGAGCTGACGGTCACGATGTCCGAGGACGTGCCGGGCTGGTATCTGAGCCTCTTGGCCGAGGCGCCGGGGCCGGAGGGCGGTGAGGGGTACCGTTCGGAAGTGACATTCGAAACGCTGGAGGAGGCGACGCAATGAAACAGCCGTTTGAGTTCAGTCCCCCCCGTCCCGGGCTTGACCCGGGACCTCTGCGCGCGAAGGCCGGGAGGCCCCGGCTCGGGGGCCGGGGCGGCGTAGGGCGGATGGCTGGTGCTGTTCTGGCGTCGATGCTGATTGCGGTGCCGGGCTTGGCGCTGGGCCAGACCGCCGCCGAACGCTTGAACGATTTCCCCACCGCGGCGCGGGCGGATTACGTCTTTGCCTGCATGTCCACGAACGGTACGACGCGCGAGATGCTGCAGAAATGTTCGTGCTCGGTGGACGAGGTGGCGCAGATCCTGTCCTACGAGGAATACCTGGAGGCCGAGACGGTGCTGTCGATGCGCCGGGTGGGCGGCGAGCGCATGGCGGTGTTCAACAGCTCGGCCGCCGCGGCGAACCTGGTGGCGGAGCTGCGCCGGGCGCAGGCCGAGGCAGAGATCGTCTGCTTCTGAACCGACCTCAGCTGGTCGGTTCGACTTCTTTCTTGCCGGGCATGGTGCGGTAGACCAAGGGCGCGTCGGTGTTGGACGCGTGGGTGTCCGCCTGTGCTTGCAGCGCCCCGTGATGCGGCGACTTGATGCAGACCGGATCTGTTGCGGCGGGGTCGCCGACGATGGCCATGGCCTGGCACCGGCAGCCGCCGAAATCCACCAGCTTGCGGTCGCAGGACTTGCAAGGCTCCTGCATCCAGTCGGTGCCGCGATAGGCGTTGAAGGCGCTGCTCTGGTACCAGATCTCGTCCAGCGGCTTGTCGCGCACGTTTTCGAATTCGAGATGCGGGATGGATTGCGCGGCGTGGCAGGGCAGAACCTGCCCGTCTGGGGCGACGTTGAGGCCCGTGCTGCCCCAGCCGCCCATGCAGCGCTTGGGGTAATCGTCGTGATAATCCGCGGGCACGTAGTCGATCACCAGTTTGCCTTTGAGGGCGGCGCGGGATTCGGCGACGATGCGGGTGGCCTCGCGGGCCTGTTCCTTGGTCGGCATGAGGGTGTCGAGGTTCTTGAGGGCCCAGCCGTGGAATTGCACGGTCGCAACCTCGATCCGGCGGGCGCCCATTTCCTGTGCCATCTCGATGGCGCGGGGCAGCTGGTGCAGGTTGCGCCGGTGCAGGACGGCGTTGAGCGTCAGGGGAAAGCCGATCTGGCCGATCCACTCGGCCACCTGCATCTTGCGCTTGTAGCCGCCGTTATAGCCGCCGATTTCGTCGGCCATTTCGGGCGTGGTGCCTTGCAGGGACAGCTGGATGTGGTCGAGGCCGGCCTCGTCCAGTTCTTTCAGCCGGCGCTCGGTCAGGCCGATGCCGGAGGTGATGAGGTTGGTATAGAGTCCCGCATCGCGGGCGGCCTGTACGAGCGGAACGAGATCGCGGCGGGAGGCGGGCTCGCCGCCCGAGAGGTGGAGTTGCAGCACGCCGAGCCTTGCCGCCTCGTCGAAGACGCGGACCCAGGTTTCGGTATCAAGCTCGCTGTCCTGCCGGGCCAGTTCCACGGGGTTGGAACAATAGGGGCAGGAGAGCGGACAGCGGTGTGTCAGCTCGGCGAGCATGGCGATTGGGGCGGGTATTTTCATTGCGCTACGTCCAGAAATCTGCGGTCGCGCAGGGCCGTAAGGAAGCCGTTGCTGTCCTCGGTGATCTGCTCGACCGGGGCGTTGTACTTGTCCGACAGGGCCTGCGTGATCTCGCCGAAGCTGCGCTGCCCATCGACCTCGGTCAGGATGGCGTGGCCGATCTGGTCGAGGGTGATGGCGCGTTCGGGCGCGAGAAGAACCCACGTGTCGCGCACCTTGTCGAAATGCAGGCGCACGCCGCGGGGCAGGGAGGGAATGTCGGAAGCGATCATCAGGAGGCCCTTTCGAGCAGCAGCCCTTCGCCCGGTTGCCAGCCGCCGGGCGGGATGCGGGCGGGTTCGACATAGGCGCTCCAGAGGGCGTCGAGCTGGGACCAGAGTACGTCTGTCTTGAAGATCAGCGCGTTCGCGGCGGCGTCCTGCTTTTCCTGCGTGTCGGCGTGGTCGAGCACCCAGGCGAGGCCGAAGGCGACGTCCTTGGGTGCTTCTTTCAACCGGGTCTTGAAGTAGCTGAGCGAACTGTCGTCGGCAAAGTCGTAGTTCTTCAAGAGGCCCTCGATCCGGTTGGCGTGGATCTTGGGCGCGAAAAGCTCGGTTAGGGACGAGGCGACGGCCTCCAGCAGGGTCTTGTCGCGGACGAAGCGGACATAGGCGTCGCAGGCGAATTTGGTGGCCGGCAGGACGCCCTCGCGGGAGGCGACATAGGCCGGGTCGAGGCCCACGGCCTCGGCCAGCCGGAGCCAGCGCTTGATGCCGCCTTCGTTCTCTGCGGTGCCGTCGTGATCCTCGATCCGGCTGCGCCAGGCGCGGCGCAGGTCGGGGTCTTCGACGCGGCTCATGAAGGCGGCGTCCTTCATCGGGATCGTGTGCTGGTAGTAGTAGCGGTTCAGAACCCAGGCGCGGACCTGGTCGGGCGTGCAGTCGCCGCCATGCAGGCGGTCGTGGAACGGGTGCAGGTCGTGATACCGCTCGGCGCCGATCTTGCGCAGGCGGGCTTCGAACTCTTCGCGGCTTTGCGTCATGGGGTGATCTCCATTCCGTCCTGTCCGATGATCCAGCCCGCTGCCTGTGCCTCGGCCTTTTCCGCCGAATTGGGGCGCAGCACCGGGTTGGTGTTGTTCATGTGCACGAAGACCTTCTTGCCGATATCCACCCCCGTGAAGGCGGCGATGGAGCCGTCGGGACCGGACATGGACATGTGGCCCATGCGCTGGCCCGTCTTCTTTCCCAGCCCGGCGCGGACCATTTCGTCGTCGCGCCAGAGCGTGCCGTCGAAAAAGACCATGTCGGCCCCTTGAAGGCGCTCGCGCAGGTCGTCGTTCAGGCGGGCGCAGCCGGGGATGTAGAAGGCCGTCGTGTCGCCGTTTTCCAGAACGACGCCGACGGTCTGTTCGCCCATCAGGTCGGTCTCGACCGTCTCGCCCTCCATGTAGAGCGGGACCTTGCCGGGCACAGCGAAAAGCGTCGCGGTGAGGTCGGGGGCCAGTTCGAACGGCGCGTCGAGGGCGATGTTGGTGCGGGTCACGACGTCGGCATTGAGCGCGTCGAATATGGGATTGGCAGCCAGCACCTCATGAATGCCCTTGGTTGCGAACAGCGTGAAGGGCTGCATCTCGCGTAAGGTAAGCAGGCCGGCCACGTGGTCGATATCGCCATTGGTTACCAGCACGGACGTGAGCGGCAGTTTGCGCAGGTCCGTCGGATAAAGCGCGGGCGTGTGCGACATCTGCTCCCGAATGTCCGGAGAGGCGTTCAGAATTGCCCAATCAACACCGTTTCCGGTGACGGCGAGGGACGATTGCGATTGTGAGGGTATGTCGCCTGAACGTGCAAGGTTGCAGTTGTCACAACCACAATTCCACTGGGGCAGGCCGCCCCCGGCAGCAGCGCCGAGTATTTGCGCGCGGAATGACATCAAGTATCCTCCCGCGCGCAAGCAGTCTTAGATCAGGACTTCGCGCTCTTCGTCGAAGTCAGGTCCGTACATATTGATTTCCATGCCGCATTCGATTTCGCGGATGATCGGTTTTGCCCATGCCATGATGGTATCCTCCTTTGAATGACAGTCTAAAGATGACAAGTCGGCCGCGTTATTGCGACTCTTAATTTCTGTGAAACGCTTAGACTTTAGTCCCGGTTCCCGGCGTCGGTACGTGGTGCAAGGCCGTCTATGACGAAGCCCTGGTTGCGTACTGTCTTGATCTCGAAAGCAAAATCGGCGTCGCGGAGTTTCTTGCGCAAATAGCCGATATAGACGTCCACCACGTTTTCGTTACCCGAGCCCTCGGCCTGCCAAAGCGCATCGAAGATGTCGCCGCGTGGCAGGGGGGTGCCGTCGTGGGCGATCAGAAGGCGCAGAAGGTCGTCCTCGCGCTCGGTCAGAGAGACCTTGGCGGTCTCGGTCTGCAGGACGCGGTCGGCGTTCAGCGTGGCGGGCTGCGGGCGCTGCGACGTGGCGCGGCGTTCCTGCACGCGCAGGCGGGCGACCAGCTCTTCGAAGCTGAAGGGTTTGACCACGTAATCGTCGGCCCCGGCCTCGAGACCCGCGGTGCGGTGTTCGACGTCAGAGAGTGCCGAGAGCATCAGGATGGGCAGGGTGGCGCCGTCTTCGCGGGCGCGGCGCACGAGGTCGAGGCCGCTGTCGGCTCCCAGCATGACGTCGATGATGGCGCCCGAGAAGGTCTCGGCGCGCAGTTTATCTAGCGCGTGGTCGTAGCGGTTGACCGTTTCGGCCTGATAGCCGTGCAGGCCCAGCCCCCGCGCCAGGGCGGAGGTGATTTCCGGGTCGTCGTCGACGATCAGGAGGCGGGTCATGGTGATGCGGTCTCTTTCACGGCTGCGACGGTGAGGATAGCGCCGTTTTAGCCGGATGAAAGGGGAAGGCGAACCGCGATCTTTGTCCCGGGTGCGTCGCCGAGGGCGTCGGCGGGGGCGACGGGGCTTTCGAGGGTGATGGTACCGTCATGGGTCTCGACCACCCAGCGGGCCAGGGCCAAGCCGATGCCGAAGCCCTGGGCCGAGGCGCTGCCGGCTTGGGAGAAGCGCTCGAAGATGCCCGTCTGGTCTTTGGGTGCGATGCCGGGGCCGTTGTCAATGACGGCGATTTCGGCGGTCTGGTCCTCCGATCGTGCGTCTAGGCGGACATGCCCGCCGTCGCGGGCGTGGCGGATGGCGTTGCGGACAAGGCCCACCAACACCTGACGAATCCAGTTGCGATCGCAGGTGAGCGTGGCGTGGGGAACGTCCGAGAGCGTGAGGGTCATGCCTGCGTTGTCGGTCTCGGCGCGGACTTCTTCGTGCACTTCGGTCATCAGGTCGGGCAGGCCCACCGCGGCGTGTTCGAGCGCCAGCTGCCCGCTGTCGGAGCGCGCGACGCGCAGAAGGTCGTCGATCCGGCGATTGAGACGCGCGGCGCGGGTCTCGATCGTGGCGAAGGCGTCGGCCTCAGACCCGCCTGCCGCCCGACCGATCTGGGCCTCCATCAGGATGACGGTGAGCGGCGTGCGCAATTCGTGGCTGACATCGGCAAAGAAGCGGCGGCGATTCTCGTCGATTTCGGCGAGGGTTTCGTTGGCGGCGCGCAATTCCTCGGTGCGGGCGGCGATGATGCTGTTCAGTTGTGCACGGTCCTGCTCGACCGCGGATTTGCGGGCGGCGAGCGCGTGGGCCATGCGGTTGGTCTCGGCGTAAAGCCCGCCGATTTCGTCCCGGCGGGTTTCGGGCAGGTCGATGGCGAAATCCTCCTGCCCGATCTTCTGTGCGGCGTCGCGCAGGCGGTCCAGCCGGGCGAATTGCGGGCGGATGAGGCCGAAATAGAAGGCCAGAACCATCACGACCGCGGCCACCGCGATGGCGATGGCGGCCAGCGTCAGCTTTTGGCGCAGGCTTACGATATCGGCGCGGATGTCGGCGCGGAAAAGCTGTTCGGTCTGAACCGCCTGGCTGAGCAGGGGGTCGAAGCCAGTGGCGAAGCTGTCGATATGGGCCTGCAGGCGGGGTCTGTCGACGTCGTCGTCGCCAAGGCCGCGCATGGTGCTGTTCAGGAGGGCTTCCATCCTGGCGAGGCCGAGGGATTGGGTGCCGAAGCGGGACTGGGCGTCGATGCCGAGGTCCTCGGCCTCCTGCACGGCCTGGGCCACGTTTTGTTGCAGTCGCCCGAAAGACGCGCGGAGGTTTTCGACCACGGGCTCTAGCCGCTCGGACCGGGTGTCGGCGGGCAATTCGCGCTGCACCGCCTCGGTCGCGACGACGAGAAAGGTGGCGGCCTGGGTCGAGAGGCCCGCATAGCCCGACATGCGCTGTTCGGCCTTGAGCGTGGCATCCAGACGGTCGGACACGGCCAGCAGCCCCAGCCACAGGATCAGCGCGGTGACCCATGTGCCGACCCCCAAGGCCAGGGCGCCGAGGCCGAGAAGGGTCTTCAGCGACATGGCAGGACCGCCTTTTTCGCGGGCATTTGCGATGAAGTGCCGCATTCTTTTGCACAAATTCTGGCGTGACGCGGTGCGCAGGGTCCGGTTACGCTTTTCTTAGGGGAATTGCTGTTGGATGACTGGAGGCACGGGAGCGAGGACCAACGCAACGCGTAAGGAACGATTATGATAGAGCTCCTGTTCGTCGCCTGCCTGGCGACAGATCCAACCCAATGCCGAGAGCGCAGCCTTGTGTTCTCCGATGTAACACCGATGCAGTGCCTTGCCGGGGCGCAGCCGGAACTTGCGCGCTGGGTGTCGACCCATCCCAACGAACGTGTACGAAGCTGGCGCTGCCGGACAGTGAACGATACCGAGTTCGACATCTGAGGTCCCCTCAGGTCTTGCGCTTCATCAGGCCGCGGGCGGGGTCGTAGCCCCAGATGGCCAGCGCGCAGAAGACCAGAGTGCTGCCTGTGACCCAGGCGAGCGCGGTCCAGTTGATCTGGAGATAAAGCGAGAAGCGGATGAGCTCGACCGCGTAGGTGAAGGGGTTGAGCGCGCAGATGTCGCGCAGGAGCGGTGAGCTTTCTGCCATTTTCCACAAGGGGTAGAGGGCCGAGGACATGAAGAACATCGGGAAGATGACGAAGTTCATCACGCCCGCGAAGTTCTCCAGTTGCTTGATGAAGCTCGAAAGGACCAGCCCGAGGCCGCCGAGCATGAGGCCGCCGAGGATCAGGCTGGGCAGCACGGCGAGGTAGCCCCATGTGGGCATTGTGATGCCGAAGGCCGCCGCGATGGCGAGGAAGGTGTAGACCTGCAGCACCGAGATGATCGTGGCGCCGAACAGGCGGCAGATCAGCAGCCACCATCGCGGGAAGGGGCTGGTCAGCAGAAGGCGCATCGAGCCCATTTCGCGGTCGTAGACGAGGCTGAGCGAGGATTGCATCCCGTTGAAGAGCAGCACCATCGCGCAAAGTCCGGGCACGATATAAGTCTCGTAGGTGACGTAGGTCTGGTAGGGCGGGATGATCGACAGGCCGAGGGCCGCGCGGAAGCCTGCGGCGAAGATCAGCAGCCAGACGAGAGGGCGCACGAGCGCGGCGATGAAGCGCTCGCGCTGGTGTACGAAGCGCAGGAATTCGCGGGCGATGATCGCCTTGGCGACGCGGAAGGTGCCGGTCATGCGACCTCCCCCGTGCGCGACAGGAACCAGTCCGACAGGCTTTGATCGCCGCGGGCGGCCCCGGCGGTGCCGCGGTGGATGATTTGGCCCTTGTGCAGAACGACGAGGTCGTCGCCATCGCGCACCTCGTCCGTGAGGTGGGTGGTCCAGAGGACGCAGAGGCCTGTTTTCGTGAGTTCGTGAACGTGGTCCGTTATGCCTTGTCGCGAGGCGGCGTCGAGGCCGACGGTGGGCTCGTCCAGCAAGAGCACGTGTGGGTCGTGAATGAGGGACCGCGCAAGCTCGGTGCGGCGGCGGTGGCCGCCGTTGAGGTCGCGGGCCTTTTCGTCGGCGCGCTGGCGCATGTCGAGCTGGTCGAGGGCGGCGTCGATGCGGCCGGGGATCTCGGATTTCGGCAGGCCTTGCAGGGCGGCGAAATAGGCAAGGTTCTGGCGGACTGACAGGTTGAGATCGAGCGTCGATTGCTGGAAGACGACGCCTAGCTTTCCGAGCGCCTTGCGGGGCTCGCGGCGCATGTCGTGGCCCGCGACGGTGATATCGCCTTGGGGGGCCACCAGCAGGCGGGTCAGCAGGGCAATGAGCGTGGATTTGCCGGCGCCGTTGGGGCCGAGAAGCGCGCAGAAGGTGCCGGGGGCGACGTCGAACGCCACGTCGTCCAGCGCCTGCTTGGCGCCGTAGTTGAAGCTGAGGTTGTTGACGGTCAGGCCTGTGGTCACGTGGTCTGGTCCTTTGTCGTTCCGGCGAGCTGTGCGCCGTCTGGCCCACCTTCCAGTGTCAGGGTCCGGTGTGCAAGCCGTGTCGCCTCGGCCATGTCGTGGGTCACGAAAAGGGTCGCGGGCTGGTGGCGGGCGATGAGTTGCTCGGTCAGGGTCAGCATCCGGTCGGCGGCGGCGGCGTCGAGCGACACGAACGGTTCGTCCATGATCAGCAGGTCGGGCTGGCCCGCAAAGGCGCGGGCGAGGGCGAGGCGGCGCTGCTGGCCGAGGGAGAGTTGACCGGGAAAGAGAGTTTCCTTGCCGGTGAGGCCGACCTCATCGAGTGCGGCGAGGGCGCGTTCGCGCGGCAACTCGGGATGCAGGAGCGTAAGGTTGTCGAGGGCGGAGCGCCACGGCAGCAAGGTGGGTTCCTGGAAGACCATGGCCATCGCCTGAGGCCGGTCAATGTGGCCGGTGAAATCGGTGTCGATACCCGAGACCAACCGCAAAAGGGTGGACTTGCCGATGCCGGAGGGGCCGACAAGGGCGACGGTTTCGCCCTGCGCGATCCCGAAGGCGATGGGGCCGAGCACGAGGTCGTCGCCGAAGCGTTTCTCAGAGATCGAGACGGTGATCATGCGCGGCGCCACCGGGTTGCGTGGCGTTCCCACGGTTGCAGCAGCGCCCATTCCACGAGCAGCATGACCGCGATGAACGAGAATGCGTAGACCAGCACCATGGATACGTCGAATAGCTGGAAATAAAGGTGGATCTGGAAGCCTACGCCGGAGGAGCGGCCGAGGAATTCGACCACGAGCACGATTTTCCAGATGACGGCCACGCCGCCACGGGCGGCAGCGGCGATGAAGGGGCCGAGTTGCGGCAGGATCACGTGGCGCAGGTGCGTCCAGCCCGACATGCGGTAGACGCGGGCCAGCGCGTCAAGCTGCGGGTCCAGCGCACGGGCGCCTTCGCGGATGACGATGGCGACGTTGGGCACCTTGTTGAGCGTGACGGCGGCGATGGCGGCGGCCTCGGTCAGGCCGATCCAGAGGTAGCAGAGCACGATCAGTACCAGCGCGGGCAGGTTGAGGAAGATCACCAGCCACGGGTCGAGCCAGCGGTTGAGCGCGGGGGAGCGACCCATCGCGAGGCCGATGATCCCGCCCAGCGTCATGGCGAGGCAGAAGGCCCAAAGCACGCGCAGGAGGGTGGCGGAGAGGTGGGTCCAGAGTTCGCCGCTGGCGATTTCCTGTGCAAAGAGGGGCGCGAGGGCCCAGGGGGTGGGCAGGACCTGCGGGTCGGCCTTGAGCGTTGACGCCACGACCCAAAGGGCCAGAAGCCCCGCGATGGAGAGGAGCGGCGTCAGCTTGGTCTGCATTTACTGGACGTCGGCAAATAGGCCGTCGGGGAGTGTGTCGGCCTCGCCCACCAGCTCGGCGCCGCCGAGGTCGTGCATCAGGCTGAGAAGGGCCTGGGCGGCGTCGGTGTCGATCGGCTTGCGCGCCGGAATGCCGGCGATCCAGTCGGTGCGCAGTTGCTCGAATTCGGCGTCGCTGTCGGCATTCATCATCGGGCGCAGGTCTTGCCAGATCTCGTCGGAGGACATGAGCAGGGTTTTGGCCTCGCGGCTGGCCTCGAAGAAGGACTGGGCGAGGCCGGGGTTCTCCGACAGGAAACCTTCCTTGAAATAATAGCCCAGCAGCGGCGTTTCGGGGTCGAGGCCCAGCTCGCGGGCGGCGGTGTCGACGGAAATGAGTTCGTGCATGCCGGCGGCCTTCATCTTGGCGAGGTAGTGCCAGTAATTGATGGCCCCGGCGAGGCTGCCGTCAAGGGCGGTGCGGAAAACGAGGGGCGGGGCGCCGAAGACCTGTTCGGTTTCCGCCTCCAGGTCGAGGTCATGGGCCTGCTGCGCATACGCGCGCAGGATGAGCCAGGACTTGTCGAGCGGGCCGCCGGCGATGCCGAGTTTCTGCCCGGCAAGGTCTGCAAGGGTTTCGGCGGTGGAATCTGCGGGAACGACCACGCCGCCCACTGCGCGGGAATAGGGGATAAACACGTAAGGTTTGCCCGCGGCGCGCTGGCGGGCAACCCAGATCCAGTCGGCGACGGCCATGTCGGCTCCGTTGCCTTCGACCGCGATGCGGGTGGCGCCATTGTCGGCATAGGGCTGAATGTCGAGGATGAAGCCGTGTTTTTCGTCGAGGCCTTCATCGACGATGGTCTGAAGCTCCCAGTTGACGGTGCCGATCTTGAGAGTGGCGGCACGGATCGTGGGAAGCTCTTGGGCGTAGGCCGCCATGCTGCTTAGCAAGAAGGAGAGAGATGCTATGATGCGCAACATGGCGGGCCTTTACTCCATGGGAGAACGGAAAATTTACTCGGCGCGGCGTTCGACCTCGTTCAGGTCCGCGTCGAGTTCGATGTCGAACTGGTTGCCGCCCTTGCAGATCACGTCGTCAAGCTCGTAGCCGCCGTCATCTTCGGCTTCGATATCGGCGGGGTCCATCTGGCATTCGATGGAGGCGAGATAGGCCTCGATCTTTTCGACCGTTTCGGCATCTACGTGGTCGTCGGCGAGGGCGGGCGAGGCGATAAGCGCCGCGATTGCGAAAATACGTTTCATTTTCAGGGCTCCGTTACTGGATGTTGAAGGTAACTTGTTGGGTTTCGCCGGTGGAGCCGGGGATGCGCAGCGTGTGGCTGCCCGGCTTGATGGCGATGAACGAGATCGTGGCCACGCCCGCCTTGTCGAATTCGAGCGAATCGACGGCCATGGGACGGATCTCGATCTGGTTGATGACGATTTCGTTCATCCAGATCGCGCGGAAGAAATCGCTGCCGGTGACGGCCAGCTCGGCGGAGCCGTCGGCGGTGATTTCAAGCGTGTAATAGGCGCCTGATTGCAGGTTCACGCTGCCGGTCTCGTGAAGGGGCTGGCCCGAGGCGAGGGTGATCGGGATGTCGTCACCGCGATTGCAGGCGGCCAGCAGACCAGCAAAGCCGAGGTCGTCGCAGAGCGGTGCGGCGGCGGCGGGGCCGGTGAGGCAGGTGGCGGCGGTGGCCGCGGCCATCATCAGTTTCTTCATCTTTTCTGTCTCCTTCATTATTCGATGGTCACCACGCCCCAGGGTTGTTCGCCAACCTGGATGGAGCGCACGGCCTCTTCCTTGGCCACGTCGATGACGGTGATGTCGTTGGAATTGCCGTTGGTCGTCAGCAGGTATTTCTCGTCCGGCGTGAAATCGAGCTGCCAGACACGCTGGCCCACGAGGATGTAGTCTAGCACCTCGAGGCTTTGGGCATCGACCACGGCGACGCGGTTGGAGGGGCCGAGCGCCACGAAGAGGCGCTTGCCGTCGGAAGTGACCTTAGCGCCCACGGGTTGCAGCCATTCGGGCTGGACGTTGGGAACCTCGAAGCTGATCTTCTCGATCAGGGTGGGCGTGCCGTCCTCGGCGATGTCCATGACGCTGACGGTGCCGCCGATCTCGGACGTGACGAAGAGGCGGGTGCCGTCGGCGGTATACTGGGCGTAGCGCGGGCGCTGGTCGACCAGCACGTTGTGCTTGATCTCGTAATCCTCGGTCGAGATGAAATGCGCCATGTTGGTCGTCTCGGAGGTGTTCACCACCCACTTGGCGTCGGGGCTCATGCCCATGCCTTCGGGCTCCACCCCCACGGGGACCTCGGCCAGCACGGTGCGGCTGTCGGTGTCGGTGACGGTCACCAGGTTGTCATCCTCGTTGGCGATATAGAGCCGCTTGCCGGAGGGTTCGATGATGAACAGTTCCGGGTCGGGACCAGAGGGGAGCGAGGGCAGTTCCTCGTAGGTTTCCGAATCGAACACCCGGACGAGGTTATCGTCGGACGCGCAGACATAGATCTTGGTGCCGTCGGGGCTGGCGGTGATGCCGCGGGGGCGATTGCCGGCGAAGAATTCGTCGGTCACTTCCCATGTTTCGGTATCGACCACGGTAATGGTGTTGCCGCGTTCGTTGGTCACGAAGGCCTTGCCGGCCAGCGCGGGCCCGGCGGCGAGCGCCAGGGCGGAGGTCAGAAGGAATGCCTTGAGTTTCATGTGTTTCCCTTAGTTGCTGAAGGCCGTGCAGGCCGATTCCGGGCGGTCGAGGCCGAGCGTGTCCTGCACGGCGTTCTGGTGCAGGAAACCTTCCTGCGGGCTGACGCTGATTGTGACGCGGTCGTCATAGAGCATGACCTGCTGGCGCATCTGGCCGTTCCAGTCGCGGAAGGTGACTTCCTGCCCCTTGAAACCGGCCAGTTCGAATTGGTCGGAAAGCAGGTAGTCTTTCACCCCGTCGGGTTCGGCGGTTTCGGCGCGGGTCACGGCCTCGCCCACTGCGCGCAGGGCGATCCAGACGTTGTAATCGGCGTCCTTGATGTAGCGGTTCGCCAGTTCCTCGAACCGGGTCTGAAGCTGGGTTGCGCCGTAGGCTTCGTGCCCGCCATGCATTTGCACGGGGCGCAGGCCGGACGATCCCATCACGGGGCGCGGATCCCATAGGTGATAGGTGAGGTAGGCGGCGAAATAGTCGGTCTCATCCGCGGTGATGACCACGTCATGCTCGGGCAGGCCCTGCATGAAGCTGGGCAGTTGGCGCTGGACGAGGACGTGCCCAGAGTCGGTGCGGCGGGCGCCGCCGGTGTCCTCGAACGTGCGTTCCTCGACGATATTGGCGCCGAACTTGGTGGCGGCGCGGCGATAGGCGTCTGCCAGCGCCATGTCGGCGGGGTTGGAGCCGGAGATGAGCACCCAGCGCGGCCATTTCTTCCAGATGGCGAATTGCGCGATGGCGTCGGCCTGCTGGGCATAGCTGGTGGCGGTGTGCAGGAGGTTGGCGCGGCATTCCTCGTTGCGCATGGCCATGTCCCCGGCGCGGGCGTTGAAGACCAGCGCGCCATCCTCGGCAGCACGGTCGGCGAGGCGCAGAACGTCCTCTTCCCGGGCGTGGATGACGATCAGGCGGATGCCGTCGGCGAGAATTTCATCGAGAGCGGCATCGGCGGCGTCGGGCGTGGCTGATTTCTGTACCGTCTCGTAGGTATGGCCCATGAAGCTGCCGGTGCTGTTATTGTCCTGATCGGCCAGCGCGGCGCCGGCGAAGCCCAGGTCCTCGGGCGCCTCGTCGAAGCGCGAAATGGGGCGCTGGACCTGGTAGTCGACTCTTAGGACGGCGGCGCGCACGTCGATCGCGGCGGCAGATCCTGCGGTGAAAATCAGCGTGGCGGCGCAGAGCAGCGCGGCCGCGAAAAGCGTCGCAAAACGGTTCAGCACTTTTATCCTCCCTTACCGCCAGATTGCCTCTCGCGGCCCGACCAATACCAATTGCCGTGTTTCGCAATCACTGTACGCAACGCAGAATGAAGGGCGACTCTTAACTTCTAAGAACGTCTGTATGCGATTGATATTGTTCCTGTTCCTGGCTTTCGCCCCGGCTGCGTACGCGCAAGGGGAGGTGGCCTTTTTCGGGCTTCATCTAGACGACAGTTCGGACCAGACGACACAATCTTCGTCGCTGGTGGCCGCTGGGCCGGACGATGCGGACCTGGCCCGCGTGGAGATGCTGGAAGGGATGCTGACGGAGCGATTCGAGGCGGAAGGTTATACGCTTTTGGACCTTGCGCCGGTGGCGGAGGAGTTGGAGCGCGTGAGCAACCCGGCGAGCTGTTACGGATGCGATATTCGCATGGCCAAGACGCTGGGCGCGGAGTTCATCCTGGTGGGCGAGGTCAACATGGTGTCGCCTGTTCTTGTGTCCATCGCGGTGCAGTTGAAGGATGGCACCAGTGGCGAGATCGTGAAGGGCGGCAGCGTCAGCGTGCGCGGCAGCACCGACGAGATCTGGGCGCGGGGGATGCGACAAATCTTGAAAAACCGAATCTTCAGGGAGGAAGATACATGAGAAGACGAGTGTTCATGGCCAGCCTGACGGCGCTGATGCTGCCGGGTATGGCGCTGGCGCACGGGCCGACGCGGCAGAAGGTGACGCTGACCACCGAGGTGGCGGCGGACCCGGCCGAGGTCTGGGAGGCGATCGGGAATTTCCAGGACATGTCCTGGCACCCGGCGGTGCATTCGACGGAAGGCGAGGGCGGCAACGAGATCGACGCCACGCGGGTTCTGACGCTGGGCGAGGACGGTGGGCCGACCATCGACGAGATCCTCTACAAGTACAGCGACGAGAAGATGAGCTATTCCTACCGGATCACCGAGGTGGCGGTCGAGACGCTGCCGGTGACGAATTACTCGTCGCACCTGACGGTGAAGCCGCGTGACGGGGGCGGGTCGATCGTGGAATGGCGGGGCGCGTTCTATCGCGGCTATCCGAACAACGATCCGCCGCCCGAACTGAATGACGAGGCGGCGATTGCAGCTGTCAGCGGCGTCTACCAGGCGGGGCTGGATGCCCTGACCGAGCGGTTCGGTGCGCCGGGCTCTTAATGCGCTGGCGCTTTGCCTGGCCACGCCGGTGGCCGGGCAGACCGCCTTTGTCACCTGTCAGCCTGCTGATGCGTTGAGCGTGATCGACGTGGCCCGAGGGGTCGAGGTTGATCGCTGGGACGTGGCGGGCAAGCCTGCCGGGGTCGCCGTTGGTGGTGATGCGGTCTATTCCGTCTCCCCGGATACCAAGACCGTGCGGCGTTTCACGCTCACCGGCAGGCTTTTGACCGAAACGGTGCTGGATGGCGGGCCGACCGGCGTGGCGCTGGATGCGGCGCGCGGGCGGCTGTTCGTGTCGGACTGGTACAATGCGCGGCTTTGGGTTTTGGACGCCGAAAGCCTCGAGGTCTTGCAGGAGCTCGAGACCGGGGCGGAGCCGGCGGGGATCGCGCTGTCGGAAGATGGGCGGTTTCTGGCCAGTGCCGAGAAGGATGCCGACAGGGTGTCGGTCTGGGATGCAGAGACTTTGGAGTTGTTGCACCGTGTCGGCGTGGGCGTGCGGCCCTACGGGCTTGGCTTTGCACCCGATGGGCGGCTGTTGGTGGGTAACGTGGGCAGCAATGACGTGAGCGTCGTGGATGCGTCCGTGGGCAAGGTTTTGGCCACGGTACCGGTGGGAGAACGGCCTTACGGCGTCGCCTTTGCAAGCGGACGGGCTTTTGTGACCAACCAGTATGCCAACACCCTGAGCGTGATCGACCTGGACACGCTGGAGCCGGTCGAGGAGGTCAGCGTCGGGGAATATCCCGAAGGGATCGACGCCACGGCGGACGGCGCACATGTGGTCTTTGCCAACTGGTTCGAGAACACGGTGACCGTGATGGACGCACAAACTCTGGACGTGGTATATGACGTCGAGACATGCGACGGGCCGCGGGCCTTTGGCATATTCCTGTCGGGAGGAGACACGGAATGATTGGAACACCCATACGCGCGTTGAGTGCGCTATGCGTGATGGCTGTGCCGGCGCTGGCGGGCACCTGGGAGGATCTGAGCGCCGAGATGTATGGCGAGCGGGCGCTCTTGGACGGCGCCGAAGTGATCGCCATCGACGCGCCTTACCGGACGGGCAACGATGCGCGCACGCAGCTGGCGGCGCAGGTGGTGGCGCCGGAAGGGGCCGAGATTGCCAGCGTGACGCTGGTGATCGACGAGAACCCGATGCCGGTGTCGGCCGTCTTTGACCTGGATGCGCCGCTGCCGGCGTTCTTTTTCGACGTGACCATGCGGATCAATGGGCCGACGCCGATGCATGTCGTGGCCGAGACGACCGATGGGCGGCTCTTCGTCTCTGAGGCCTTCGTCAAGACCTCGGGGCAGGGCGCCTGTGCGGCCCCGCCGGGGACCGATCCGAAGCTGGCGCTTGAAACGCTGGGACAGATGGAGATCGAACTGGCCGGGCGGTTGACCGGTCTGGGGCAAAGTGCGGCGGACAAGCTGGCCAATCGGCTGAACCGGATGGACGTGGACATTTCGCACCCGTCGCATTCGGGGATGCAGATGGACCAGATCACGCTGCTGTTCTTGCCCATGCGCTATGTCGAGACGGTGGAGATCGACCTGGATGGTGCGGGATATGTCGAGATGACGGGGTCGATATCTCTGTCGGAAAACCCGCAGGTGGCGCTATCGGTGCCGAGCCGGGCGCAGGCGGTGGATGTGACGATGACGGACACCGATGGCACCGTGACCCACGCGCACAAGAAACTGACCGGATATTAAGAAAGGGCGGCCCCGGGCACATGATGCGCCCAGGGCCTGTCTTTTGTCTTTACTCGCAGGCCGCGGCGAAGCGCGCGGTCTTGTTCTCGACGCTTTCGACGGTCAGCGTGCAGCCGTTCTCAAGCTCAACTTCGGAGCCGGATTCTGCGGATTGCACGTTGAAACCATTTACGGCGAAGCGCACGGTATCGTCGGCAATCGAACTGACGAAGATGCGGATGTCGCCGTCGTTCAGCATCGCGGTAGAGCCGACGCCGAAGGTTTCGGTGTCTTCACCCGACGAGGAGCCACTGTCGCTGGAGCCTGAGCCACCTTCGCTGAGCTGAGCCTCGAGCGCGGCCACACGTTCCTCAAGCGCGGCGATCTTGTCTGCGCTGGATTGCGTGCCTTCGGAGTCTTCGCTGCCGCTCTCGGAGGATGCGGCCTGCTCTTCGGAACCTTCGCTGCCACTCTCGGAAGAGGCGGCTTGCTCTTCGGAGCCTTCGCTGTCGCTTTCGGAGGATGCGGTTTGCTCCTCGGAGCCTTCGCTGTCGCTCTCGGAAGAGGCGGCTTGCTCTTCGGAACCTTCGCTGTCGCTCTCGGAAGAGGCGGCTTGCTCTTCGGAACCTTCGCTGTCGCTCTCGGAAGAGGCGGCTTGCTCTTCGGAACCTTCGCTGCCGCTCTCGGAGGAGGCTGCCTGCTCTTCAGAGCCTTCGCTGTCGCTCTCGGAAGAGGCGGCTTGCTCTTCGGAACCTTCGCTGTCGCTCTCGGAAGAGGCGGCTTGCTCCTCTGAGCCTTCGCTGTCGCTCTCGGAAGATGCGGCCTGCTCTTCGGAGCCTACGCTGTCGCTCTCGGAAGATGCGGTCTGCTCTTCGGAGCCTTCGCTGTCGCTCTCGGAGGAGGCTGCCTGCTCTTCGGAGCCTTCGCTGTCACTCTCGGAGGAGGCGGCTTGCTCTTCAGAGCCTTCGCTGTCGCTCTCTGAGGATGCGGCCTGTTCTTCGGAACCTGCGCTGTCGCCTTCGGCAGAAGCGGCTTCTTCCTGGGAACTTTCGCCTTCAGCGGCTGCGGTTTCTTCCCCGGAGGTTTCGCTGTCACCTTCGGCAGACGCGGTCTCCTCCTCGGAGGTTTCGGTGCTGGCTTGGGCTGTCTGATCGCCCAGCGGTTCGGGTCTCGGGCGCAGGGCGGCAACGGCCAAAAGCACGGCCACGGCCGCGATCAGAACCCCGTAAATCAACTTGTCATTCAATGTTTCCACTCCCAGGTCTTAGTGTTTTCGATGCGCGAGTCGCTTTCAAACCATATGGGACGACCCGGCCAAACGGCAAATTTCCGGCGCGTATTCGCCCGTCAGGGGTTGGGGAACGGCTCAACTTCTTCCAATGGAAAATCCTGAAACGCCCACCCGTCCGTACCATCGGGGAACCAATAGACCTGCGAATGGTTCCATTCGATTGCGCGTTTCGCGGCGTTCCAGCTCATCCAGCACTCGGCGAGGCAGAAGAAAACGACCGGGCGGTCGGGGTCGCCCCCGGTGGCGTGATCCAGCCCGTCGCGGAAATAGGTGGCGGTGACGTCGGCCAGCGCACCGTAGCCTACATTGGGCAACCAGACCGCGCCCGGGATGCTGGGGCGGGGCTTGTCGCGCCAGATGGTGCCTTCGGGCAGGTTCTCGGGTTTCGGCGCGCGGGGGAGGACGTCGATGAAGGCGGCTTCGCCTGTTTCCCACAGGGCGTGCGCCTCTTCCGCGTCGATGACGGTGCCGCCCTCAAGCGTGGCAGGCACCGGGGCGCGGTAGTGGTCCATGCGGTAGTCGGAAGGTTCAGCCACGTCCTGGGCGGTGGCTGCGCTGGCGGCCCCGGCCGCGAGGGCGAGGGCCACCAAGAGCTGTTTCACTGGCCCGTTTCCAGCATCTCATTGCCCATGTCGCTGACCAGTGGCACGCCGGCCTCGACCAGAAGCGCATTGATCTCGTCCTGGTGGCGGCGGATGAGCGAATTCAGCTCGCGCTGCCAGACCTTTTCGCCCTGGCGCACGCCCATCGTGATGCGGAAAAACAGGCGCGGGGGCAGTTCCTCGTTGATGAGGGGGATCACCTTCATGCCGGGGTAATCCGCCTTGACCAGCGGGCCGCCGAGCGGGCCCCAGAGGATGGCGGCGTCGGTGTCGCCGGCCTTGAGATCGTCGAGCATGTTGATCGCCGGGTTCTCGTGCCGGCGGTCGACGACGAGGTTGTAAGGCTTGGCCTTGCCGATCAGCCCGTGCCGGGCGAGATGCGCAGACGGCGGCGTGCCGGCGATGATGCCGATGCGGGCGCCCTTCAGAGCGTCGTCGGTGAGGGTCTCGACCGAGGCGAGCGGGCTGTCCTGCGGGACGATCAGGGTGTAGACCGAGCTGAAGTAGTGGTTGGTGTTCAGCACCAGTTCGTGGCCCTGGGCGTAGCCCATCACGATGTCGCAGCGCTTGACCTTCAGCGTGTTGCGGATGAACCCCGTGGCCTGCGGATACCAGGTGTATTGCACCGGCAGGTCCAGCTTGGACGCGATCAGCTCGGCCAGCTTGTTCTCGTACCCCGTGCCCTCCTTGGTGGACATGGGGTAATTGGCCGGATCCGCGCAGACGCGCAGGGCGTTCTGCGACACGAGATCGGAAGTCTGGGCCGTCGCCGGCCCGGACATCATCAGCGCCGAAAAGCAAAGCGCCGCCGACCCGGTGAGGCGGGCGGCGGCGCGCAATGCTGCGGATTTAGCCCATGCAGGCATCTTCATCCTCTTGGATCGATTCTGACTTGGCTTCTTTCGAGCCGGGGCGTCCGCGCGGGACGGCCTCCATGCCGCGAGCCTTGAGATAGACGTAGATGTCGTCGAGATAGCACATCACGTTCGGGTTGTCGCCGAAGTGGGGCATGACGGAGTTGCCGTTGCCACGGCCGTTCACGACAACATCGTAGAAGTCGTAATAGCCCATGTGGACGGCGGAATTCTTGACTTTGGGGGCGTAGGACGAGCCTTCGCCATCGGGGCCGTGGCAGACGTGGCATTCGGCGTGATAGCGGCGGAAGCCCGAGAAGGTCAGCCAGTCGACGGTGCCGTCTTCGGCCACGTTGTATGTGGGCAGATCTTCCTCGTTGAAGTAGCGCCCGCCTTCTTCGTAGGCGACGGTCTCATCGTGGTTTGCAGGATCGACCGGCTGATCGCTCCAGTTCTGAGCCGAGGCGGTGATCGGCAGTGCGACCAGGGCCGAGGCGAGTGTCAAGCGGAGTCCGGTGCTCATGATGCGGTCATACCTTTCCTGTTTCGGGTACTGATAATGCGTTGTTTATCTTGGGCACGGGGCCGGCCTTCCCGAAGGAGGACCGGCCCCGGCTGTTGCGTAAACCTTAGTCCGGCAGAGCGAACACGGTCAGCTGGCCACCCAGTGCAGTGTAGTCGCTGAGAGCGGCGTAGCCACCCACGGCGCCCAGACCGTCATTGGGGTTGGTCAGACCGGCCGCGAGACCGATGCCGGCCCAGCCACCGACGCCCGAGAGGACGGCGACATACTGTTTGCCTTCACGCTCGTAGGTCATCACGTTGCCGATGATGCCCGAGGGTGTGCGGAACTTGTAGAGTTCCTCACCCGTGGAGGTGTCGACCGCCTTCAGGTAGCCCTCGAGCGTACCGTAGAAGGTGATGCCACCGGCGGTGGTCAGAGCACCGGACCAGACCGAGAACTGCTCGGGGTTGGACCACTTGATTTCGCCGTTGATGTTATCCCAGGCGATGAAGTTGCCCATGCCGCCATGGCTATCCGGGGCAGGGTACATCGACAGGGTCGCGCCCACATAGGGCTGACCTGCGGTGTAGCTGACGCGGAACGGTTCGTAGTCCATGCAGACGTGGTTGGTCGGGACCAGGAACAGCTGGGTTTCCGGGTCATAGGCCGCGGGCTGTTGGTCCTTGGTGCCAAGCGCCGCCGGGCAGATGCCGGTGGAGTTGACGTCTTCGCCGTTCTGCTCGGTGGAGTATTGCGCCACCACTTCGGGACGACCGTAGGTGTCGGACTCGGGGTCCATGTCGACGCCGGAGGTCCAGTTCACGACCGGGTCGTACTTTTCGGCGACCAGAAGTTCACCCGACACACGGTCCATCGTGTAGGCCAGACCGTTACGGTCGAAGTGGGTCAGAAGCTTGCGCTCCTCGCCGTCAATTTCCTGCTCCGTGAGGATCATTTCGTTGACGCCGTCGTAATCCCACTCGTCATGCGGGGTCATCTGGTAGAACCACTTGGCCTCGCCCGTGTCGATGTCGCGGGCCATGACTGTCATGGACCAGCGGTTGTCGCCGGGACGCTGCGAGGGGTTCCACGTCGACGGGTTGCCGGTGCCGTAGTACATCAGGTTCTCTTCGAGATCCGCCGAGTACCAGCCCCAGGTGGTGCCGCCGCCGATTTGCCACTGGTCGCCTTCCCAGGTGTTGGTGCCGGAGTTTTCACCGACAGGCTCACCCAGATGGGTCGTGTTCTCGGGGTCCACGAGGATGTCCTCGTCAGGGCCCATCGAGTAGGCGCGCCAGGCTTGGCTGCCGTCCGACATGTTGTAGGCGGTCACGTGACCACGCACGCCGAACTCACCGCCCGAGATGCCGACGATGACCTTGTCCTTGACCGGAAGAACGGTCGCGGTGTTGGTCTCGCCGATGGACGGGTCGCCGTTGACGACTTCCCATTCGACCGAACCGTCGTCGGCATTGAGAGCCACGACCTTGGTGTCGGCCTGGTGCAGGAAGATCTTGCCGTCGGCATAGGCCACACCGCGGTTGACGGTGTCACAGCACATCACCGGAATGACGTCTGGATCCTGCTTGGGCTCGTACTTCCACTTGATCTTGCCTTCGTCGGCCAGATCGAGCGCGTAGACGATGTTCGGGAAAGGCGTGTGGACATACATGGTGTCGCCCACGACGAGCGGCGAGCCTTCGTGCCCGCGCAGAACGCCGGTCGAGAAGGTCCACGCGACCTGCAGGTCACCCACGTTTTCCTTGTTGATCGTATCCAGCTTGGAATGGCGCTGGTTCTTGTAGTCGCCCGTCTGGATCGCCCATTGGCTGGGGTCGTCCATCTGCGTGACAAGGTCGTCATTGGCGACGGCCATGCCAGCGCAGAGCGCCAGACCCGAAGTTAAAAGCATAAGCTTCTTCATTGTAGTCCTCCCATGAAAGCAGCGGTCTTCCGCCGCATTGGAATGGCCGATTTATCGACCGTTAAAGCGGGGGTCCCAAGCTCTCTCCTTCGAGGAGCCCCCGCGTCTCGGACGTGCCGCGTTATTCGCCGGTCGAGGCGAGGTACGCGATCACGTTCATTCTTTCTTCTTCCTTGCGCAGACCGGCGAAGGCCATCTTGGTGCCCTTGGCATAGTCGCGCGGTTTTTCGAGGAAGGCCGCCAGTTCTTCCGGCGTCCACTCCTTGCCCTCGGCGCCCATCTCGGCGAGCACGTCGGAATAGTCGAAATCTTCATTCGCCGCGACGGGTGAGCCGACGATGCCGGTCAGCACCGGGCCGACCTTGTTCTTGGCGCCTTCGCCCACGGCGTGGCAGGCCATGCATTTGCGGAACACTTTTTCACCGGCTTCGGCGTCGCCTTCGACGTCTTGCGCAAAGCCCAGTGCGGGCGTGGTGGCCAGGATGCTGGCGGCGAGGATGGTACGAATGGTCAAGTTGATGTCTCCCTAGTCAACAGTGTCAGTACACACATCATTGCAGCAGGCGTTCGGCGTGCCACGAAACATGGTCGGCAGCGAAGGTCTGCACGAAAAAGTAAGAGTGGTCATAGCCCGGTTGGATCCGGATCTGGCCCGGCTGGCGGCGTTTGGCCATCGTGTCGGCCAGCGCCTCGGGTTTCAGCAGGTCGAGGAACTGGTCGCTCGATCCCTGGTCGATCAGCACGTCGCCTTTCCAGCCGTGTTCTTCCAGCAGCAGCGTGGAATCGTGTTGCGCCCAGGTGCTTTCGTCGTCGCCCAGATAGGCACTGAGCTGCTTGCGCCCCCAATCCGAGCGGGTCGGATTGGCGATGGGCGCGAAGGCCGAGAGCGACTCGAACTTGTCGGGGTTGCGCATGGCGATGGTCATGGCACCGTGCCCACCCATGGAGTGCCCGGTGATACCGTGACGGTCCTGCACCGGTTGGGTTTCCATGATGATCGAGTAGAGCTCGTTCACGATGTAGTCGTACATGCGGTAATGCTGCCGCCACGGGTCGCAGGTGGCGTTGACGTAAAAGCCAGCCCCCTGGCCCAGATCATACGCCTCGTCATCCGCCACGTTCTCGCCCCGGGGCGAGGTGTCGGGGAACACCAGCGCGATGCCTTCCCGCGCTGCGTGTTCCTGAAAACCGCCCTTGGTCATGGCGTTTTCGTGGTTGCAGGTCAGGCCCGACAGGTACCAAAGCACCGGAACCGGGCCATCCTTGGCCTGCGGAGGCTGGTAGACAGCGTAGGTCATCTCGCAGGCACATGTGTTGGAACTGTGCTTGTAGACGATCTGTTCGCCGCCGAAGCTCCTGTTCTGAGAGACGACCTCGTGGGACAAATCAGAACTCCACCACGGCGCGGATCGATTTGCCTTCGTGCATCAGTTCGAACCCGTGGTTGATCTCGTCAAGCGTCAGCTTGTGGGTGATCATGGGGTCGATCTCGATCTTGCCGTCCATGTACCAGTCAACGAATTTCGGAACGTCGGTGCGGCCCTTGGCGCCGCCGAACGCGGTGCCTTTCCAGACCCGACCGGTGACCAGCTGGAAGGGACGGGTGGAGATCTCGGCGCCCGCGGGGGCCACGCCGATGATGACCGAGCAGCCCCAGCCGCGGTGCGAGCATTCCAGCGCGTCGCGCATCACCTTCACGTTGCCGGTGGCATCAAAGGAATAGTCCACGCCGCCGATCTGATCATTGCCCCGCTTGGTCATGTTCACGATCTCCTGGACCGTGTTGTCGACCTTGGTGGGGTTCACGAAATGGGTCATGCCGAACTTCTTGGCCATCTCGGCCTTATCGTCGTTCAGGTCGACGCCGATGATCATGTCACAGCCCGCCATGCGCAGGCCCTGGATCACGTTGAGGCCGATGCCGCCGAGACCGAACACCGCGGCGGTCGAGCCGATTTCGACGCCGGCGGTGTTGATCACCGCGCCGATGCCGGTGGTCACGCCGCAGCCGATATAGCAGATCTTGTCGAAGGGCGCGTCGTCGCGCACCTTGGCCAGCGCGATTTCGGGCATGACCGTGTGGTTGGCGAAGGTCGAGCAGCCCATGTAATGGTGGATGGGCGTACCATCCAGCATCTTGAACCGCGTGGTGCCGTCGGGCATCAGGCCCTGGCCCTGGGTATTGCGGATCGCCGTGCAGAGATTCGTCTTGCCCGAGAGGCAGGACGCGCATTCACGGCATTCGGGCGTGTAAAGCGGGATCACGTGATCGCCGGGCTTGAGCGTGGTGACGCCTTCGCCGACTTCCATCACCACGCCGGCGCCCTCATGGCCCAGGATGGCGGGGAAGATGCCTTCGGGGTCGTCGCCCGAGCGAGTGAATTCGTCGGTGTGACAAAGGCCAGTGGCCTTGATTTCCACCAGAACCTCGCCGGCCTTGGGGCCTTCGAGTTCGACTTCCATAATTTCCAGTGGTTTGCCGGCCTCGAGGGCCACGGCAGCTTTAGTGCGCATGATAGTGTATTTCCTCCCGTTCGCGCCGCAGACAGGCACGTGATTCAAAGCTATGGTAGGGGGCGGCAATGCCGCGGCACAATTAGTACCTTGGTTGGTATTCCATTGTGAACCCTTGCCGGGGATGGATGGGCGTGTTCCCATGGGACCAAGGGAGGATCGTATGAGGACGTTTGTTTTAACGGCATTTGCCGGCTTTTTGGGCGCCGCCGCCCCGGCAATGGCGGAAGATTTCTCGGATCCGACATGGCCTTGCGTGCAGCGCAAGGTCGAAACCTTGTCGCTGGGGCTGATGTGGCCCATCGCGTTGCCGGAAGACGAGGTCGAGGATCCGGCGCTGGCGGCGGGAATCAGGGACCTTGCAGGCACTTTGGCCGTGCGGCGGCTGGAGATGGACACGCTGCGGCAGGCGGCCGAAGAGTTTACGGATCGCTGGCCCGAGGACACGGAAGCCAACCTTGGCCGGGCCTTTGCGCAGACATTCAAGTCGCTCAACACGCGACGGTCGCAGATCATCAACGGAATCGCGGATTTCTCTCTGGGGCAGATCGCACTGGCCGAGAAGATCGACGAGATGCGGCTGGAGATGGATACGGCGCTGGAAGCGGAGAACCCGGATTTTGACCGCGTCGATGAATTGGAGGAAAAGCTGGATTGGGACCAGGTGATCTATTCCGACCGGCAGCAGTCGATCACGTATCTTTGCGAGACGCCGCAGCTGATTGAAAAGCGGCTCTTTGCCATCGCGCAGATGCTGCAGGGCGTGGCGAAGGAAAAGGAATAGGCGCTATTCCCACTCCAATTCGGTGAAGGCGACGGTGGCGTTGCGCGGGTTGTAGGCCTCGAAAAGCTGCCACTTGTCCGCCTCGCTTTCCGCGATCGTGGTGACGGCCTCGCCCAGACGGGTGCCTCTTGCAATGGCCGCGCGGGTGTCGTCGCGCAGGGTTTCCAGATAGCGGCGTTGGCCCTCGGCGCCTTGCGGCCAGTCCAGAACCGGGCCGCCATGCCCCGGGACGATGCGGCTGACCTCCCACTTTTGCAGTTGGTCCAGAACTTCGAGCCACCCGAGGACGCTGCCATCGAGCGCGGGGGTGTGCGTGTGAAAGACGAGGTCGCCGGTAAAGAGCGTGCCGGTCGCTTCGTCCAGCACCGTAAGGTCATTGCCGGTATGGGCCACCGGCCATGCGTGAAGGGTAAGGGTGCGCCCGCCTAGGTCGATCTGCATGGGCGTATCGGGCGGCACGGTGATGTCGGGCTTTGGCGCGGTCGAGCCTATGAAGGCGGGACCGATCAGGCGCGTCAGGCTTTCCGCGTAATTGGCCTGCCTGTCGGCGAGCGCGCGAGGCAGTGCGGCGTGGGAGGCAACCTGTGCCGCGGTGGTGCTGAAGGCATCTGTGCCCAGCACGTGATCGGGGTGCATGTGGGTCAGGATCACATGGCTGACGGGCTTGTCGGTCTGTTGGCGGATGGCGCGCCAGAGCGTCTCGCCGATCCAGCGGGCAGAGCCGGTGTCGATCACGGCGACGCTGTCTTGGCCGACGATAAAGCCGAGATTCGCGACGTCACCGCGATTGTCCGTGTCTGGTTCTTCGACCCGCCCCAAATGGGCGAAAACGCCCGGTGCGATCTCGGTCATCTCGAGCGCCGGGCCAACGGGGGCACAGCGTGGTTCTTCGTATGTCTTTGAAAGTTCGGGCAGTTGCGCCTCGCACTCGGCCTGTGTGGGAGCCTCGTAATTCGCCAGAAGCATGTCGCGGCAGGTCGGTTCGCCCCCCTCAGAGGCAAGCGCAATACAGGCTGTGACGACGACCTCGAACATGGCCGGATCTTGCCACACGCGATTGTGAGGTCCATGCCCCATTTCGTATAAGTGGATTTTGCTGCCGTTTCATGGCATAAGGCGGGCGCATTGCGGGAGGAGACCGTATGAGACATGCAATCGCATCCGTTCTGGCGCTGGGTCTTGCGGCCTCTGCCGGGTGGGCTGAGGAGGCGGTCAAGAACCCCTTGACCGAAAGCCCGACCTGGCAGGAACTGCGCTATGACGTGCTGGGCGAGGCCACGCTGGAGGAGGCGCAGGGCCCGCTCAGCGTTGAGGCGCCGTACCGTGCCCATGACGCGGCGACCGTGCCGGTGCACCTGAAACAAACCGATCCGGAGGCGCAGATCAGGTCGGCCATCGTAGTGATTGACGAGAACCCCGCGCCCGTGGCAGGGGAGTTCACGTTCGGGTCCGGTATGGGGCAGCTCGATTTCGAGATGCGTGTTCGGGTGAACCAATATTCCAACGTACGGGTGATTACCGAGACCGAGGATGGCCTCTATATGACCGGGCGGTTCGTTAAGGCGTCGGGTGGCTGTTCGGCCCCGGCCTCGAAGGATCCCGAGCAGGCGCTGGCGGGCATGGGCCGGATGAAGCTGCGCAGCTTTGGTGAGACGGCGGCGGTATCGACGCCGCGGCGCGAGGCGCAGATCATGATCCGGCATCCGAATTATTCGGGGCTTCAGCGGGATCAGATTACGCAACTGTTCATCCCGGCGCATTTCATCGACACGATCGAGGTGCGGCAGGGTGACGAAATGCTCTTCTCGATGACGGGCGGGATTTCGATCTCGGAAAACCCGTCATTTCGGTTTTTCTACAATGACAACGGATCGACCGACTTGACTGTGAAGGCCACGGATACCGAGGGTAACGTGTTCGAAAGCACCTTGCCGAAATCGCTGGACGGCTGACCAAGGCTTGACCTTCATGATGCAAAACGCGCGTGCCGGAATGCCGGCACGCGCGTTTTTTTGTCATCTACGGCGAGGGCGCTATCAGGCAGCGATCGTCATGTCCGACTTTTTTCCATTCTTAGACGCCTTGCCGAAGAACGTGTCGTGGAGCGCCTTGATCGCCGGATCGCGGTCTTCGCGTTCGAGGATGAACTGCGTATCGACGTGTCGCGGGCCTTGGGTGGCTCCCAGCGAGGCCATGCCGTTGTCGTCCAGTGCCCGCAGGCCACGCTGCAGCGTGCTGAGGCCATCGAGATCGCGGCCGATAACGGAGACCAGTGCAAGCTTGCGATTGCGGATCTCGGACTGCGGATATTTCTCCGCCAGATCGTCGGCTACCTTTCGCATGGCTTTGACCGATGCGTCGACATAGTGCGTGATGGTGTTGGCGTTGGACGCCTTCGACACGATGCGCACATCATGACGCGTCAGGGCGTCCAGAATCGCGGCGTCGTAGCCTTTGACGCCGACCATGTCCTGTTCGAACACTTCCAGCGCGATGATGTCGAGGCCGGTGACCATCTCGACCGCCGGGGTTTCGGCGGGTTGATCGTCGATGACCGTGCCGGGTTCTTCGGGCTCGAATGCGTTGGTAACGCGCAAGGGCACGCCGGCCTGGCGCAGGGTCTTGGCGGCAGAGGGGTGGATCGCTTCCATCCCGAGGTTCGCCATCTGGTCGGCCACGTCATAGTTGGTGTGCCCCAGGGTGCGCACGTTCTCGGCGCCGACCAGCTTGGGATCGGCGGAGGAAAGGTGGAACTCCTTGTGGATAATCGCCTCGCGGGCGCCTGTGAGGGCCGCCATCTGCGAGAACGTGACCTCGGAATAGCCGCGGTCAAATTCCTTCATCAAGCCCTCGCGGCACTGGGCGTAGCCGGTGACGATGGGCATCTCGGTGGCCGGGTCGACGCTGGCCATTGCGTTGTTGATGCGCTCGTCCAGATTCACTTCGCCATCTTCGCGCCAGCCTGTCAGGTCCACGGCGCGGGCGTTGACACCGGCCCGTTTCAGCACCAAAGCGGCCACGTGCGCGCTGTGCGCTTCGCCAAGGCCCGAAAGCAATTCGCGAATATGCATCAGGTGCGCGTTCAGCCGGAAATGGCCGTAGGAGCACAGGCGCTGCAGGTCGATCAGACAGTTGCGCGCGCCTTCGATACGCTCATTGACGAAGGCGGTTGCCTGGGCGATGTCGCCCGGGTGCTCCAGCACGTCTTCATGCGCCTTGATCATGGCGCGGCAGGCCCGTGTCAGTGCATCGTGCCAGCCGTGATCGTCTTCGGCGTCCGCGAAAGCGGCATAGGCTCCATCCTCGCCCGATTTCTTGTGCTCCAGCAGCATGTCTGTGATGCCACCGAAGGCCGAAACGACGAAGATGCGTCCGTATTGCGGCTCTCCGTTCTTGATGAACAGCGTATCACGCAGTTCGTGCAGGCGGGACATGGACGTCCCGCCGATTTTTTCCACTGTGTGGGTCATTGGTTCACGCCTCGGCGGTTTCGGGCGCCGCGTAAGAGCCATCTTCGCGATGGACCTCGTTGCCGGTGACCGGCGGGTTGAAGCAGCAGGCCATGACCAGCTCTTCGGTGGCGCGCAGGATGTGGCGGTCGTGCTTGTCCAAGGCATACATGACGCCGGGCTTGATCTCGTGGGTTTCGCCGGTGGCGATGTCGGTGATCGAGCCGGTGCCTTGCATGCAATAGACGCTCTCGAAGTGGTTCTTGTATTCGAACGTATGTTCCGAACCGGCCTCGAGGAAGGTGATGTGGAACGAAAAGCCCATGTTGTCATCGGCCAGCAGCATCCGCACGCTTGTCCAGTTGGCGTCCGAAACGACGCGGTCTTTTTCGTTCTCGGTGATCTTGTTGAAGTCTCTGACGATCATTTCGGTTACTCCGCAGCGATGTTGTGGCCTTCGACGCAGGTCGAGGCAGCTTTTTCCAGGATATCGAGGCCCTTTTCGAACAGCTCGACCGGAATGGTCAGCGGCGCGAGTACCTTGACGACTTCGTCGAAGCTGCCCGAGGTCTCGATGATGAGACCGTTGCGGAACGCTTCGCCGCAGATCTGCTCGGCCAGCTCGCCCGAGCCGACATCCACGCCGCGCATCATGCCGCGCCCCTTGAGCCTGGCGCCCGGCACCATGTCCGCGATGCGTTGAAGGCGCGTCTCGAGGATCTTGGCCTTTTCGGCGATCTCGTTCTTGAAGGTGTCGTCCGACCAGAACTTCTCGAGCGCGACGCGGGCGGTGACGAAGGCATGCGTGTTGCCCCGGAACGTGCCGTTGTGTTCGGCCGGTTTCCAGATGTCGAGTTCGCGGCGGATCAGCAGCGCGGCGAAGGGCAGGCCGAAGCCGGACAGCGATTTCGCCAGCGGGATCATGTCGGGCTGCACGTCCATGTCGTCGAAGCTGAAGAAGCTTCCCGCGCGGCCGATGCCGGCCTGGATATCGTCGACGATCAAAAGAATTTCGTGCTTCTTGGCGAGACGGCCAAGACGTTCGACCCACTCCTTGGAGGCGGCGTTGAGACCGCCTTCGCCCTGAACCAGTTCAACCAGGAAAGCCGCGGGGGCGTCGATGCCTGACGACGGGTTGTCGAGCATCATTTCCATCTGTGCGATCGTGTCGACGTCGTCGCCGAACGCGCCTTCGTAGGGCATCCGGTTCACATCGGGAAGCGACACGCCCCCCGCGCCACCACGTTTCCCGGCATTGCCGGTCGCTGCCAATGCGCCCATGGTCATGCCGTGGAAGCCGTTGGTGAAGGCGATGATGTCGCGGCGGCCGGTGACCTTGCGCGCGAGTTTCAGCGCGGACTCGACGGCGTTTGTGCCGGTCGGACCTGTCATCATGATCTTGTGGTCCATGCCACGCGGCTCAAGGATCAGTTTCTCGAAGGTCTCAAGGAACTGCGCCTTGGTATCGGACATCATGTCGAGCCCGTGGGCGATACCGTCATTCGAGATGTGCTCGAGCAGGGCCGCCTTCATGTCGGGGTCGTTGTGGCCGTAGTTCAGTGAAGAACAGCCGGCCAGAAAGTCGATATAAGTGCGACCGTCAACATCGGTCATCTCGGCGCCGGATGCGGAGGTGAATACGGTGTCGAACCCGCGGCAGTAGCTGCGGGCCTCGGATTCACGACGTTCAAATACAGGTTTATGGGAGGTGTTCGTAGACATACGACCTCTCTTTCAGTGTCAGAATTTGAGGGGAGTTGGGGAGGTGGCCCCGTTTCAGGCCACCTTTGCCAGCTCTTCAGCCAGCGGAATCGTCACGAGGTTCTCCGTCTTGCTTTGGCCGTTGAAGTGCTCGTCTTTCTCATAATACGCCTCAGCATCGAGATCGGTTCCACACTCTTCGGCAAATTTCCGGAATAGTGCCCAGGATGCGTCGTTGTCCGACGTGATCGTCGTCTGGATCTTGTTGACGTCCGCGCACGCCTCGCGCTGCAGTGCTTCTTTCAGCATCAGTGAGCCAAGGCCCATGCCGCGCGCATCCTCAGATACCGCGACCTGCCAGATGAACAGCGTTTCGGGGTCGCTCGGAATCACGTGACCGGAGACCCAGCCAACGGGCTTGCCTTCGATTTCGGCCAGAACGCAAGTGTCCGAAAAGTGATCGCACTGAATCAGGTTGCAGTACATCGAGTTCTCGTCGAGCGGCTTGCATTCGCGCACGAGCTCCCAGATTTCCGAGCCGTCCGTCGGTTCAGGCTCGCGAAGGGTCGGAACGATTTCTTTTGCAAGGTCGCGGGGCATGTTTGTATCTCCGATTTGCTTTGGCTTACTAAGTAGCATCGGTGTGGTGGTACTTCAAGTGACTAAGTATATTTTTTGTTAGGCTTACTAGTTTTCCAAAAAAACCCTTATTTTTAGTGGTGAAATGCTTTGCTTATAGCAGTGATTTCAGTACTGTCTGGTTAAGAACCCTAATTAAAGGGGGCTTCACAAACCAATTTAGAGTGTATATGTTTAGCTATTCTAACGAAACGCTAAAGGTAGGAATGGACCGCATCGATACCTCTTTAGTCGCACTCAGACGCATTCTTCGCGCGACCGATCTGTTCGGTCGCGAGGTTAAGCAGTCCGCCGGGGTTACCCCCGCGCAGTTCCGGGTTTTGCAGATCATAGGCGAGACCGGACAGGCAACGGCGACCGCGATATCATCGCGAATGCGTGTCACACAGGCGACCGTGACCTCGCTGGTGGACAAGCTGGTGAACGAGGGCATGGTGCTGCGTGAAAAATCCCAACGGGATCGGCGTCAGACCAACATTCACCTGACCGCAAAGGGGCGTGATACGCTGGCCAAGGCGCCAGATCCCCTGCAACAGCGCTTCGTGCGCAAATTTTCGGTCATGGAAGATTGGGAGCAGGCGATGCTCGTGTCGAGCCTTGAACGTGTGGCGGCGATGCTGGACGCGGACGAACTTGATGCCGCGCCGGTGCTGGATTCAGGCGACTTCAAGCAACTTGGTGACGGCTGAGGCGCGACAGGTCATTTGACCACTCTGGCCACAATGGGTGTCAGACGTGGTCTATGCTTTGCCAGATTTGCTCGATCTGGGTGCCGAGCATCATTGGGTCCACCGGCTTCGTTATCACGGCGACGGCACCTTTTTCACGCAATTGTTTTGAAAAGGAATCCTCGGCCTTCGCGGTCAGGAAAACGGTGGGTATGTCCGCCAGTCCCGGCGTGGCGGTAATCGCGTGCCAGACATCCTCGCCCGACATGTCGGGCATCATCACATCCAGCAAGAGCATCTGTGGATTGACCCCGGCCGCGGCCTCGACCGCGTCCTGGCCGGTTGCAAACTGGTGCACGTCAAAGGACCCGACAATTTCAAGCGCCATCTTTATGATCACGCGAATATCGTCGTCGTCATCGACATGAAGGATCGTTTGCAAAGGTTGCCGCATCACGCCTGTCTCGCTTTTGGGGGCGTTGGGAAAGGTCACTACGTGAGCCATGTCTAACTCGCCGCCACAGTTGCAGTGTCACGCGAATCTGTACAGAGGACAAGGTGGGAGGGCACACGAAATTGGAACGTACTGCCTTGGCCCACCTCGGATTTGAAAGCGACTGTATAGTCGAGGCGCTGGGCAATGGCCGACACGATGGCGAGACCGAGGCCGGTGCCGGGCCGCTTGGTTCCGTCGCCGGCGCGCGCTTGCGAAAACGGCTTGAACAACATCCGGTTCTGGTCTTCCGAGATGCCGGGGCCCTGGTCGGTCACGGAAATGACGATGCCGTCCTCGGTCCCGGAAATGCCTATGCGCACGCTGGCGCCTTTCGGCGAATACTTGATCGCATTGGAAGCAAAATTGGTGACGATCTGGGCGATACGCTCGGGGTTGCCCATCACCACGGCGTTCTGCAAATCGCTTTCGATATCGAGCTGGACGTCGTTTTCAAGCGCCGCGCCGGCGATCAGTTCGACGGTATCGTTGACGCATTCGACGATGTCCATCTCGCTGCTCGAAAAGTCCATCTTGTTGCTGTTTATCTTCTCGAGATCGAGAATGTCGTTGACGATCGACAGAAGGCGGTCGGTGTTGCGGGCAGCAATGTCGATCACGCTTTGGGTGTTGGAATCCAGTTCGGACACCGCGCCGGCCTTCAGCAGGCGCAGCGCGCCGTGGATCGAAGTGAGCGGCGTTCGCAATTCGTGGCTGACCGTCGAGACTGTCTGCACCTTTTCCGCCTGCGAGCTTTTGCGGGTCGAGATGTCGCGCAGGACGGAGACGAAGAAATCGCCCTCGTCGGGGGTGCGCAAAAGGCGCGTGGAGACTTCGATTGGGCCGGTATGGTGAACGAGTTCGAGTGTGATCGCATCCTGCTCACCGAGCAGAAGGGGGGCGGCAGCACGTGAAAAGGACTTGGTGTCGAATGTCGCGGAGGTGTCGCTGATGCATTTCGCGCGAGCCTCGTCCAGGGTCCAGCCGTGGCGGGCGCAGGCGGCGGCATTCATGTACCTTATGCGGAGCGTGTCAGTGGCATAGACGTAGACGCCGTCCTGGAGGGTCTCGAGTACCTTTTCGAGAAACGGCAGATCGGTCAGGCCGTTACTGTCGATCCCGGTCTCGGCGGGCCCGGATCCTTTGGCGTTACATTCTTGAGCGTGTGCATTTTGTTGCATTGATGCCCTTTCGTGCCGTGCTGAATGCCGACAGTAAAACAGTGAATGGAGGACGTGGTCTTGTTTGGGCTGGAAAAAGGAAAACTTTAGGCAATTGGCAGGACAACTGGTCTGACCTGACGGGTCAGGCGGCCAGTTCCAGTTTCTGAGATTTGATGGGAAGGGTGATAATGAATGAGCTGCCGTGTCCCAACTCGCTTTCGACCGAGATGGACCCACCGTGAAGTTCCACGAGTTCGCGGGTGATGGCCAAACCCAACCCGGTGCCGGAGTTGCGCCGGGTGACAGAGGTGTCGACCTGCACGAACTGATCGAAGATTTGGTCCAGCTGGTCGGCGGGTATCCCACAGCCGGTGTCGCGCACTGTGATCCGTACATGGGTATCGTCACTGTCCGATGACAGGTGGACCCCGCCGGTTTCGGTGAACTTGATCGCGTTGCCGACGACGTTGATCAGGGACTGTCGCAGGCGCTTGGCGTCGGCGGCGATGGGAAGGGGGGCGACATCCGAGGTCAGCGAAATGCCCTTTTCGGCGGCCTTGATCCCGAGATTCGAAGTGACGGACTTGACCATGTCCTTGAGATCGAGCGGCTCAATGCGAAGGTCGACGGTTTCGGCCTCGAGCTTGGCGCGGTCGAGCACGTCGTTGATCAGGCCAAGAAGGTGATCGCTGGAGCTGGTGATGCGGCCCGACATACCGGCCACGTCGTTGCGCAGCAAGTCGAGCGCGCGGTTGCATTCGGCCTCGCCCGCGCCTGTGCGCAGGGCCTGTTTGAGTGCCTTGAAGCCGGGCAGGATTTCGATGTTTTCCAGGAAGCGGGCATAACCGATGACCGAGGTAAGCGGCGTGCGCAATTCGTGGCTTATGATGTTGAGGAAGTTGTTCTTGGCGCGGTTGGCCGCCTCGGCGCGTTCGCGCGACTGCTTGAGTTCGGTAATGTCCACACGGAACCCCACTGTGTTGCCATCCGGCGAACGGGCTTCGGCCACCTTGAGCCAGCGACCATCGCCCAGTTTCTGCTCGATCGGTTCGGTGGGGTTGAAATGCTTGGCAAGCCGTTCTTTCAGCCACGCATCCTCGCGACCGATGGCGTCCTTGTACTGGCCGTTCCTGAGCCCCTCGCGCAGAATGTTCTCAAAGGTGTTGCCCGGGAATATCGCGTTGCGCGAGAGGTCATAGTAAGACAGGTATTTTTCATTCGCGAAGACCAGGCGGTCTTGCTGGTCGAAAAGCGCGAAACCGTCGTCGATGGAGTTGATGGCCGAGCGCAGCTGGCCTTCGGCGATGCGTTTGGAGCGGTACATCGACCAGAGCGCCAAGAACATCGCTCCAAGGGCCGAGCTGCCCAGTAAGCTCAGCACCCAGACATAGTGTTCCATCCGATGCTGTTCGGGCCAGCCCAAAGACGGCACAAGACCGATTTGCCAGATGCTGCTGTCTGTCGGCACTTCGCGCAAGATTGGGTTGTCGTCAAAGATGCCTTTCGCGCCGTATTTCATTTTGCCTGGCGAAAGGTCCGAGGTCAGGCTGCGGATCGCGATGTCATGGGTCTCAATGCCGTGATCTTGATATATCTGGGTTATCAGTTGCTCGCGGTTGACAACGACCGAGATGATACCGGACGCGATGCGGGACATATCTTCGCGAGACTTTGGGTAGTACGGGGTGCGCTGGATGAATGCTGTGCCCCCTTGAACGAGATTGACCGGGCCTTCCAAAGATGCCTTGCCCGTGCGCAGAGCGTCGCGCACGGCCATGAACTGCGTGGGTACCAAGCGATAGTCGAGGCCAATCGCCTTTTCGTTTCCGGCCATGGGGTAAACTTGCTCGATGACGTAACCGCGGGATCGTCCGACGAGCAGGATCTCAGGGGTCGTCCCGATCAGAGGTGCGACCAGGTCCTGATACTCCTGCTGCGTGAGGTCGGGCTTTTGTTCGATCGCGTAGCGGATCGCACGGGCGATCACGTCGACCTTGGTCAACTCGCGTTGCAAGGCGCCTGCGATGGCGTCGGCGTTCTTGCCCACGTCGTCCTTGGCCGCCTGCCGGGCCAGCTCCAGAAAGCGGGTATTGGCCTGGGTGGCGACGAGCGCGGTCGAGACCAGCACCGCGATGATCGTAAGGCCCACCGCGATCGGAAATTCGCGGAGTTTGAAAACCTTCTTCAGTCTTGCGGCATGGCTTGGCACTTCAAACCCCTTTTGTGCGCTAATTCTTGACTATGGAGTCTGCGGCGCCGGGCGCCGCGGGGTGCATCAGGTTTCGGTCAGGTGATCTTCCAGCAGGTCGAGGAAATCCTCGATCCGGCGGTCAAGTTCGGCCCGGTCTTTCGGCGAGAGCGCCCGGCCCTCGGCCCACCCAGCGTGCTCTTCCAGAGTGCGGGCGCGGGTCGAGACCTCGTCCAGACCAAGGCTTCCGGCGACGCCGCAGATGCGGTGCGCTTCGAATTTCAGGGTGTCGAGCGCCGTATCGCTGGCCGAGGCAAACGCCAGTCGGGCCGTCTCGATCCGGCAGATACGCTCGTCGAGCCCGGCGCAGAAATCGCGGCGCATCACGGCAAGAGCCTGTTCCATCTTGGAGCGGGTCGCGTCATTTTCCGGCAAGGTGCGGCGGACGGGCGCGGTCATGCGATGGCCTGCAGGTTGTGCGCGGCACGGGTGCCTTCAGACCCCCGCGCGGCAGCGCGCGCGCGCGCGATCAGGGTGGTCGGGCAGTGAGTCCGAAACAGCCCGGTGCGCACGGGTGCGCCGGTTTCCAGCTGCGGCAGGGTCATGTCGATGGCCGAGAAGCGCAGGCGAAGAGCTTCGAGCTCGTGCGCGAGGTTCTCCTTGATCTGATCGATATCGACATGCGCCCGGTCGACCAGCAGGGCCACGATATCGCCGTTGCCGGGGCAGGTAAGCATGTGTGGAAAGGCCGACAGCGCCCGCGACACGGCCTGTGCCATGTCGCCGATCAGAACGGCGTAATAGGTGGGGTCCATCTTCTGGAAATAGCGGTCCGCCTGCTGCAGGCTGAAGCCGATCGCCGAGGACTGGCGAAGGCGGATATTGCCTTGCTTGAGAAGAAAGTTCTCCATCGACATCACGCTGACGGCGCCGGGCACGTCGTCGAGGATGATCTCGCCGCCGAATTCGGCGGAGGGGAAGAGGATGGCTTCCTGCTTGAGCACGTGTTCGTGGAGCAGGCGGGCCTGGGCGCGTTCGGCTTGAATGTTGCGGGCCATCTCGAGACGGATCTTCAATTCGACCATTTCGAGCGGCTTGGTGATGTAGTCGTTCGCGCCGGCCATGAAGGCGGCGTCGATCGACGCCTTGTCGGTCAGGGCCGAGAGCATCACGATGGGCGTTGCCTGATGATGCGGGATGGCGCGCAGTCTACGGACCAGTTCGATACCATCCATCGGCATCATGCGAATGTCGACGATGAAGCATTCGACCGGGTTGGTCCGGGCCGCCGCGATATCCAGCGCCTCGGGGCCGGTGAAAGCGGTTTCGACGTTTTGATATCCAAGCTGTTCAAGCCGTGCTCTGAGAAGATCGCAGAAAATCGGCTCGTCATCTATCGCAAGTATACGCATTGTCACTCATTCCTGATCAGTTTTCTGCTCGCGTTCTGATTGTTCATAACCAATTCGGGCAAAAGTTTGTCGCGTTCACGGAGAAAGATGATTTTTCTTAAACTTTTCGCGTTTAAGTGTCGCGGAGGCCGCACCTGTTCCCTGGCTCAGGTGCCGGGCGTATCGCCGGCGGCGACGAGGGCGATTTCGCCGGTCCAGTTGCGTCGCAGATGGGTCGCCGCTTGCCAGGCGCGCAGGCCGGAGCGGCAGGCAAAGACGGTCCGGACGCCGACGGGCGGGGTGAGGCCGGGGCCGTTTCTGAACGCCTCGAGTCCGATACGCCGCGCGTGGGGGCAGACCGGCGCGGGCGATTCATCCGGGGGGCGCAACTCGACCACGAGATCGCTTGCTGTGATCTGGTCGGCGGCGATGAAACGCAGGTCGGCAACGGGCTCGGGCGCCGCATCGAAGCGAAAGCTGCTGCTCCGATAGGTCTGCATGTCGACCGTCACGACTTGGCCCAGGGGCGAGGGCACTTGACCGGTCAGACAGGCCAGAGCCATCTGCGCTTGCGCCGCACCGATCATGCCGACGACCGGGCCCATGACGCCCGCCGTGGCACAGCTGGCAGCACGGTCGGGCAGGTCGGGGAAGATGGCGCGCAACGAGGGCGCAGTGCCGCAGAACCCGCCCGCATAGCCCGATACGCCCAAGACCGAGGCGCTGATGAGCGGCACGCCCGCGGCGAGGCAGGTGTCGGACAGGATATAGCTGACCGCGAAACTGTCGGCGCAATCCAGCACAAGTGTCGCCTGCGCCACAAGGTCGGACACGTTGACCGGATCGAGCGGGGCGAAGACGGTGTCGATGTTACAGTCGGTGTTGAGGCGGCGCAGGGTGCCGGCGGCTGCCTCGACCTTGGGACGGTCGATATCAGTCTCGCGAAAGAGCGTCTGGCGGTGCAGGTTCGTGAGCGAAACCGTATCGCCATCAACCAGCGTCAGCCTCCCCACGCCGGCACCGGCCAGGTATTGCAGGACAGGCGCGCCCAGCCCGCCAGCGCCGACCACCAGCACATGCGCCGCCTCCAATGCGGCCTGTCCGGCCTCACCCATCCCGGGCAGGCAGGTCTGGCGGGCGTAGCGGTTCATCTTGTCGCCGCCAGCCATTCGCGCACCCGCGTCTCGGGGCTGTCGTTGAGGGTGATATCGGTGACCGCCGCCACAACGTCGGCGCCGGCGGCAAAGGCGCCGGGCGCGCGGTCGACGGACATGCCGCCGATGGCGATCAGGGGCAGGTCGCCGATCAGGCCGCGCCATTGTGTCAGACGGTCGAGGCCCTGTTCGTGCCACTTCATCTGCTTCAGGATCGTGGGATAGATCGGGCCGAGCGCGATATAGTCGGGTTTCAGTGCCAGGGCACGGTTGAGCTCGGTCTTGTCATGGGTGCTTATGCCAAGGCGCAGGCCGGCCTCGCGGATGGCGGAAATGTCAGCGGTATCAAGGTCTTCCTGCCCGAGGTGAATGTAGGCGCAGCCGGTTTCGATGGCCTCGCTCCAATGGTCGTTGACGATGAGCGTGCAGCCATGGGCGTCGCAGACCGCCTTGGACCGCAGGATGTGGTCGCGCAGGGTATCGGGTGCGGCATCCTTTACGCGCAGTTGCACCAGCTTGATGCCAAGAGGCACGAGGCGTTCGATCCAGTCGGCGCTGTCGAATATGGGATAGAACGGGTCGAGCATCATTCGAGGAAGGCCTTGCCGATCACGGGGGTCGAGGGGGCGGCCATGTCGCGCGGCTCCATCGGGTCGGCGGATTGGGCGAGTTTCCCGGCCTTGAGGGCAAGCGCGAAGGCTTCGGCCATCGCCGACGGGTCGCCCGCCTTGGCCACCGCGGTGTTGAGGAGGATGGCGTCATAGCCCAGCTCCATCGCGGTCGTTGCCTGCGAGGGCAGACCCAGACCTGCGTCGATCACCAGCGGCACGTCGGGGAAATGCGCCCGCAGCGCGCGCAGGCCGAAGATGTTGTTCAGGCCCAGACCCGAGCCGATGGGCGAGCCCCAGGGCATCAGCACTTCGCAACCGGCGTCGAGCAGGCGGTCCGCCACGACGAGATCCTCGGTGGTGTAGGGAAAAACCTGGAAGCCGTCCTCGGTCAGGATGCGCGCGGCCTCGACCAAGCCGAACACATCGGGTTGCAGGGTGTCTTCCTCGCCGATGACCTCCAGCTTGATCCAGGGCGTGTCGAACACCTCGCGCGCCATGTGTGCGGTGGTCACGGCTTCCTTGACGCTGTGGCAGCCAGCGGTGTTGGGCAGGATATGCACGCCGAGATCGCGGATCAGGTTCCAGAAATCCTGGCCCGCGCGGTCCTGCCCGCTTTCGCGGCGCAGGGACACGGTGGCGACGCTGGCACCGCTGCGCCGGAACGCCTCGGCCAGGATGGCGGGTGAGGGGTATTGCGCGGTGCCCAGCATGAAGCCGTTGGCAAGCGTGGTGCCGTAAAAGTTGCGCATGGCTCAGCCGCCCTGCATGGGGGCCAGCACTTCGATGCTGTCACCCTCGGCAAGCGCGTGGTCGGCGCGCAAAGGCGCGGGCACGAACGTCCCGTTGACGGCTGTCGCCACCTTGGCCTCGCCGTAGCCCCGGGCCGTAAGAAGGTCGGCCAAGGTGGCGACCTCGGCGTCCACGGATGTGCCGTTAAGCTGCAATCTCATCGGAAACCTCCGGTGTTTTGTCGTGAAGGATCAGGTCCGCGACCATGCGCGCGAGGGCGGGCGCCAGCAGGAAGCCGTGGCGGTAAAGCCCGTTGGCGCGGATCAGGTTGCCGTCGCGGCGGATGCGGGGCAGGTTGTCGGGAAAGGCCGGGCGGCTGTCGACGCCGATCTCGACCACTTCGGCCTCGCCGAAGGCCGGATTGAGCGCGTAGGCCGTGCTGAGCAGTTCCAGCATGGCGCGGGCGGTGACGTGGCGCCCGGCGCGGCCCTCGACCATCGTGGCACCCAGCATGAACATGCCGTCGCCGCGCGGCACGATGTAGATCGGCACGCGGGGGTGCAGTACGCGGATCGGACGCGACAGGGTCACGTCGGGGCAGGAGAGGATCAGCATCTCGCCCTTCACGCCGCGCAGATCGCGCAGGGCGTCGCGCGCGGCAAAGCCGCGGCAGTCAACCGTCAGCCCCTTTGTGGCAAGGGCGTCGGGATCGGCTTCTTGTTGCCGGAAGGTGGCACCGTCGGCGCTCAGACTGTCGCGAAGCGCGTCCAGTGCCGCGCGGGGGGCAAGATGCGCCTCATTCTCGAAATGAAGCCCGCGGGGGAAGCGGGTGCCGAGGTCGGGTTCCAGCTCGGTGATCTGGGGGCCGGTAAGGGGGCGGTGGCCGGTCGTCAGGCGGGCAAAGCGCGCAAGGTCGGCGCGGTCGCGCCCGGGCGAGACCACGAGAGAGCCGCGCCGCTGGACGCAATCTGTCTGCGCGGCCCACCAATCGGCGGCCTCGGCCCCAAGGCGCACGACCGGCTCCTCGGCGCTTTCGCCTTCACAGTTGGGGGCGAGCATGCCGCCGGCCCACCATGAGCAGGCATGCGAGCCGGGCGTGGCGTGGCGATCCACCAGCGTCACCTCGGCGCCGCGATCGAGAAGCGTGCGGGCCACGCAGAGACCGGCGACACCGGCCCCTATGACGGTCACCGCGGTCATGCGGACCCCGAAAGGCTGTGTATTTTCGAAAGCCGATTCACTGGTGCGTCTCCATGTCTTGGGGCGTACCAACGTAAGAATGAGCCTGTGCCTTGGTTGCACACTCTACCCGTTCCCTACGCCGGTATTGCCCGGATCAGGTTCGACGGGTCGGTGCGCGCACCTCTCAGCCCTGTTGGGCCCCCCGACGGATGAATTCATGGCCCCCGCATATGGTGCTGCTTGGGGCGTCGTGTTGGCCCATTGATAGATCAGCTGTGCGGCTGCTGCAACGGGTGATGCCGAAACTGGCGAGGTCCGGCAGGCGGTGGGCCTGATGCGTTGTCATTGGCAGGTGGCACTGTGCCGCCGCCGGGTTGGCTGATTTTCGCGCCCCGCCTTGACCTTTTGTCGGTCGCACGCCTTATTCTGCGAAAGGTTTCATGGAGGATGATGTCGTGAAAGGCGCACGCGGTACATTGAATTGTCGGGGCCGGGCCATGATTTCGGTCTGCGCGGTGCTGCTGTTTTCGGCAGGCAGCGCGATGGGACAGACGCAAGGCACCGAGCCGCTGCCGGAGCCGCCAGCGACGACCACCACGCCGCTGGATGAGCCGGTGGTGGACGGGCAAGGGAGTGACGGGAGCGGCGTGACAGGCTCCGATGCGGATCGCGCCGACCCCGCCGCCGGTGCGGCGGATGGCGAGGACCGTGAACCAACGGCCCAAGTGCCGCCGAGAGATGTATTGCCAGAGCCGGTGACGCCCCAGGCAGACTCCGCCCAGACCGACGCCTCGCCGGGGAACGACATGCCCGAGGCGGCACCGCCGCTTCGGGAGCAGATCGCCGCCTGCTTCCAAGCCACTTCGGAGACCCAGAGCGACGAAGACGTTACCATAAGCTTCGTTCTGGACAGCGCGGGGCTGCTGGTGGGAATACCCCGGCATGTGGGCGACGAGGCGCAGTCGGCAGTCCAGCGGCGGCTGTTTCTGGATGCCGCCGTGGCTCTGGAAGAGTGCGCGCCCTATTCGGTAAGTGGGACCGAAACCACCTATGAGGCCACGTTTTCGACCACGACGGTGGGCGAGATCACCATCGTGGCGTCCGAACCGCTTGCGACGGAGCCGGAGGACCTTGGGACGGCGCGGGTGGCCCCCTCGGCACTCGCCACCGAAGAGAAAGAGGCCGCGCTGGAGCTGTCGCGCAGCGAACGGCAAGAAATCCAGAACCGGTTGCGCCTGGTCGCGCATGATCCGGGCGGGGCTGACGGCGTGTTCGGCCCGAACACCCGCACGGCTATCTCTGCGTGGCAGACGGAACAGGGCTTTCCGGCCAGCGGATATCTCGACGACCTGCAAATCACCGCCCTGCGCGAGCAAAGCGAGACCGAGTACCAGGCATATCTGCAAAGCCAGCCGAAGCCAGAGCCCGAGCGCAATGGCGAGCGCGTGCGGGTATGCAAGCGTGGCGTGTTCGGCGTGCTTTACGATTGCCGGTTCGTCTGGCGTTGAGCGTCTTGATCAATCGGAGACTCTGAGCGCTGGGCACAAGCCGTCACGCGGGCTGGGGTGCTGGGCAGAAAACGACGGATCAGCAGCCATTCGTGGGAACCTATCCAAGGCATCGACGTTGTATCTGCGATACAAGAAGGTCGAAGATGCATCACAGACAATACGCGAGACTTCCTGAACCGGGACCGTGCCCCGGACCCGGTGGTGCGGTCGGCAGATTCGTCAGCAGGCAAGACCCGTCGGGAACGCGCGCGACATGAAGCGCCCTGCCGAGTCACAGACATTCCATCCTTTGACCGACGTGATATCCCGAATTCGCTCGGTGGCTGACCAGCCCGAGGTGTCGGTCGGCAGGATCCTGGAGGCCGCAGGTCAGGCCGGGGTGCTGCCCCTGATCTTCGTGCCGGCGCTTATCGCGGCGACGCCGCTTTCAGGGATACCGGGTGTGTCGATGGTGTGCGGCGTGCTGATCGCGCTTTTCTCTGCCGAGTTGATCCTGGGGATGAAGGAATTTTATCTGCCGGACCGGTTGAAGCGTAAGACCATAGACGGCAACAAGCTTGACCATGCGATGGCGCGGATCACACCGATGATGGAGTGGGTCGAGCGCCATACTGGCCAACGCCTGTCATTCCTGTTTCACCGCCCGCTGCTTTGGGTGCCGCAGGGGATTTGCCTGCTGAGCGGGATGGCAATGCCGTTTCTTGAGTTCATTCCGTTCTCGGGATCGATCGCGGCCACGGGCGTTTGCCTGCTGGTGATGGCGATGCTGACCCGCGACGGCGTGGTGTTCCTGTTTGCGATGCTGCCCTATGCGGTCGGCGCGTGGCTTTTGGTCCGGTTCCTGCTGTGAGGTGGCCGACCGTTCTGCTGGTTGTCAGCCTTCAGATATTTTAGGGTCAGGTGGTGTCGTGAGCTAAGAAATTGTCTGGCGCATGAACTGCACAAGCAGTCCAACAGGCTATCGCCCTGTTCTGGACAGCATCGACGTGCCCTTACTGGTTTAGCAGGGCATCGCCGATCCCGAGTGCCCGCCAGATCATGGCAACGCGCTCGCAGCTTGTATCGACGGCGCGCGCCTGAAGCTGTGGGAACGTGTGGGGCATGGGCCGATGGTCGAGTGTCCGGCTGTCTCTTCCAAAAACTCTCAAGGCCTTCGCAGCCGCATGTATGGCAGAGAAAAAGCATGAGCGTCTTGCGAGGCGGGGATGTCTTGCGACAAGTCGGGAACCACCGTATCTATAAGGTATAGGTGATATACCATCCGCCGACCGTAATAGGACGGCCAGAAACGGGCAGTAAATGGTCAACGAAGCACAGACAGGTACCGCGCGCGCGGCGTCCCGAACTCGCAAGGCCGACGACATGACCCTGACCGACCGCGCCTACGAGATGATCGAGACACGGATTGTGGCGCTGGACCTGGAGCCGGGGCAGGTGCTGTCTGAATCGCAACTGGTCGAGGAACTGGGCATAGGTCGCACCCCTGTGCGCGAGGCGTTGCAGCGGCTGGCGGCTGAGGGTCTGGTGGTGGTGATGCCCCGACGCGGGGTCATGGTGTCCGAGATCAACATAGCCAAGCAATTGCAGTTGCTGGAACTGCGGCGCGAAGTGGAGCGGT
>NZ_JARAMK010000016.1:0-65750 GCF_028807495.1 Roseovarius sp. SK2
TGCGCGCCCCAGAAGGCCTCGGGGTCCTTGATCGAGGCGGCGTACATCTCGTCGTACTTCGCCGCGTCGACATGGGCATTCGCCGCGAAATCGGCACTGGGCGGGTACGTGGACGCACCTGTTTCCGGTTGATTTGTCATATGTCTCCTCCTCCGCACGGAATGGTCCTCGACTTCGAGGCATATATCAATTCGCGCATTGGCGGCGTTATAAAACCTTTAGTAAAATTTTACACTTAGCCGTTGGGATCATTGACTTTTATTTGTAAATACTTTCCCCATCGCATCCGGCAATGAGTAAATTTATTTACCAATGCAAAAATTTCCCAGTGATTCCCGCGCTCTAGTATTCCGCGACTCTCGGCGAATGTATGCCGGTGTGTGCAGAAAGCGGCCGGGACGGGCGCAAAGGGGGCCTGTGACATGTTGTCAGGGCTGCTACGGAACAGTGCGGACAGAGGGGTGAATCACGCGCCCTGCGGCGCGGCGGGGCGGAAGACCGCGTGTTTCAGGCCAAGGCAGGTGGCGGCCAGCGCCAGGATGGGTTCCTGACGGCCGGGCGGCCGTCGCGTCCCACGGTTCCGATGGCGGGGCTGCTGCTTCTGAAGGTCGTGCGCCGAGGTTTCGGGCGCGTTCGGCAATGGGGTGCGCGCTGTCGGCAACGAGGCTTGACCGCAGGCCGCGTGCGGGCAATCTGTGTGCGGCAACAGGAGCGTGATCATGACCCAGTGGACAGGAGAGGCGGAACCGGGCCGCCCGTGGTGGTGGGAGGCGGTGGCGCCGGAAGCCACGCAGGACGCTTTGCCGAAGCATTGCGACGTGCTGGTGATCGGTGCGGGCTACACCGGGTTGTCGGCGGCGATTGCCTCCCATGACAGCGGTGCCAGGGTCGCGATGGTCGAGGCGGGCGTGCCGGGAGAAGGCGCATCGAGCCGCAATGGCGGGATGGTGGGCGCGCATCCGCGGCTAAGTTGGGACAAGATGGCGGCAGCATTCGGAGCTGATGTGGCGGACGCGCTTTTGGCCGAGGCGGCCCCTGCGCTGGACTGGGCGCGGGAGTTCATCAAGCATGAGAAGATCGACTGTGACTTTCAGCAGACCGGGCGCGTACAGCTGGCCTACACGGCGTCGCATTTCGAAGGGCAGAAGCGGCTGGCGGAAAAGGTGCGTGACAAGAGCCGGGTGAAGGTCGAGCTACTGGAGCGCGAGGGGCTGGGGCGCGAAATCGACACCGGGATTTATCACGGCGGTATCCTGTTTCCCGAGCATGGCGCGCTGCATCCGGCGAAGTATCATCGCGGAATGCTGGAGGCGGTGCGGCGGCGCGGGGTGCCGGTGGTCAGCCATGCCCGCGTCGAGGCGATGGAGCGCGACGGCAGCCGGCATGTGGCGCGCACGCCCAAGGGGCGCATCCGGGCCGACAAGGTGGTGTTGGCGACCAATGGCTATACCACGCGGCCTTTCGGCTGGCACGTGAAGCGGGTGTTCCCGCTGCCCAGTTTCATCATCGCCACCGAGGAATTGCCGGAGAACCTGATCGGGCACCTGGCGCCGGGGCGGCGGATGATGGTCGAGACGCGGGCGCGGCACAGTTACTTCCGCATTTCGCCGGACGGCAAGCGAATCCTGTTCGGCGGACGAGCCGCGATGCGGGACGTGCCGCTGGCGGTCGCGGCGGAGCGGCAGAGGCAGACGATGGTGGAGGTCTGGCCGGAACTGGCCGAGGCCAAACTGAGCCATGTCTGGAGCGGCTATACCGGGTTCAGTTTCGCGCAGATGCCGCATGTGGGAGCGCGCGACGGCATCAGTTTCGCCATGGGCTTCAGCGGGTCGGGCACGGTGATGGCGCCTTACCTGGGGGCCAAGGCGGGATGGCTGGCGGTAGGCGACGCGCGGTCCGAGACGGCCTATGCGAAAACGCACCTGCCGCGGCATATGCTGCACCTGTTCGACAAGCCGCATTTCCTGAAGGCGGCGGATGTGGTTTATCGCCACTGGGTCGACCGGGTGGAGGCATGGCAGGCACGGCGTGGGTAGGGACCCGGCACCTGCCCTGGGCGTCGGCGGGATTCCGCCGTACAAGCTATACGCTAGTAGCCTCACTCGATCCGGAGGCGTAGCCTTTCCGCAAAAGTGGGCAGGGCAGAATATCGATGAAAAGCAGAGGGATGCCCCTTGGTCGTGCGGTCACGGTAATGGCCGCCGCGATCGGTGTGGCCGGCACAGGAGCGGCGGCGGCCACGGACCAAGAAGACGGTGGATGGACGGCCCGGAAGTGCAGCCTTTACGAAGTGTCGGTGCGTGATGCGATCAGCTTGCAAGGGTCAGAGGGGCTGCGGATGGAGTTCCTGACCGAGAACCAGGTTTTCATCGACGAAGGCTGTACCGCAAAGGCCGAAATCTGTCCGATGACCGACGAGGAATGGCGATTGGCCGAGATGCTTCTGAAGATGACGATGAACGAGGGAATGGCGAGCACCTTCGTACCGTTCGGCTGTCCCTGACACGGTGGGGCTGCGCTGCGCGACTCAGGTGTCGCGGGCGCGCACCAGCATCAGGAGGCCGATGGTCACCAGCGCGATGCCGGTCCATTCCAGCGGGCCGGGGATTTCCGACAGGACAGGAATGGCGAGCAGGGCCGCCGAGGCCGGAACTGCAGCGGAAAAGCCCGCGGTGTGCGTGGGGCCAAGGTGATTGGCTGCCAGCGCAAAGCACACCATGGCCAGGAGGCCGGGGCCAAGCCCCTGGTAGGCGGCCTGGAAGAGGATCGTGCCGGTCTCGGCCTGCGCCAAACCCGAGGGCATGAAGAAATACCAAAGTGGCAGGAAGACCAAGGCGTTCGGAATGTTGATCGTCACCAGTGCCTGTCGCGGGGTGAGCCGCCAGCGGCGCACGCCGAAGATATAGATCGACTGGATCGCCGCGGCGGTCAGGAAGAACACGATGCCGAGCGCCGCGCCCTCGCCGGTGGACCGCAGGCCTGTGACTGCGACCAGCACGGCGCCCACGGTCACGATCACCAGGCTGACGATTTGCAGGCGGTTGGGCAGGGTGCCGGTGAAGGCGGTCACCAGCAACACGGTGAAGAAGGGCAGCGCCCCATTGGTGAAAACCCCGGCATAGGCCGCCGACGTGTAGCGCAGGCCCATGTAGACCAGCATTGCGTAAAGGGCCCCCGACCCGCAGAGCACGATCAGCACGATTGGAACCGGGCCGAGGTGCCGGGGCCACCACGCCCAGGCGAAGGGCGCCAACAGGACCCCTGTCACCATGAACCGCAGCGCGGTGATGTCGCCGGGGGTTAGCGCCGTCTGCACGCCCGCGCGGGAAAAAACGATGAAACCCGACCAGATCACCAGCAGGCCCAGGGCCGCGGCAAGCCCGATCGAGCGGTTCTGGACGTCTTCGGGCATGGGGGTCTGGACGGTCATGGCGCGATCAGTGGCAGAGGGCCGCAGGCGTGTCCATAGCGGCAGATGCAAGGCCGGTATTCCCCGAGGCGTGAAACAAAGAACGCCGGCCCGAAGACCGGCGTTCAAGGCGCGCGGAAGAGGTCTTACTCCCGCGCCTCGTCCTCGAATACCCGCGCTATGCGTTCTTGACTGTGGGCCGCCGCCTCGTCGGCGTCGAGTTCACGGCGTTCGATCCTGGCTTGCAGGACGTGGAACGCCAACCAGAACAGGAGGCCGACGATCACGAGTATCATCTCGGTGCCGACCATGGGATAGATCGGGCCGATCTGGGACAGGTCGGCGCCTGCCCAGGTTTCTATAGCTGTCGTTGACATTTCGTGACCCTCCTCAAGTCAGCAGGCCAAGGCGCTTGGCCTCGGCGATGTCGGCTTCGGACACCTCTATGGCGTCCATTTCCTCGGCGATCTCCTCGGACATGTCGAGCCCGACGAGTTCGACCGCGGGCGGGACGCGCAACATGCCCATGCCCATCAGGATCTTGGACACGATGAAAGCGGGCAGAAAGCCCAGCACGCCGAACATGATGATCGCACCTGCGAACTGACCCCAGGGCGTGATGACCGCGACGGTTTCATGATAGGCCGCCGTCGCCGGATGGCCCCAGAGCATGAAGCCGCAGATCACCAGGCCGATGAAGCCCGCATAGCCGTGCACGGCCACCGCGCCCACCGGATCGTCGATCTTGAAGCGGCGCTCGACCCAGAAGTGAAGTTTGTACGCGCAGGCCGCCCCCACGGCGCCGATCAGCATCGCCTGGATCGGGTGGTAGAGGTCGTTGCCCGCGGAAGCGGTAATAACGCCGGCAAGGCCCGCCGAGTATGTCCAGAACGCCTCGCCCTTGGACACCACGTAGCCTGCCAGCAGGCCGCCCGACAGCGACATCAGGAAGTTGAACACGATGGCCGACAGGGTTGTGGGGGTGAGATAGATCGTCGTGGCCGTGAAGTTCACCACGCCTTCGGCACCGCCCAGCGTGCCATGGTCGATGATCGGCACGTTGCAGGCCACGTAGAAGCCCCAGAAGCCGCAATAGATCAGGAAGAGCCCGATCGTCACCAGCCACTTGTTGTGCGGGTTGATGTTGCGCGGTGTTCCGTCGGGAGAGAACTTGCCGATCCGCGGTCCCAGCACGACGATCACGCCGAGGGCAAAGCCACCCGCAATGGCGTGGATCACGCCCGAGGCATAGGCATCGTGATAGCCCAGCTGGGTGACCATCCAGCCGTCGGGGTGCCAGCCCCAGGCCGCGTCGATGATCCATGTGCCCGAGCCGATGACCACGGCCAAAATCCAGAAGGCGGTGGGCCGGATGCGTTCGATTGTGGCGCCCGATACGATCGAGGCCGCGGTCCAGCTGAACAGCAGGAAGGCCGCCCAGAACACACCGTTCAGGCGGTTCCAGAAGCCGTTGCCCAGTTCGGCGCCGTAGCCCTGCGCGCTTTCGAGCGCCGGTCCGGGGCCGCCCAGATGGGTGCCCATCAGTTCGGACCATGGCACGGCATTGTCGGATTGCGTGATGCCGCCGGTGATGCCGGGACCGTTGGGGAAGGCGAAGTAGATCCACCATCCGAAGAAGAAGAAGGTGATGGTCACCAGCGGCATGAGCATGGTGTTCTTCATAACGGTATGCATGTGGTTCTTGTGGCGGCTGGCGCCGACCTCGTACATGCAGAAGCCCACGTGGATCAGGAACATGAGTGGCACGGTCACCCAATAATAGAACTCGGTGAAGATCACCGTCAGTGCACCGATATCGGTATCCAATTTACTGTCCTCCCAGTGTGGTGCGACCCGTAAGGCGACAGGAGGATGGCGCCGACCGGGTGCACCTATTTTCATTTGCCGGCCGCTCTTGCGCGGGGCCGGTGTCCGGGTGGAGCTTTCCTTGAGACTGCCCGGATAAGGGCAGAATGCTTAATTGTTAGGCTGTTTGCCAATAATAAATTAACTCAGTGAATAAAAAATTCCCACTAAGAAATAAATTCTGCCGAATTGTCGCGGGGTTGCAGCAAAGGCTCTGGACAGCGGAGCACGGCGGACGCTCCGACGGGTGTCGTGTTTGGGTCAAGTTTTGTCGGATTCCATCGCCTTGCGTAGAATCGGGCGCCCGCGCGCTGCATAATCATTTGAGCTCCACCTCGACAAAGCTCATCAGGGCGGGGCCGGCGTTGATGACGTTGTGTTCCACGCCCTGTGCGCGGGCATAGGCGGTCCCGGCGGGCACGGTCACCTCGCGCGTCTGTCCATCGGGCTCCTCAAGGCGCATGTGGCAGTCGGTGATCGCGGTGATGACATAGTCGTGGTCATGGATGTGCCAGCCGGTCTGCTGATCCGGGGCGAAGTCGAACCGGGTGACACGGGTACGGGCGTCGTCGATGAGCACGGTTGCCGTGCAGGTCATGGTCATGGAGCGTCCCTTGTACTGGAAGCCGGACACGGGGGCTTGCGCGTGGCGGCAGGCCCCGTCACCAATATGATACGCCCCGAGCGAAAGGAAGACGGGATGACGGATGCACGACAGGCAAAGAGCGTGAGCGAGGTCGTGGAGTCCGGCCTGTGCATCGGCTGCGGTCTGTGTGAAGCGCTCGCCACGACGCGATGGGTCATGGTTATGAACCGGCACGGACGCTTGCGGCCTGCGCCGGTGTCCGCCGAGGATCCGGACGCCGACGCGGAAATCCTGGCCGCCTGTCCCGGCGTGGTTGCCGAGGCGCAGGCGCGAGGTGACCGGGCAGATCCGGTCTGGGGCAGCTATACGCATATGGGCGAGGCATGGGCCGGGGACCCGGACATCCGGTTTCGCGCGGCGACTGGCGGGGTGCTGACGGCGCTGGGCGTGCACCTTTTACGCACGGGCAAGGCCGCGTTTGTCCTGCATTGCGCCGCGGACCCGGAGCGGCCGATGCGGTCGCGCTGGGTGATGTCCGAGACGCCCGAGCAGGTCGCGGCACGCGCCGGGTCGCGCTATGGCCCGACAGATACGCTGGCAGGGCTGGAGGCGGCGCTGGCGCGGGGAGAGCCCTTTGCCATTATCGCCAAGCCCTGCGATGCGGGGGCTGTGCGGGCCCGGGCCAAGGCGGATGCGCGGCTGGACAGCTTGCTGGTGGCCGTCCTTGTCATGGTCTGCGGCGGGGCGTCGGACCTGGGCAAGTCGCAGGCGGTGCTGGACGAGTTGGGCGTGGCGGAGGATGACCTGACGCTTTTTCGCTATCGCGGGCATGGCAACCCGGGGCCGACCCGGATCGAGACGCGGGACGGACGGCATTTCGAGAAGACCTATAATGAGATGTGGGCGGACGAGGCGGGCTGGCGCATCCAGAGCCGCTGCAAGCTGTGCCCCGACGCGATCGGGGAGGCGGCGGACGTGGCGGCCGCCGATATCTGGCCCGGTGCCGAGCCCGAGGGAGAAGACGCCGGATTCAATGGCGTGATCCTGCGTTCGCCCGAGGGCCAGGCGCTGTTCGATGCCGCCGTCGCGGCCGGAGACCTGGTGCGCGGCGCGGATCATGCGCCGCGCGACTTTGACGGGTTTCAGCCGCACCAGGTGCACCGCAAGCGGGCGATGGCCGCGCGGTTGCGGGGCCTGGCGGCGGCGGGACGGCCCATTTATACCCACGCGGGCCTGAGACTGGATGCGCTGGATTCCAAGGACCCGGATGAAGAGGCGGGTGCCTTGCGCCGCGCCAGGATTGGCCGGTTCGATGACGAGGTTCCCGAAATATGATGCAGAAACCCTTTAGCGAAGACGAGGCCATCGGGATGCTGGTGGGGCTGGCCGTGGGCGACGCGGTGGGCACCACGCTGGAGTTCCGCGCGCGCGGAAGTTTCGAGCCGATCTCGGACATGGTGGGCGGCGGGCCGTTCAACCTGGCGCCCGGCAAGTGGACCGACGACACCTCGATGGCGATGTGCCTGGCGCAGATGTTGCGCTCGGCCAATGGCTGGGACGCCGAGGATGCGATGAGGCGCTTCGTGAACTGGCGCGACAACGGGTACCTGTCGTCGACGCGGGTGTGTTTCGATATCGGCAACCAGACCGACGCCGCGCTGACCCGGTTTCAGCAGACCGGCAACCCCTATGCCGGGCCGGTTGAGGATGAATATAGCGGCAATGGCGGACTCATGCGGCTGGCGCCGGTTGTGATCGCCTATGGCGCATCAAAGGAAAGCGCCATGGCGGTGGCGCAGCTGCAAAGCCGGCTGACCCATGCCAGCCCCCTTTGCCAGCGGGCGGCGGCGAATATGGCGGAGTTCCTTGTGACCGGGGATGTCGGGCTTTTGCCGCGCCCCGAGGCGCCGCCGGAGGAGGCCAGCGGTTACGTGGTGCACACGTTGCACGCGGCCTTCTGGGCGCTGACGCAGGGCGACACGTTTCGCGACGTGATTCTGGCCGGGGTGAACCTGGGCGGGGATGCTGACACGGTGGGCGCCGTGGTGGGGCAGCTGGCCGGGCGTATTTACGGATATGGCGGCATTCCCGAAGAATGGCGCGCCCGGCTATACGACCATGACAAGATCAGGACCGCGGCGGAGGACCTTTATGCCCTGCGCCCGATCGACATCTAATAGAGAGGAAAACTCATGAGCCTGTTCGACGAAGACCTGTTCCTGAAAGGGCTGGAGCAGCGCAAGGCCACGCTGGGGGCCCAATACGTGGAAAAGAACCTGGCGGCGGCGGATGAGTTCACCCGCCCGTTCCAGGAAGCGATGACGGCCTGGTGCTGGGGATTCGGCTGGGGCGACGAGGTGATCGACGCCAAGACGCGCAGCATGATGAACCTGAGCATGATCGGGGCGCTGGGCAAGATGAACGAGTTCGAGATCCATTGCCGCGGCGCGCTGAACAACGGCGTCACGAAAGAAGAGATTCGGGCGATCGTGCACGTCGTGGCGATTTACTGCGGGGTACCGCAGGGGCTGGAATGCTTCCGTCACGCGCGCAAGGTGCTGGAGGAGCGCGGGCTCTGACGGGGCAGCCGCCGATCCAAACGCGGGAGCCGCGCGTCGTGCCGGACGTGCCGTCGGGATATGGCGCGGCGTTAGTCACCGTCGCGCCCCCTCAGGGCCAGCCGGGGGATGGGACGGCCGGTTGCCTGAAAATAGTGTGACGGAAATGTCGCGGGCCCGCGACGACTCGCATTGCGCGTCGCGACGCGAGTCGCCTGAAGGTGCTGGCAGGGCCCGTGCGCCCGCTGCAAACCGCAGCCTGCGGTTGTAGGAAACCCCTTAAAAACCGGGGGATTTTCCGTTTTTCAGCGCGATTGCCCCGGCCCGTGGGAGGTCTGTGTGTGAAATACGTCACAGAGCGTCCAACAACACGGCGCAAGGGGGGCGGTTCGTTGACAGTGAGGGGGCATTTACAGCATTCATCCTCCCAAGCCGTGTCCTGGATCGGGGGCGGTGGAACTTGTAACTTTCCTGCTTTAAGGAGGGATAACCTTGAAAAAGCAACTTCTCTGCACCAGCGCAATCGCCCTCGGCGTCGCTGCTGCCCCTGCCTCGGCCCAGGACTGGAACCTGGATTGGGGTGGTTTCTTCCAACAGCACGTGGCTTACACTGAAGTCAGCGGCCTTGGTGCTGGTATTGACCTCGACGGCGTTCAGATGTTCACGAACGCTGAAATCATCTTCACCCCGAACATCACGCTGGACAACGGCATGACCTTCGGCGTGAACGTCCAGCTCGAAGCCCTGAACTCGGGCAACGCACAAATCGACGAATCGTACATGTCGATCTCGAGCGACACGTTTGGCCGCATCGACGCCGGTTACGAAAACTCGGCCGGTTACAAGATGATGGTTGGCGCACCGCAAGTCGGCTCCATGGCGATCAACTCGCCGTCCGCTTCGGCCTTCATCCCGTTCGTGACCGGTGCCGGCGCACCCGGCGCGTTCCGTCAGGCTGCTCTGTCCTCCTACACTGAGGTTGCAGGCAACAACGACATCGCACGGATCACCTACTACACGCCGAGCTTCAGCGGCTTCACTGCAGGTATTTCGTACGCTCCGGGCACAACCGGCAACGTTGCGGGCATCCTCGCTAACCGCGCTGCTGGTGGTACTGCCGTTACCGACATCTTCGACCTTGGTGTGAACTACAGCCAGTCCTTCGGCACCACCGACATCACTGTGGCCGCCCGTTGGGGTACCGGCGACAGCAACATTGCAGGCGTTTCGGATCCCGAAACCTGGGGTGTCGGCTTCCAAGTCGGCTTCAGCGGCTTCACCTTCGGTGCATCCTACGCTGAAAACGACAACGGTATTGCAGGCGGCGTTGGTGACCAAGAAGGTTACAGCGTTGGTGTGGCATACGATGCCGCTGGTCCCTGGACCTTTGGCCTCGAAGCCTACATCGGTGAAGTCGACAACGGCGCAGGCAATCCCGACGGCGAATACGAGTACTACAAACTCGCCGCCAACCGGGACCTGGGACCGGGCGTCAGCTGGACCACCTACCTGCTTCAGGGTCAAACCCAAGACGCAGTTGGTGGCGACATCGACGGTACCGCGATCGGCACCGCGATCAACCTGAGCTTCTAAGCTTAGCTTGAACGACTTTGAACGGCGGGGGAGTGTACTCTCCCGCCGTTTTCTTTTAGGGAACGGGAAACCGTTCCCTTTTTGATGTGCCTCGAAGGATGGACATGAAACGAAGTATTGTCTGGCTGGCCTCTTACCCGAAATCCGGAAATACGTGGATGCGGATTTTCCTGGCCAACTATCTTTCCGATGCGAAGAAACCGTTGGAAATCAACCAGATCCAGCGTTTTGGATTTGGGGATTCCAAGCCGAATCGATACATGGCGGCGGCAGGCCGAAAGATTGACATTACCGATCCCGAAGCAACGCTGCGCGTGCGTGATCGGGTCCTCCAGGGGATCGTGGCGAATAATGCGGATGTGAATTTCGTCAAAACGCACAACTGTCGGAACCAGGCGTTTGGTGTTGAGCTTATCCCGGCGCGCTATACCAGGCAGGCGATCTACATTCTGCGCAATCCTTTGGATATGGTTTTGTCCTACGCGCGCCATTACGGCATGACACATGAGCAAACCGTTGAGTTCATTGGTCGAGCGGACAGTGCCAACCAGGCCGATGCGACAACCACCTGGCAGTTCCTGGGCAATTGGAGCGATCACGTCAAGGATTGGACCCAGGGCGGGGCCTTTCCGGTATTGGCACTGCGCTACGAGGACCTGCTGGACGACCCGCAGACGCATTTCGCCAAGACGCTGGAGTTCATGGGGGTGCCGATTGTGCCCGAGAGGCTGGACCGGGCGATCCGCTTTGCCAGTTTTGATGAGCTGAAAAAGCAGGAAGACAAATCGGGATTCCAGGAAAAGTCGCCTCATTCCGAACGGTTTTTTGCCAAGGGTCAGGCAGGGCAGTGGAAAGATGACCTGGATCCCGCTTTGGTCGCGAAGGTCCGGCGGGACCATAAGCGGATGATGAAGAAATACGGGTATTACAGTGTCTGACCTGAGACGGATCATCTGGCTGGCCTCGTTTCCGAAATCGGGCAATACGTGGCTGCGCAGCCTTTTGGCGCATTATTTCATGCCGCCGGGAATGGCGCCTGATATCAATAACTTGCGCCAGTTCACCACTGCCGATATTCGGCAGGATTTCTTTGACGCCGCCAACGGAGCGCCGTTCCGAGGCAAGAGCGTGGACGATTGGCTGAAGGTGCGCACCAAGGCGCTGCACATGATCGCGGGGGCCAAGCCGGGCAAGCATTTCGTCAAGACCCATTGCACGCCGATCCGGGTGGGCCCGGTGGACCTGATTCCGCCAGAGGTCACGGCGGGAGCGCTTTACATCATGCGCAATCCGTTCGACGTGGCGCCGTCCTTTGCCCGGCATACCTCCGTTTCGCTGGACGAGGCGATTGCCAAGATGTGCGACCCGGACAACGTGATGGGCACCGAAAGCGGCATTCTGGATGCGCTGGGGCGCTGGGACGATCACGTAAACCGGTGGGCCACGGTGCCGGGAATGCCGCGGCATTTGATCCGGTACGAAGACCTGCTGGACAAGCCTGCCAAGAGCATGGAGCGGCTGCTGGATTTCCTGAGCGTCAAGCCGGACCGGCCGAAGTTGGCCAAGGCGATCAAGGCCACCAGTTTCGAGGCGATGAAGAAACAGGAAGAAAAGCACGGTTTCACGGAGCGGCCCGAGGGCATGAAAAGCTTCTTCGCCAAGGGCAAGGCCGGCGGGTGGAAGGACGATTTGACGCCGGCGCAGGTGGGCCGTATCCGCGAGGCTTTCGCGCCGGTGCTGGAACGCTGGTATCCCGAGATGATGGACGAAACAGCTCAATTCGCCGCCTCGGCCTGACGCCGCCCGCATCAGGAGCGGGTGGCAACGCCATGTCAGATAACGAAATTTCGCGCTCGCGGCCTTTGGTCCGCCCGCCGGGTCAGTCCATCCGCATCGCTTCGGTCTCGATCATTATGTCGACCGTATCGCCCACCAACCCGTTCTCGACCCCGTAGGTCATGCCGAATTCGCTGCGCTGGATGCTGGTCTGCATCGACAGGCCCAATACGAAACGCTCGTGGCCGAACGGATACTCGGCGGCCTTGTTGAGCGTGACATTCAACGTCACCGGGCGGGTTTCGCCCAGGATCGTCAATTCGCCCTCGACGGTGCCTTCGGTGTCGGAGGTGGCGGTGCCGCCATTTGCGGTGAAGGTGATCTCGGGGTGGTTGGAGACGTCGAGGAAATCCGCCTTGCGGACATGCTCATTACGGCCTTCGTGAAAGGTGTCGACACTGGTGGAGGCGATGGTGACGCTGACCTCGCCCAGTTCCCGGGTTTCGCTGTCGTAGTCGAAGCTGCCCTCGACGCCGGGAAAGATGCCCAGGGTTTTGGCATAGCCGACATGGTCGACGGTGAAAAAGACGGTAGTGTGGCTGGCATCGAGCTCGTACCGGGCCATTTCCGCTTGGGCGGTGACCGGAACGGCGGCGAGCGTGATCGCGGCCAAAGCGCAAGTCGGGAATTGAAGTCGCATGAGGTCTCCTGTCATTGAAAGAATATGAAAGGCTATCACGCAAAGGTAACGCAACAGGTGAGCCCAGCAAGATGGAAATACCGATGAGCGGCCCGCGCCTGCGCTGTGCCAGCTGGAATGTGCACCGTGCGAAGGGCACCGATGGGCGTGTCGATCCCGGCCGGGTGCGTGCGGCCATCGCGTCGGCGCTGGCGCCCGGGGGGCTGGATGTGCTCGCGTTGCAGGAGGCGGACGCGGAGTGCCGCCCGCACGGGCGTATCCTGGATGTGGCGGGAATTTCAGCCGATACCGGTCTGATCTGGCAGCATGAGCGGCCCGAACTGCGCTGGGGCGCGCAGAGCGACGGGTTCCTCGGGACGATCCTGTTCCTGAACCCCCGTCTGGAGGTCGGGTTTCGCGACGTCATCGACCTGCCGGGGCATTGTCATCGCGGCGCGGTGGTGGTTGAGGCGCGCGCGGAAGCGGTGCCGGTGCGGATCATGTCGATGCACCTGTCGCTGTCGCAGCCGTTGCGGGTGGTGCAGATGCGCATAATCGGCCAATACCTGCGCCGCAGGCCCGAGATGCAGACGATCCTGCTGGGCGATTTCAACGAATGGCGGCCCTGGGGCGGGCTGATGTTCAACGCGCGGCTTCTGGGGCGGCGCTTTCATGGTCCGGCGCGGCGCAGCTTTCCCTCGACCCGGCCATTGTTGCCGCTGGACCGGATCCTGACGGACAGGGCGGGGGCGCTGTCGGATATCGAGGTGGTCGACACGGGCCCGGTACGTGCGGCGTCCGATCACCTGCCGGTACGCGGTGACGTGCGTCTGCCGCGGCAGGGCTAAACCTCCGGCGTTGAACGATTTGTGATCTGGTCGCCGGTTCCGTGCGTTCTATCTAGTGCGGAACGCGCAAGGATACTAAATGGTCGACATAACCCAGCAGAAACGAACCGCGATGCCGTCGGCGCGACCGCCGATGGCGGAGGTCGTTGTAATCGCGGCAGTGCTTGCGCTTGCGCTGGCTGCGTTCGGCGCAGCGGTGCTGCCGTCACCGGGCTGGGCGATGGCGATGTTCGGGCTCTCCGTGGCGCTGGTGGTGCCGGGGGTTTGGCGCAGCTATCCGCACGCGGTGTTCGGCCTGTGCAACACCGTCACGCTGGGGCGTGCCGCGCTGCTGTCGTTGTTGGCCGGGGCGTTGTTCGATGCCGGGGCCGTGTCGCCGTGGCTGGTGTTCTGGGTCGGATTGACCATTCTGTCGCTGGACGGGGTGGACGGCTGGCTGGCGCGGCGGTCGCAGCTGAAATCCGACTTCGGGGCGCGGTTCGACATGGAAGTGGACGCGGCGCTGGGCGCGGTGCTTGCAATGTGGCTGCTGCTGACGGGCAGGACGGGGGCGGAGATCCTGGTGCTGGGGTTCATGCGTTATGCGTTCGTACTGGCCGGACTGATGTGGCCCGCGCTGCGCCGGGAGTTGCCCGAGTCGATGCGCCGCAAGACGATTTGCGTCGTGCAGATCGGCACGCTGATCGCATTGGCCTGCCCGCTCTTCCCGGTGGCGCTTGCGCCATGGGTCGCGGGACTGGCATCGGCGCTGCTGGTGCTGTCGTTCGGCGTCGACACGGCATGGCTGGTGCGGCACAGTCGATGATCCGAACCGTGACCCTGTTCGCTTCGGCGGGCGTGATGCTCGCCGTGCTGGCGCTGCCCAACCATCCGGGGCAGATGAATTACAACGGGCTGGTCTATTGGCCGATCGAGTTGTCGGTGCTGCTGTTCGCGATGCTGGCGCTGGGGCGGACCCGCGGCGTGGCGTCGGTTCTGGCGCTGGTTCTGGTGGCGGTCACACTGCTGAAGCTGGCGGACCTGGCGAGTTTCGCGGCCTACAACCGGGCCTTCAACCCGGTGTCGGACCTGTTCCTGGTCGAGGCGGGGGTCGGACTGCTGAGTGACAGCGTGGGAGCGGCGAGCGCTTATTTCGTGGTAGCGAGCTGCGTCGTGGCGACCGGGTTCCTGTACATGCTGTTGCGCGGCGGGCTGAAGGCGTGGGAGCGCGTGGCGTTGCCCGGACCGGCGCGGGTCGTGGCGCTGGCGGCGGCATTGGCCACGGGCGGCTGGGCGGTGGCGGATACCGGGCACCACCTGGGCTATTGGACGTTCGAGAAAAGCCCGCCGGGATCGGCCCGGACCACCCGCGTGGCCGTGGCCCGGATTGGCGACGTCCGCGAGACGGTGGCGGATCTCGAGCGGTTCCGGCAGGCGGCGCAGGTCGATCCGATGCGCGATATTGTCGGCGCGTTCGACCGTCTGGAGGGGCGCGACATCCTTCTCATATGGATCGAAAGTTATGGCCGCGCCAGCATCGACAACCCGGAATATGCCCCGACGCATCTGGACACTCTGCGCCGCGCCGAACGGCAGATCGCCGGGGCGGGGCTTGAGATGAAAAGCGGGTGGCTGACCTCGCCCACGGCGGGCGGGCAAAGCTGGCTGGCGCATGGGGCGCTGGGCAGCGGGCTTTGGACTGCGGACAATGCGCGCTACAGGGCGATGATCGCAAGCGGGCAGAAATGGCTGTTCCACCTGGCCGCCGAGGCGGGCTATCGCACGGCGGCTGTGATGCCGGCGATCACGATGGCCTGGCCGGAAAGCGCGGCGATGGGATTCGAGCATGTGTTCGAGGCCAAGGACATTCCCTACGCGGGCGAGCCGTTCAACTGGGTCACGATGCCCGACCAGTTCACGCTGGCCGCCTATGACGCCCTTTTGCCCGACGATCCCCGCCCGGATTTCATCCAGGTCGCTCTGATCTCGTCGCACGCGCCGTGGACGCCGGTGCCCGAGATGCTGCCATGGGACGAGATCGGAAACGGGACGGAATTCAACGAGATGGCCGCCCGCGGCCCGACGCCCCGCGACCTCTGGAAGGACCGGGATGCGGTGCGTGACGCCTATCGCCGGTCGGTGGACTATTCCCTGAACGCAGTTTTTTCCCACGTGGCGCGGCTGGGCGAGGATGCGCCGCTGGTGATCGTGGCGGGTGACCACCAGGCGGCGGGTCTCATAGCGGGCAGCGACAACCGCGATGTGCCGGTGCATATGATCGCGCCGCCCGGCGTGCTGTCGTTGATCGACGGCTGGGGCTGGACCGGGGGTATGATCCCGGCACCCGAGCTTGAGGCGCAGCGCATGGACGGGTTCCGCAACGCGTTCATCCGCGCGTTCTCGTCGGTCGAGCAGGTGGCGGAGGTTGCGCCATGAAGGTGTGGGCGATCAAGCTTTTGGCCTCGGCGGCGCTGATGGCGGCAATGTTGTGGTGGACCGACACCGCCGAAGTGGGCGCCCGGCTGGCGCGGGCCGACTGGCCTTGGCTGGCGGTGAGCCTTGTGGCGCTGACGCTGGCCACGCTGTCGATGGCGCGGCGCTGGCAATTGACGGCGCAGGCGCTGGAGATACCGATCGGGTTCGGCGCGGCGGTGCGGGAATATTACTTGGCACAGCTGATCAATTCGGTCCTGCCGGGTGGCGTGCTGGGCGATGTGGGCCGCGCGGTACGGGTGCGGCGGCAGGCCGACCTTGCGCGGGCCGGGCAATCGGTGGCGGCAGAGCGGCTGATGGGGCAGGTGGCGATGTTCGCGCTGTTGGCGCTGGGGCTGATCGGGGCGGTGTTGGTGCCGGGCGGAATCGCCTGGCCCGGCGGGGTGTGGGCGCTGCTGGCGGCCCTACCGGTTCTGGGTGCGGTGGTCGTGTGGGTGACGCGCCGGTTCGAGGCGACGCGGTCCTTTCCCGGGCTGGTGTGGCGGCTGATCGGGCACGGGCCAATCTTGATGCACGCGCTTTTGGGGGCAGTGTTGCTGATCGGCGGGCTTTATGCGGCGGCGCGGGCGACCGGGTCGGTCATTCCGCCGGAAGGCCTGTTGACGGTGCTGCCGCTGGTGTTCTGCGCGATGCTGGTGCCGCTGTCGGTCGCTGGCTGGGGCTGGCGCGAGGGGGCCGCGGCGGCGCTTTTTCCGGTCATCGGGCTGGACGCGAATGCGGGCGTGGCGATGGGGATTTGCTATGGCGCGATAATGCTGGTGTCGGCCCTGCCGGGCCTTGCGTTCCTGTGGGTGCCGGGGACCGTGCACGCGGCGCCGGAAGGAGCGGGCCCGTCATGAGCCGCGCGGTGTTTGCCATTCCCGGAGACAAGGACCAGCGCACCGGCGGGTACGTCTATGACGCGACGGTGCTGGACCGCCTGAACGCGCTGGGGCACGAGACGGCGCATTTGGCATTGCCGGACAGTTTCCCCGCGCCGTCGGACGCGGACATGCAGGCCACGTTCGATGCGCTGGCGGCTGTGCCGCGCGGGCGGCCGATCATCGTGGACGGGCTGGCGCTGGGGGCGATGGACCCCGCGCGAATGGACCGGGTCGAGGCGCCGGTGGTGGGCATGGTGCACCATCCGCTGGGTTTGGAAAGCGGGCTGGAGGCCGGGCACGCGCGGGCGCTGTTGCGCAACGAGGCCGCAGTGCTGGGCCGGGTGGCGCATGTCATCGTGCCGAGTGAGCATATCGCGGCGACCGTTGTGCGGGATCTTGGCGTCGCGCGTGACAAGGTCACGGTCGCGCATCCGGGCTTCGAGCGGACCGCGGACGGGACGCGGCCCGCCGCAAAGAAGGCGCATCCGCCGCTGATCCTGTCGGTGGGACTGTTGGCGCGGCGCAAGGGGCATGACGTGTTGCTGAAGGCGCTGGGCCGGCTGACCGGGCTGGACTGGCAGGCCGAGATCGTGGGCAAGGCGCATGACGCATCCATCGCAGGAGCGCTGGAGGTGCAGGTCGCCAAGCTGGGGTTGCAGGACCGCGTGAGTTTTGCCGGAGAGATCGGCGCGGAGGCCTTGAAGGACGCCTATGCCCGCGCCAGCCTGTTTGCGCTGGCCACGCGGTATGAAGGCTATGGCATGGTCCTGAGCGAGGCGATGCTGCACGGTTTGCCCGTGGTGTCGTGCCGGGTGGGCGCGGTGCCCGAGACGGTCGGAGAGGCCGCAGTGCTGGTGGCGCCGGATGATCCCGACGCGCTGGCCGGGGCAATCGAACGCCTGCTGACGGACCCCGGCTCGTCGGAGCGGTATGCCGCCGCCGCGCGGCAGCGCGCGAAGGCCCTGACCGACTGGGATCATACCGCCCGCATTTTCGCCGGCGTTCTGGAACGGATCACCTCATGAGCCGGTTGACCCATCGGATAAACGCGGGGTTTGCCCCGCATCACCCCAAGAAATGGAAGTGTTATGTTCGCTGTTGAAGTTCGTGATCACATCATGATCGCACATTCCCTGCCATCGCCTGTCTTCGGACCGGCACAGGGCCTGCACGGCGCGACCTTTGTCGTCGATGCCGCCTTTTACACCGAAGATCTGGACGAGAATGGTCTGGTCGTGGATATCGGGCTGGCGACCGAGGCCTTGAACGCCGCGCTGGAGCCGTTGAAATACGGTAACCTGGACGACAAGCCCGAGTTCGCGGGCAAGATCACCACGACCGAGTTCCTGTGCCATCACATCTGGGCGCAGTTGCGGGACCACACGAAAACCGAAGGGCTGGGCGATGGCGGGCGCGTGAAACGCATCCGCGTCCAGCTTCATGAAAGCCATGTGGCGCGTGGGTGGTATGAATCAGATATCTGACACCCAGTTCCAGGCCGACTGGCTGAGCCTGCGCGAGGCGGCGGATCACGCCGCGCGGGATGCCGTTCTTCTGGCGCGGGCGGCGCAATGCGTGCCGCCGGGTATGCGGGTGCTGGACCTTGGCAGCGGCACCGGATCGACCGCGCGGGCCTTTAACGGGGCAGGGTATGACAGGGTGCAGTGGTGGTTTCTCGATACGGACGAGGCGCATTTGCAGGTGGCCAAGGCGCGCCATCCCATGGCCGATTGCGTGATGGGCAGCGTGACCGATGTGGAGGCCCTGCCATTGGAACATGTGGGGCTGGTGACGGCCTCGGCCCTCTTGGACCTGATGAGCACGGCCTGGGTCGATGCGCTGGCGGCCCGGCTGGGGCAGGCGGGTATCCCGTTCTACGCCGCGCTGAGTTTTGACGGCCGGATGCGGTGGGAGCCGCCCATCGCGGCGGATGCGGACGTGACCGAGGCGTTCAACCGCCACCAGCGGGGCGACAAGGGCGGTCAGGCCGCGATGGGCCCCGATGCCGCGGCACTGACCGCGAAAGGGTTCGAGGCGCGCGGGTTCGCAGTGACTTTGGCCGGGAGCGACTGGGTGCTGGGACCGGACGATGCCGCCTTGCAGGATGAATTCGTGGCCGGCGTCGCCCGGGCGGCCGCGGAGGCCGGGGAGGCGCAGGCAGAAAGCTGGGCCGGCGTCCGACGCAAGGCGGCGGGGCATACCGCGTTGCGGGTGGGGCACAAGGACCTGCTGGCGGTGCCCGCGGGACACGAGGCCACAGCAGGATGATCGGAGATGAGCATGGAACTGATTGATGTCACCCCCAGGGCCTGGGCCCGTATCCTGGCCGCGCGCAACGACGAGGCCTGTCTGTGCTGCGGCGACTGGAGTTCCGGCGAACGCGCCGCGCTGACGCTGTATGGCGGCATGACGCGCACGGTGTCGGGGCAAAGCGTGATCGCCCAGATCGGGCAGTCGCTTGATGGACGTGTCGCCACGGAGTCGGGCGATGCGCAGGAAATCTCTGGCAAGGACGGGCTGGCGCATCTTCACCGGCTGCGGGCACTGGCGGACGCGGTGGTGATCGGCGTGAAGACGGCGCTGCACGACAACCCGCGCCTGACGGTGCGCCTGGCCAAGGGGCGCAATCCGGCGCGGGTGGTGATCGATCCGAATGGCCGCTTGCCCAACGATGCCGGCCTGCTGCGCGACGCAAGCGCCCGGCGGATCGTGATCCAGGCGGTGGACAAGCCCCGGCCCGATGACGTGGAGGTGATCCGCCTGCCGCGCGGCGAATGGATTTCGCCGGCGCAGATCCTGGCCGCGCTGCGGGGGCTGGGCCTTGACCACGTGCTGATCGAGGGCGGCGGGATCACCATCGCGCAGTTCCTGGAGGCGGGGTTGCTGACGCGGTTGCACGTGGCCGTGGCGCCGCTGTTGATCGGGGCCGGGCCGACGGGGCTGAAAACTTCGCCGGTGCCGTGCCTGGCCGAAGCGTTGCGACCCAAGACCGAGGTGTATGGCCTGGGGTCGGACGTGCTGTTCGATTGTGCGCTGGCGCCCGAGCCCCCGGCGCAGGTGCTGTGGCCGCATCGCGTGCGGGAACGCCCCGCACTGCGGCACTGAGTGAAGCCTGCCCAATGCCAGATACCCTGTCCGTTCATCCGAAAGAGTCCCCAATGTCCCGAGTTGCCGAAAGCCTTCTTCCCAATGTCGCCGAACGTCTGAGCCGGGTGCAGTCCGACCTGCGGCTGGGTCTGCCATGCCTTCTGACGGATGGACCGGACCGCGCCGTGGCGGTGGCGGTCGAGACGCTGAGCCAGGCGCGGCTGGACGGGTTGCGGGAGCTTTTCGGCGTGCCGGAGCTGGTATTGACCAGCAACCGGGCGCGGGCCGCGATGGCGCCGGTCCAAAGCGCGGATATTTCGGAGCTGCCGGTGCGGATCTGTCCGCCGAAGCATGCCGACATGGACTGGTTCCGGCGGCTCGCCGATGCCGGGCAGGATGCTGCGGGTCCGGTGGCGCCACTGCACCGGATCCGCGACCGGGAGGTGCGTCTGCACGGGCTGGCGCTGAGCCTGACGAAGTCGTCTGAATTGCTGCCTGCCGCGCTGATCTTCGGGCTGGCCGGGAATGCGGCACTGCCGGAGGGGCTGAGCATGGCGGCGGTGGAACATTCCGACGCGCTGGAGCACTTCGCGCAGACACCGGCGCTGTCGCCGGTGGCGGTGGCCGGCCTGCCGGTGGAGGCGCATGACGCCGGAAAGCTGCACGTATTCCGCGACCCAGATGGCCGGACCGAGCATTACGCCTTCGAGATCGGCACGCCCGATCCCGCGCGCCCGGTGCTGGCGCGGCTGCATTCGGCGTGCTTTACCGGGGACGTGCTGGGCAGTCTGAAATGCGATTGCGGTCCGCAACTTCGCGCGGCGATGCTGCGGATGGGCGAGGAGGGCGCGGGCCTGCTGCTTTACCTCAACCAGGAAGGGCGCGGGATCGGGCTAGCCAACAAGATGCGGGTCTATGACCTGCAATCGCGGGGGCTGGACACGGTGGACGCGAACCATGCGCTGGGGTTCGAGGATGACGAGCGGGATTTCCGCGTGGCGGCGGTGATGCTGCGCAACCTCGGGTTCGGGGCGGTGCGGCTGCTGACCAACAATCCCGCCAAGGTGCACACGTTCCGGGCGCAGGGGATCGAGGTGGTCGAGCAATTGCCGCTGCGGGTGGGCAAGAACATTCACAACAGCGGCTACCTGGCGGTGAAGGCGCTGAAATCCGGGCACGCGTTGTGAGGGAAGGCGTGGCGCAGGCCCTGTGGATCACCGGCCCGGGTGCGGTCGAGATACGCGAGACGGCGTTCGGTGCCGGGTCGGGTATGGTCGAGGTTGAGACGCTCTACACGGGGATCAGCCGGGGCACGGAACGGCTGGTCTGGAGCGGCGGTGTGCCGGAGAGCGAGCACGAGACGATGAAGGCGCCGTTCCAAGAGGGGGAGTTCAGCTTTCCGGTGAAATATGGCTATGCCGCCGTGGGCCGCGTGGCGGGCGGAGAGCGCGAGGGCGAGACCGTGTTTGCCCTGCACCCGCATCAGGATCGGTTCGCCGTGCCGCAGGAAGCCGCCGTGCCGGTCCCGGCGCCTGTGCCGCCCAAGCGCGCCGTGCTGGCCGCCAACATGGAAACCGCCCTGAATATCGTCTGGGACGCGGGCGTTTCCGCCGGGGACAGGATAACGGTGGTTGGCGCAGGTATCGTCGGGGCGTTGGCCGGATACCTGTGCGCGCGGATGCCGGGCACGGAAGTGTGCCTTGTGGATGTTGATGAGCAAAAGGCTGCACTGGCAGAGGCCATGGGCTGCGAGTTCGCGGCACCGCGGCAAGCGGCGGGCGAGCGTGACGTGGTGATCCACGCCTCGGCTAGTTCGGACGGTCTGGCGACCGCGATCGGGCTGGCGGGTATGGAGGCGACGATCGTCGAGGCCAGCTGGTTCGGGACGCATCGTCCGGAGGTGCCGCTGGGCGGGGCGTTTCATCAGCGCCGCCTGCGGATCGTCGGCAGCCAGGTGGGACAGGTGCCGCCCGGGCGGCGGGCGCGGTGGAGTTATCGTCGGCGACTGGAGAAGGCGCTGGATTTGCTGGCCGATCCCGCGCTGGACGTGCTGATTTCGGGCGAGACGCCATTCGACGGGCTTGCGACGAAGTATGGCGCGATCCTCGAGGATTCGGCGACGCTGTGTCACAGGGTTCGGTACGCGTCGGTGCGGGCTTGAGACGCGGTATCAGGCGCGCAGGCCGCGCAGACCGCTGGTGAACGCAAAGAGGATTGCCGCAACGCAGACGATGGACGGCCCGGCGGGCGTATCCAGCACGTAGGCCGATTGCAGCCCCGCCACGGCCGAAACCGCACCGAGGGCCGCGGCGAAGAGGGCCATTTGCTCAGGCGTGCGCGACAAAGGGCGGGCGGCGGCGGCCGGAATGATCAGCATTGCGGCGATGAGCAGGACGCCGACAACCTTGATGGCGACGGCCACGGTGATGGCGAGGGCCAGCGTGAGGATCAGCTGTTCGCGGCGCGGGTCGATGCCGCTGGCATGGGCCAAATCCTGGCTGAGGGTCGAGGTCAAGAGCGCGGACCAGCGCCAGCCGATCAGGCCGACCACCAGCGCCGCGCCGCCCCAGATCACCGCGAGATCGCCGCGTGAGACCGCGAGGATATCCCCGAAGAGATAAGCCATCAGGTCGATCCGGATGCCCGAGAGGAACGACACCGCCACCAGCCCGAAGGCCAGCGCGGAATGCGCCAGCACGCCCAGGAGGGTGTCCATTGCATAGCCGCGTCCGGTCAACAGGGTCACGGTCAGGGCCATGGCCAGCGCCACGGCCACGGCCCCGGCGAAGATCGAGATCTGCAAGGCCAGCGACAGCGCCACGCCAAGGATCGCGGCATGGGCGGTGGCGTCGCCGAAATAGGCCATGCGCCGCCAGACGACGAAGCTGCCCAAGGGGGCGGCGGCGCAGGCCACGCCGATGCCGGCCAGCGTGGCGCGGGTCATGAAATCATCCAGCATCATTCGGCGGCCTTCGTCGTCGTGTCGTCGTGGGAATGGTCGTGCGCGTGATCATGCCCGCAGGTGGCGTCGTGGCTGTGGTCATGGTCGTGCCGGTAGAGCGCCAGCGCGCCCCCGGTGCCGGTGCCGAACAGGGCCTGGTATTCCGGGGCCGCCGACACGATTTCGGGCGTGCCTTCGCAGCAGACATGGCCGTTGAGGCAGATCACCCGATCGGACGCGCTCATCACCACGTGCAATTCGTGGCTGATCATGACTACGCCGCAGCCGGTCGCGGCGCGGACCTCTTCGATCTGGCGGTAGAAGGCGGCGGAGCCGGGCTGGTCGAGGCCTTGCGTCGCCTCGTCGAGCAGGAGCAGGTTGGGTTGGCCGATCAGGGCGCGGGCCAGCAGGATGCGTTGCATCTGTCCGCCCGAGAGGCCCGACATCTGCCGGTCCGACAGGTCAGGTACGCCGGCGCGGTCGAGGGCGGCGGCGATCTGGGTCGGGGTCGCGCCGCCCGGCAGGCGGAGAAAGCGCGACACGGTCATCGGCAGGGTCGGGTCGATATGTAGCTTTTGCGGCACGTAGCCGATGCGCAGCCCGGCGTCACGGTCGATCCGGCCCACGCTTGGCGTGACCGCGCCGATAAGTGCGCGCAGCAAGGTCGTCTTGCCCGATCCGTTGGGGCCGACGATGGTGACGATCTCGCCCGCCTCGATCGCGAGGGTCACGTCGCGCAAAACCCGCGTGGCGCCGTAACCGACGCTGATATTCTGGACCGAGACAAGGCTCATGTGTCGGCCTTGTCCGAGCAGGTGGGGCAGAGGCCCTCGGCCTCGACGACGGTACGTTCGATCTGGAAACCGGCGGCGCGGGCGGCCGCGCCAAGGGCGCCTCGGGCGGGTGTTGCCTGTGCCTCGGCGACCGAATCGCAGGCGCGGCAGATCATGAAGGCGGGCGAGTGATGCGCGCCGGGATGGGCGCAGGCGATGAAGGCGTTGAGCCGCTCGATCTTGTGGGCAAAGCCGTTGCCGACGAGGAACTCCAGCGCGCGGTAGGCGACGGGCGGCTGCGAGCCGAACCCGGCCTCGCGCAGGGCGTCGAGCATCTCGTAGGCGCCCAGGGCGCGATGTTCGCGCAGCAGGATTTCCAACGCCTTGCGCCGGACGGGCGTGAAGCGCAGGCCTTCGCGGGCGCAATGCGCCTCGGCCTCGGAAATGGCGGCGGCGATGCAACTTGCGTGGTCATGCGACTCGAAGCCGACCGGATCGGTCGGATGATCATCTTCTGGTCGGGAGGTGGTTGTCATATTATAACAGTTCGTGTATCCGCTGTGGAATGTTATATAATCACAAGAGGCCACCCGTGTCCAGAAACCTTCTTCCGTGTTTTCTCGCGTCCACCATCCTGGCCGGACCGGCCTTGGCAGAGGTGCCGCAGGTGGCGGTGGACATCGCGCCGGTGCATTCGCTGGTGGCGCGTGTGATGGACGGGGTGGGCGCGCCCGCGCTGATCGTGGCGCCGGGCGCCAGCCCGCATGAGTACAGCCTGCGCCCCTCGGAAGCGGCGGCGATGCAGGACGCGGACCTGGTGTTCTGGATCGGCCCGGACCTGACGCCCTGGCTGGAGGATGCGCTGGGCACGCTGTCGGGCGAGGCGCAGGTGGTGGGGCTGATGGAGGCCGATGGCACGGTCGCGTTGCCGATCCGGGAAAACGCGCTGTTCGAGGCGCATGATCACGGCGGGCACGGGGACGACGGTCATGATGATCACGCGGATCATGAGGAGCATGCGGATGATCATGACGACCATGCGCATAGTGACCATGATGACGATGAACATGCAGATCACGACCACGCCGACCATGACCACGCGGATCATGAAGGTCACGAAACGCACGAAGAGGACCACGCCGGCCACGGGCACGATCATGGGCATCAGGACCCGCACGCGTGGCTGTCGCCCGACAACGCGGAGACCTGGTTGAACGCGATTGCCGCGGCGCTGTCGTCGGCCGATCCGGACAATGCCGGCGCCTACTTCGCCAATGCCGCGGAGGGACGCGAGGAGATTGCCAGCCTCAGGGCCGAGATCGACGGCATTCTGGAGCCGGCGCGGGAAGGCAACTTTATCGTCTTCCACGATGCCTACCAGTATTTCGAGTCGGCGTTCGATTTTCCGGCCTCGGGGGCAATCTCGGTCTCCGACGCGTCCGATCCCAGCCCGGCACGCGTTGCGGAAATCCAGGAGCGGGTGAGCGCGCAAGGGGTGACCTGCGTGATGTCTGAGCCCCAGTTCGATCCGGGTATCGTGGCCGCCGTTACGGACGGGGCCGATGTCAAAACCGGCGTGATGGACCCGATGGGGTCGGATCTGGAGCCCGGCGCCGGGCTTTATCCGCAGCTTTTGCGCAACCTTGCGACGGCCCTGGCGGAATGCCTTTAGCCCGGATCAGGATCCTGTCAGAAGCTGGTAGCCGGGGGTGGTGATCGCCTTGACCGTGGTGATCGGGGCCTCGTCGACCCAGGTGGTGCGTTCGATGACCAGGAGCGCCGCGCCGGGTTCGGTGTCCAGCAGGTCGGCCTGACGGGGATTGGCCGAGATGGCGTAGAATCGCAGGTCGAGGCGGGTGTAGGGCTTGTTCAGAACGAGCCATTCATTCGCGCTTTGCCCGGTGAAATCGAGGTCGCGCACCTCGGGCGAGGTTTCGGGGCAGATCCAGCGGTCTTCGAAGATGTAGGGGCGTCCGTCGGAAAGGTGCAGCGCCTCGACGCGAAGCATCGGGCGGGACGTGCTGAGCCCGAAGGCGGCGAGAACGCCGCGTGGTGCCGGGGCGGTGCGGCGGCTGATCAGCTGATAGTCATAGCGCGCGCCACGTTGTTCCACCTCGCGCCGTGTGATGGGAATGTCGAGCGTGGCGCGGGTTACGGGTTCGGCCCTGACCCGCGTACCGCCCTTGCGGCGGCGCTCCACGAGGCCGCTGTCTGAAAGATCCTGCATGGCACGCTGGACCGTGGAGCGGGCGCAGCTGAGGTCTTCGGCGATGTCGGCGTCGCGGGGCAGGCGGTCTCCGGGGCCGTAGCGACCGGTGAGGATCTGTTCGTGGATACGGTCGCGCACATCCTTCCACGACAGGCGGGAGTCGGAGGTCATATGTCCTGTCCCAGCGTGGTGACGACGTCGAGGAAAGCCCGCGTGATGCGGTCGCGGTCGGCGTGGCGGCCGTCCTTGACCATGTGACGGCCCGCGCTCCAGACATCTGTGACGCAAGCGCGCCCGCGCCCGGAGAAGATCAGGCTGTCGAGAACCACGTCGCCGGTACGGTTGCAGAGGAACTCGTTGTCGGTGGAGACCGCGATGAGATCGGCCAGCTGGCCCTCGGCGACCTGGCCCGAGGCGCGGCCGGCCGCCTGTGCCCCGGCGCGGGTGGCCGCGTCGAAAAGCACGCGGCCGGTGGAGTGGTCCGCCGTGGCCATCGCCGCGCGGCTGCGGTCGCGCAGGCGTTGGGAATAGTCGAGCGTCGCCAGTTCCTCCCATAGGGCGATGTGGATGTTGGAATCCGAGCCGATGCCGAACCTTCCGCCAGCGTCGCGATATGCGGTGCCGTTGAAGATACCGTCGCCGAGACTGGATTCCGTGATGGGGCAGAGCCCGGCCACGGCGCCGGTTTGCGCAAGGGCGCGGGTTTCGGCGTCGGTCATCTGGGTGCAGTGGATGAGGCACCATTTGTCGTCGATCGGGGCTGTGTCGAGCAGCCATTCGACCGGGCGGGCGCCGTGATGGGCCTCGACCTCCTCGACCTCGGCCGCTTGTTCGGCAAGATGCATGTGGATCGGGCCATCGGGGCAGATGGACTGCGCCTGGGCCAGCGCCTCGGGCGGGACGGCGCGCAGGGAATGGGGCGCGACGCCGATGGCGAAATCGTCCGGCCCGTTGGCCACCAATGCGGCACTGTCGGCGTGCAGCCGCGCGAAAAGGTCGAGGTCGCTGCCGAAGCGGCGCTGGCCGCCTTCGAGCGCGCGCCCGTCGCAGCCGCCTTGCATGTAGTGCACGGGCAGGAGGGTGAGGCCGATGCCGGTATCCTGCGCCGCCTGGGTGATACGCCCGGCCATTTCGGCCAGGTCGGTATAGGGGGCGCCGCCGATATCGTGGTGCAGGTAGTGGAATTCGGCCACCGCGCCGTAACCGGCCTCGAGCATTTCCATGAATACAAGTTCCGCGATGGCCTGCACGTGGTCGGGCGTGAGGCGGTCGAGGAAACGGTACATCAGTTTCCGCCATGTCCAGAAACTGTCGCGCGGGTCGGGGCCGCGAGTTTCGGTCAGTCCGGCCATGGCGCGTTGAAAGGCGTGGCTGTGCAGGTTGACCGGGGCAGGCAGCAGCAGGTCGACGCATTGTGCGTCCGGCGAAGGCGTGCGGGAGATTCGCGTGATGCGTCCCTGCTCGATGGTGAGGCAAAGGTCGCTGACCCAGCCATCCGGAGTAAGGGTCTGGCGAGACTGGATTTCCTGCACGGGCGATCTCCATTGACAAAATATGTGCATACATATTAACGTTATGTCGGCCACATTGCAAGGAAAGTACCAATGCCCGATCACCTGACGATCACCAACGCCACGATTGCCTGCATGGATGCGTCGGAGGACGGCTATGGCCTGCGGCGTGATGCGGCGCTGCGGGTGCAGGGTGAGCGGATCGACTGGGTCGGCCCGATGGCCGACTTGGAAGAGCTTCCGAAGGATGCACAGGTGATCGACGCCGAAGGTCGGTTGCTGACGCCGGGTCTGATCGACTGTCACACGCATATCGTGCATGGCGGCAACCGCGCGCGGGAATTCGAGATGCGGCTCGAGGGGGCGAGCTATGAAGAGGTGGCGCGCGCCGGGGGCGGGATCGTTTCGACCGTGACGGCGACGCGGGAGGCGGACGAAAGCCTGCTGCTTGCGCAGGCGCTGCGCCGCGCGGATGCGCTGATCGCGGAAGGGGTGACGACGATCGAGATCAAGTCGGGCTATGGTCTTGATATCGAAACGGAACTCAAGATGTTGCGCGTGGCGCGCGCGGTGGGCGAGGCACGTCCGGTGCGGGTGGTGACCTCGTTCCTGGGCGCGCACGCGGTGCCCAAGGGCGCGGATGCGGACAGTTATATCGACGAGGTTTGCCTGCCCGCGCTGGAGGCGGCCCATGCCCAGGGGCTGGTCGATGCCGTGGACGGGTTTTGCGAGGGGATCGCCTTTGACACCGCCCAGATTGCGCGGGTGTTCGACAAGGCCGCGGCGCTGGGCCTGCCGGTCAAGCTTCATGCCGAGCAGTTGAGCAATATCGGCGGGACGAAGCTGGCGGCGGAGCGCGGCGCGCTGTCGGCGGATCATGTGGAATATGCGAGCGAGGCCGACGCCAAGGCGTTGGCCGAAGGGGGCAGCGTGGCGGTCTTGCTGCCCGGGGCATTCTACACGTTGCACGAGACGCAAAAGCCGCCGGTTGCGGCGTTCCGCGCGCAGGGCGTGCCGATGGCGGTGGCGACGGATTGGAACCCCGGGTCGTCGCCGATGGGCTCGGTCCTGCTGGCGATGAACATGGCCTGCACGCTGTTCGGCCTGACCCCGGCCGAGGCGCTGGCGGGCACGACGCACCATGCCGCGCAGGCGCTGGGGCTGTATGACCGGGGCGAGATCGCGCCGGGGATGCGGGCGGACCTGGCCATCTGGGATGTCGAGGAACCGGCGGAGCTGAGCTATCGCATCGGGGTGAATCCACTGCACAAACGAATATTCGGAGGCCGAGCATGACCCTGACGCTGGTGCCGGGAGAGACCCGGCTGGAGACGCTGGAGCGGGTGTGGCGCGAGGGTGTGGCGGCGACGCTGATGCTGGACGCGCGGGCGGCAATCGAGGCGGCGGCGGAAAAGGTCGCCGAGGCGGCGCGGGGTGACGTGCCGGTTTACGGGGTGAACACCGGCTTTGGCAAGCTGGCCTCGGTGCGCATTCCGCCCGAGGACGTGGAAACGTTGCAGCGCAACCTGATCCTCAGCCATTGCTGCGGTGTAGGCGAGGTTATGGAAGCCGAGACCACGCGCCTGATGATGGCGCTGAAGCTCTTGTCGCTGGGGCGTGGCGCCTCGGGCGTGCGGTGGGAGATCTGTGCGCTGATCGAGGGAATGCTGGCGAACGGCGTGGTTCCGGTGATCCCGTCGCAAGGATCGGTTGGCGCGTCAGGCGACCTTGCGCCGCTGGCGCATATGGCCGCCACGATGATCGGTGAAGGCGAGGCGTTGCTGGACGGTGTGCGGATGCCCGCCGGCGAGGCGCTGAAGACGGCCGGGCTGAAGCCCGTGGTGCTGGGGGCCAAGGAGGGGCTGGCCCTGATCAACGGCACTCAGTTTTCGACAGCCTGCGCATTGGCGGCGTTGTTCGACGGCGTCCGCGCACTCAGGGCGTCGATCGTGACCTCGGCACTTTCGACGGATGCCATCATGGGCTCGACCCAGCCATTGCAGCCAGAGATCCACACCCTGCGCGGCCATGCGGGGCAGATCGACGTGGCCACGGCCATGTCGGCCCTGATGGCGGGCAGCGAGATCCGCGAAAGCCACCGCGAAGGCGACAGCCGCGTGCAGGATCCGTATTGCATCCGCTGCCAGCCGCAGGTGGCGGGGGCAGCGCTGGACCTGTTGCGCTTTGCCGCGAAAACGCTGGAGATCGAGGCGAATGCCGTCACGGATAATCCGCTGGTGATCGAGGCCGGGATCGTCTCGGGCGGGAATTTCCATGCCGAGCCGGTGGCCTTTGCCGCCGACCAGATCGCGCTGGCGCTGTCGGAAATCGGGGCCATCGCGCAGCGGCGCGTGGCGCTGATGGTGGACCCGGCCTTGAGCCATGACCTGCCGCCCTTCCTGACACCGGTGCCGGGTCTGAACTCGGGCTTCATGATCGCCGAGGTGACGACGGCGGCACTGATGAGCGAGAACAAGCACCTGGCGAACCCGTGTTCGACCGATAGCACGCCGACCTCTGCCAACCAGGAGGATCATGTGAGCATGGCCGCCCACGGCGCGCGGCGGCTGCGCCGGATGAACGCGAACCTGTCGATGATCCTTGGTGTCGAGGCGCTGTGCGCCGCGCAAGGGATCGAGGCGCGCGCGCCGCTGGTGACATCGGACGCGTTGCGGCGCGCGATTGCGGCGATCCGGGCGGAGGTGCCGCGGCTGGAAGAGGACCGGATGATGGCGCCGGATATGGAAAAAGCCGCCGCGCTGGTGCGCGAGGACGCGCTGGCACGCGAGACGGGCGTGGAGGTCGGGCTGTGAGTTTTGTCGAGGTGACGCGCGGGCAGAGCCCGCTGGTTCTGGGCCTGCCCCATACGGGCACGGATGTTCCCGGTGATATCGCGGAAGGATTTAACGAGACCGGGCGTGAGCTGGCCGATACGGATTGGCATATTCACGAGCTTTACGCCGGGCTGGTGGGCGACGTGACCACGGTGCGCACGACCATCCACCGCTATGTCATCGATGTGAACCGCGACCCGGAGGGCGCGAGTCTCTATCCCGGTCAGAACACCACGTCGCTGTGTCCGGTGACCGACTTTGATGGACAGCCTATCTGGCGCGAGGGGGCGGAACCCGACGCGGCCGAGATCGCGCGGAGGCGAGCGGCGTATCATGCGCCTTATCACGCGGCGCTTTCGGCGGAGCTGGAGCGCGTGCGCGGGATTCACGGGTTCGCGGTGCTCTATGACTGCCACTCGATCCGCTCGGAAATTCCGTTCCTGTTCGAGGGTGTCTTACCTGACTTCAACGTGGGCACGGATGAAGGCCGGACCTGCGCGGCGTCGATCAAAGACAGCGTTTACGGCACGTGCGAGGCCGCCGAGGGGTACAGCGCCATCCTGAACGGACGTTTCAAGGGGGGCTGGACAACGCGGCACTACGGCCGGCCGGACGAGGGACTGCACGCGATCCAGATGGAACTGGCGCAGTCCACCTACATGCTCGAAAGCCCGCCATGGGATTATGCGCCTGAGCGTGCGGACCTGTTGCGCGCTCACCTGAAAACCATTCTAGACGACCTGATCCGTTGGAGGCCCGAATGACCAATCCCCGCCATAACCTGCGCGACATTTACCCGCCGACCGGCACCGAGATCAGCGCGAAAAGCTGGCAGACCGAGGCGGCGATGCGGATGCTGATGAACAATCTGCACCCTGACGTGGCCGAGAACCCGCATGAACTGGTGGTTTATGGCGGCATCGGGCGTGCCGCGCGGACATGGGATGATTTCGACCGGATCGTTGCCGGGCTGAAGGACCTGGAGGCGGACGAGACGCTGGTGGTGCAGTCCGGCAAGCCCGTCGCCATCGTGAAAACCCATGCGGACGCGCCGCGCGTTCTGATCGCCAATTCCAATATCGTGCCGCATTGGGCCAACTGGGACCATTTTAACGCGCTCGATAAGAAGGGCCTGATGATGTACGGCCAGATGACGGCCGGGTCGTGGATCTATATCGGGTCGCAGGGCATCGTGCAGGGCACCTACGAGACCTTTGCCGAAGCCGGGCGTCAGCATTACGACGGAGACTTGACCGGCAAGTGGATCCTGACGGGAGGCCTGGGCGGCATGGGCGGGGCACAGCCCTTGGCCGCGGTGATGGCGGGGGCGTGCTGTCTGGCGGTGGAGTGCAACCCGGACAGCATAGATTTCCGTCTGCGCACGCGGTACGTGGACGAGAAGACCGACAGCCTTGATGAGGCGCTGGAAATGATCGAGCGCTGGACCAAGGCGGGCGAGGCGAAGTCGGTGGCGCTCTTGGGCAATGCGGCGGACATCTTTCCCGAGATCCACAAGCGGGGCGTGCGGCCCGATATCGTGACCGACCAGACCAGCGCGCATGACCCGGTGAACGGCTACCTGCCGCAGGGGTGGAGCATGGCCGAGTGGCGCGACAAGCGGGAGAGCGACCCCAAGGCGGTCGAAAAGGCCTCGCGCGCGTCGATGAAGGTGCATGTGAAAGCGATGGTGGATTTCTGGAACGATGGTGTTCCGACGCTGGATTACGGAAACAACATCCGGCAGGTGGCGCAAGAGGAAGGGCTGGAGAACGCCTTTGCCTTTCCCGGCTTCGTGCCGGCCTATATCCGGCCTTTGTTCTGCAAGGGGATCGGGCCGTTCCGCTGGTGTGCGTTGTCGGGTGATCCCGAGGATATCTACAAGACCGACCAGGCGATGAAGGAACTGTTTCCCGAGAACGAGAAGCTGCACACGTGGCTGGACATGGCGCGCGAGAGGATTTCCTTTCAGGGGTTGCCCGCGCGGATCTGCTGGATCGGGCTGGGCGACCGGCATCGTGCCGGGTTGAAGTTCAACGAGATGGTGGCCAGTGGCGAGTTGAAGGCGCCCGTGGTGATCGGGCGGGACCACCTCGACAGCGGCTCGGTCGCCAGCCCGAACCGCGAGACGGAAGCGATGAAGGACGGATCGGACGCGGTGAGCGACTGGCCCTTGCTGAACGCGCTGGTGAATACCGCGAGCGGCGCGACCTGGGTCAGCCTGCATCACGGCGGCGGCGTCGGTATGGGGTTCAGCCAGCATGCGGGCGTTGTGATCGTGGCCGATGGCACCGACGAGGCCGCGAAACGGTTGGAGCGGGTTCTGTGGAATGACCCGGCCTCGGGTGTGTGGCGGCATGCGGATGCGGGGTACGAGACCGCGATCGACTGCGCCAAGGATCATGGCTTGCGCTTGCCCGGCATCCTGGGGAACTGAGTCATGGACAGGGCCGCCAGCGTTGTGGAGGCAGCTTGCCAAGTTTGGCCACGTGCGTGCCGAGGCCTGAAATTTAGTCAGACGGGTTCCGGATCGGACTGCCGAGCGGGGCCGCTTGCTGCAAACCGCTTTGCAGCCTTGAAAAACAGCAGCTTCGGCGCGACTGCTAAGACAACGTGCGCGGCGCCGCGATGAAACAATACGAAACACCAGCAACCAACAAGGAGAGACTCATGGACAGACGCAAATTTTTGACGACCGCCGCCATTGGCACTGCAGCCGCGCCGCTGGCCACCCCGGCCATCGCGCAGGACGTGCAGCAGTGGAAGATGGTCACCGCATGGCCCAAGAACCTGCCTGGCCCCGGTGTGGCCGCACAAATGCTGGCCGACCGGATCACCACGCTGTCGGGCGGGCGGATCGAGGTGAAGCTGTTCGCCGCCGGCGAACTGGTGCCCGGGCGCGGCGTTTTCGATGCCGTCAGCGAAGGCACGGCGGAACTATACCACGCGGTGCCGGCCTATTGGGGCTCGAAATCCAAGGGTATCCTTCTGTTCGGCTCGCAACCCTTCGGATTGCGCGCGGACGAGCAGGTGGGTTGGCTTTACCACGGCGGCGGCCAGGCGCTTTATGACGAGATGTACGGCCAGTTCGGCATCAAACCGTTCCTGTGCGGCAACTCGGGCCCGCAATGGGGCGGCTGGTTCCGCAACGAGATCAACTCGGTCGAGGACCTGAAGGGGTTGAAGTTCCGCACCACGGGCCTTGCGTCCGAGATGTGCGCCAAGCTGGGCATGGCGGCCGAGGCCATGGGCGGGCCGGACATGTTCCAGGCGTTGCAGACCGGCGCATTGGACGCGGGCGAGTTCATCGGGCCGTGGACCGACAGCGCGCTGGGCTATCAGCAGGTGGCCAAGAACTATTACTGGCCCGGCGTGGGCGAGCCGTCCTCTGCCGAGGAATGCGGTGTGAATGCCGAGGTTTTCGGCGCGTTGCCTGACGACCTGAAAGAGGTCGTTTCGGTGGCTTGCGAAAGCCTCTACAACCCGGTCTGGACGGAATACACCACCAAGCACGCGGCGTCGCTGAAGAAGCTGGTCGAGGAAGACGGCGTGCAGGTCAAGAAGTTCCCGCAGGAGGTGATCGACGCCATGGGCGAGGCGGCCAAGGAAGTGATCGACGAGCTGCGCCAGGACAGCGACGACCTGGTCAAGCGGATCACCGAAAGCTTTGTCGCCTATCGCGACAGCGTCGGGGCCTACATGACCTATGCCGACAACGGGCAGATGAATGCTCGCGCGGCAGTGATGGGCTACTGAGAAAGCGGGCGCGCGGGGGTGGCCTCGCGCGCCATGACCAAAGGGGCAGGGAAGGCCGGAAAATGCTGGCACTCGCAGGGATCATCGACGCGATCAATCGCGGTATCGCGTCGGCCGTGCGCTGGTTTGCGCTGGTGATGGTGCTGGTTCAGTTCGGCATCGTGATCGGGCGCTATGTGTTCGGCGTCAATTCGATCTGGGTGCAGGAAAGCGTGCTGTACCTGCATGCCACTTTGTTCATGCTGGCCGCCGGCTACACCCTGCTGGTGGACAAGCATGTGCGGGTCGACATTTTCTATGCCAAGGCCGCGCCCGCCACGCGGCGGTGGATCGACATGGCCGGGCACCTGTTTCTGCTGTTGCCCGCGATGGTGGCGCTGGTCTGGTGGTCGTGGCCCTCGGTGCGCAATTCCTGGAAAATTCTTGAAGGGCCGATCTCGGTCGGAGGCATCGAGGCGGTTTTCCTGCTGAAATCGCTGATCCCGGTGTTCTGCGTGCTGGTGGCGTTGCAATCCATCGCGATCCTGCTGCGGCTCTTCGCAGGTGAGGAGCCGGCGTGACGGACTATCTTGACCTTCTGATGTTCGCAGCCCTCGTGGTGGCGATACTGTCGGGCTTTCCTGTGGCGTTCAGCATCGCCGGGATCGCGGTGCTGTTCGCCTACCTGGGCTGGGCCGTGGGGGCGATGGACATCTCGCTTTTGGGGGCGTTCGGGCAACGGGTGTACGGGCTGATCTCGAACCAGGTGCTGATCGCGATACCGCTCTTCGTGCTGATGGGCGCATTGCTGGAAAAGAGCCGCATCGCCGAGGAGTTGCTGGACACGATGGGCCGGGCCTGCGGGTCGTTGCGCGGCGGGCTTGGCATTTCCGTGATCCTGGTGGGGGCGCTGTTGGCGGCGTCGACCGGGATCGTGGGCGCGACGGTGGTGGCGATGGGAATGATCGCGCTGCCGACGATGCTACGCTCGGGGTACAATCCGAGCGTGTCGGCCGGGATCGTATGCACGGCGGGCACGCTGGGGCAGATCATTCCGCCGTCGACCCTGCTGATCATCCTCGCCGACGTGATGTCGAATGCCTATCAGCAGGCGCAGTACGAGCAGGGCAAGTTCTCGGTCGAGGCGCTTTCGGTGGGGCAGTTCTTTGCCGCTGCATTGATCCCAGGGTTGGTGCTTGTGTCGCTCTACCTGATCTACGTGCTGGTGCGCGGCGCGTTGCGCCCGCAAGACATGCCGCCCGCCGACGCGACGATGCCCCGCCCGAGCGGGCGTGAAGTGCTGGGGGCCATCGTGCCGCCCGTCCTGCTGATTTTCGCGGTGCTGGGCTCGATCCTGGGTGGGTTGGCCACACCGACCGAGGCCGCCGCCGTGGGGGCGGTGGGGGCGCTTTTGATGTCAGGTGCGCGGCTGGGCAGGTCCCGGGGCCTTATCCTGATCGCCGCCGCCGCGCTGATCGTGCTGGCCATCGCGGCGGGGGTCTTTCCGGTTCGGCTTCAGCGGGGGGATCTTGGCGTCGGGTCCTACATTGCCGGTGGGATCTACATCGCGCTGGCGGTTCTCGGGCTGATCGGCGTTCTGGCCGCGCTGCGCAACGTGCTGGCCGAGCGCGTCGCGCATGATGCGGTCACGTCCACCATGACCATGACGGCGATGATCTTTGCCACGATCCTGGCTGCCGGTATGTTCTCGCTCGTCTTCATCGGATTGGGTGGAGAAGATCGCGTGGCCTATTGGCTGGCGAACCTGCCGGGCGGGGCGACCGGGGCGCTGGTCGTCACGATGATCATCGTCTTCTTCATGGGGTTCTTCCTTGATTTCGTGGAAATCTCGGTGATCGTGCTGCCACTGGTGACGCCGTCGCTGATCCTGCTGGGGCATGATCCGATCTGGCTGGGGATCATCCTGGCGATCAACCTGCAAACCTCGTTCCTGACGCCGCCCTTCGGGTTCTCGTTGTTCTACCTGCGGGGCTCTGCGCCGCCGGAGATCACGACCGGCCATATCTATCGCGGCGTCATGCCCTTTATCGGCTTGCAAGCCGTGGGCGTGGCCGTGGTGTGGTTCTGGCCGTCGCTGGCGACATGGCTGCCGCGCGTGATGTTCTGAGACGCGGTGCCGCCCGGGGCAGCGCGGATCTCTGCCATGGCTGGCGGTGGTGGTGGCCTCAGGGTCTGCAGAAGGCATCGTTGGAAGGTCACGAAGCGATACTTGCAGGCCGCGCGCAGCAAAAAGCCCGGGTGGCAGGGATGTGCCATCCGGGCTGAAAGCAAAGTTTAACGACCGACCGGCCGGCCAGCGCGCCGGGCTTTGACGGCGCGCAGCCTATTATTTCAAGTGAGCGCGCAGCATCCAGGCGAATTTCTCGTGGGTCTGACCGCGGGCGATGCACAGGTCCTCGGTCAGCGTGTCACCATGCTTGGCGGCCAGTTCCCCGGCGCCCGCGATGGTTTCGGCCAGGGTTTCCTGCGCCTCTTTCAGAAGGCGGATCATCTCTTCGGCGGCGGGCGTGCCTTCGGCCTCGGGAACCTTGGAGCGCTTGATCATACCGGCAAGCACACCTTCGGCGTGTCCGTCGAGCGCCTTGATCCGCTCGGCCAAGTCATCCTGGGCCACGAAGTGATCTTCGTAGATGGTCTGGAACAGCTCGTGCAGCGGGCCGAAGGCCATGCCGGTGACGTTCCAGTGAAAATTCTGCGCCAGCATCGTGGTCACGGCGGTCTCGGCAACGCATTGGTTGAGAGCCTCGGAAATCTGGGCGTTGGCGTCGGTGGAAAGAGATTGTGCCGTTTCGGTCATACTCGCCTCCTTGGTTGTGTGGAAATGTCTGTTCGGAGCTATGCTGGCTGGCGATTGGCTGGCTTGCAGGCTCAAAATAGGGCCTGCACCAGCGTTCGGCAAGACAATTTAGAATCTTTCTAAATCTGAGGGAAATTGTCAGCCACGTTGCCCAGAAGAAAGACGAGATTGCGGTGTGCGTGTTTGGGAACGCGGGAATGCAGCAGGAAGGTGCAACTGGCCGTGTCTTCTCTCCGTATGCTGCGGGCAAGGGCCAGGAGCCAGTCCTCGTCGAATGAGATTTCGGGTTCGCCGGCGCGGAACAGGATCGGCCGACGGCCGAGCGCCTGCGACAGGCAGCGCATCAGCACGTCCGAGGCCGCTTGCCTGGCGATATCGCGATTTACAGACAGCGAGGCGCAGGCGCCGAAGAGGTCGACATAGCTTTTGCACCGCGCGTCACGCGCGGCGTGGCGCAGGTGGTCGAGCAGGGGCGTGTGGCCTGTCTCGGTCCGGTTGTCATGCAGGCCGTCATAGTGTGGGAGGCGCAGTGCTGAGGTCATGAGGGGTCGGTTGTCCTACGATCTGGTCCAGTGTCTTTCGCGGTGTTGGGCGTGGGGGGATCCCGCGTCAGGCGGCCTTGCCGCCCTCGATCGCGGTGAGCGTCACTTTCTTCTTGCGGCATTTCTTTGCATAGGCGGCGTCCCAGTGCTTGTAGCGGCCCATCATGGCCTGCTGCGCCACAAGAAGTTCGACGAAGGCTTCGCGCTGCTTGTCCTTTTTCAGTTGCTTGAACAGGCTTTTCTGGGCCTTTGTCATCGAGCAGCCGATACAGTGACCCTCGCGCTTGAACTTGCAGACGTCGATGCAGGGACTTGGAACTTTCGGCATGGGGCCTCGCTGGAGTGCGGCTGGGACTGGCTTGGGATTGGATCGGGGGTCACTTGGTCAGGATCAGGTTGCCGGCTTGGGTGATGCGCAAGGTGTACACCTGGCCATCGAGCGCGATGTTGGCCGTGACACCGTTCGGAACCAGATCGCGGGCATCGTGGGTGGCAATGCCCTCCGTGTCCGGGGCGGGGCGTGAGGCGGGTTCAGATGTTGTCATTCAGCAACCTTTCCGGTGGCCTTGGCAGTACCGCGGGCGGTGTGCGGCTGCGCAGAGTTGGGCCAGAAGAAACCCGACTTTTCGAGTCGGGATTAAGGTTGTGATATCTTATTCCGATTGTTTCAGTCAAGAAATGTTCGCGGCAGGGTGGGCCCGGTCACGATGCGATTAAGTGCCATCCGCTTGATCCAGGAACCGAAGGCGGTTTCCGAACGGGTCGGTCACTTCCATCTGCAGCCCCCACGGCAGCGGCTCCAGGCCGGGGCACATGTACGGATTTGCGGGCAGGGTGGCGTGCCAGTCGCGCAGGTTGTCGATATGGACCATGGCGGTCGAACCCGGCGTGGCGTCGCCGTGGTGTTCGGTCAGATGAAGGTGGAATGCTCCCAATCGCAGGAACGCATAGAGCGGAGCGCCGTCGAACACGCGGACCTGACCCGTCCAGTCGAAGCCCAGCCAGTCGACGTAGAACGCACGCGCGCGGGTTTCGTCGAAGCTGCGGAACACGGGTGCGGTGCGCGTGACCTGCGGGGTCATGCCGGGGCGTCGGCGTCGATTTTCTGGATCGCGCGAAACCCTTCGAAACGCGGCGTGCCTTCGTGCAGTTTGCGGCTTTGGCCGGCACGGGCGTGGGAGGCGCGGAACTCCTCGCTGGTCGTCCAGGCGCGGAAATGCGCCTCGCTTTCCCAGACGGTGTGCGAGGCATAGAGCACGCGGCCGTCTTCCTCGGGACCCTTGAGCATGTGGAACGACACGAAGCCGGCCATGTCCTTGAGGCGGCTTTCGCGGCTGAGCCACAGATCCTCGAATTCGGCGGCGTTCTCAAGGGGCACGGTGAAGCGGTTCATGGCAAGATACATCTTGGGGTCCTTACTGGTTGGTGAGCGAAGCACAGGGGTCGTCCCGCTGGGCCGTGGGCACGGTGCGGGTTTCATCGAAGGACGTGTCGGTCCCGGCCTCGACAAAGCCGATGGAGTGCGTGCTGACGTCGGGTGCGGCCCGGGCGATCATCGCGGGGATGCCCCAGTCGGTGCGGGCGTGGCCGTTTCCGGCGATCACGACGATAGGCGCGCCGTGGGTGTCGAGCGCGTCGAGTGCTGCGCGGGCGAACACCGCGTCGCGGTAGCGTTGCACGGCGACCATCCCGGCCATCATGTCGCGTGGCATGGCCTCGCAATGGGCAGCGAACTGCATCTCTTCGCGGATGGTCTGCTGATCCTCGGGCAGGGGCGTGTCCAGGCCAAAACGCGCGGCGTCGGTGCCGAAGATCTTGGCGGCACCCTCGGTATAGACCGTGCGCACGCTGTCGCGCGGGGCGGCAGCGCCGATGATCGTTACGCCCTCCAGAGCATCGAAGATGGGGGCGTAGAGGTCGAAATCGCTCCAGCCGCTGGCTGTCCATGCCTCTTCGGCCAACGACCGGTCGGTATTGACGCGGGCAGCCTCTTCAGCGGTCAGCATCTCGAAGACGACCGCGCTGGGCTGCAATTCGGAAATCGCCGCGGCCTGGCCCAGATGGGCGTCGGGATTGTCATGAACTTCGCCCAGAATGACGATATCCGCGGCGGGCTGGGCCAGCGCGGGCGCCGCGAAGCAGAGAAAGAGAATGGCAAGGCGCACCGGGTATCCTTTCAGGCAGAGGCCGCGTGCGGCAGTATATAGGGCACACCGGCGGGCGGTGGAGAGCAAACACGCAGCTCGCAGCCATACGCCAGCGAGAGGGTTTCATCGGTCAGCACCTCGGCGGGCGTGCCGAAGGCCAGGCGCTGCCCTTCGGACAGGACGGCGACGCGGTCGGCAAAAAGGGCCGTCAGGTTCAGGTCGTGCATGACGGCAATCACGCCGCCGCCGGCGCGGGCGAAGGTACGGGCGATCTCCATCACCTGCAACTGGTGCGCGATATCGAGGCTGCTGACGGGTTCGTCCAGCAACAGCCAGCGGGGGCGACCATGCTCGACCGGGCTCCAGACCTGGGCCAGAACGCGGGCCAGCATGACGCGCTGCGCCTCGCCGCCGGACAGCTCTTGAAAGGTGCGGTTGGCGTAATGAGCGAGGCCGACGCGGGAGAGGGCCTGCATGGGCACCTCGGGGCGGTCGCCGGCGGTGCCCGATTGCAGGCCGAGGCGCACCACCTCGATTACCGTGAACGGGAAGGCCAGGCGCGCCGCTTGAGGCAGGACCGCACGTTCGGAGGCCAGTTCCCACGGTTTCATCGCCGCTATGTCGCGGCCGTTCAAGCGGACCGCGCCGGTATGGGGCAGGGAGGCCGTCATCGCCCCCAGCAGCGTGGACTTGCCCGAGCCGTTGGGGCCGACGATGGCAGTGAACGCGCCGGGATCGGCGTTGAAGGAAACGCCGCGCAGGGCCTCGCGTGCGCCATAGGAGACGCGGATATTCTCGGCGATGAAGCTCATAGATCGGCAAGCCCCCGGCGTGTCAGCAGGATCCACAGGAAGACCGGCGCCCCGAGCACCGCCGTGACGATCCCGATGGGCAGTTCGGCAGGGGCGATCACGACCCGTGCGATGACATCCGCGAGGATCAGCAGGATGGCGCCAAGCAGCGCTGAGTTCAGAAGCAGCGTGCGGTGGTCCGGGCCGGAGGCGAGCCGCAGAAGGTGCGGTACGACGATGCCGACGAAGCCGATGCCGCCAGAGACGGCGACGGCGGCACCGGTGGCCGCCGCGACAGCGAGGATCGCGATGGATTTCAGGCGCTGGACGCTGACGCCGATATGGGCCGCCGTCGCCTCGCCCAGGGCCAGCCCGTTCAGGCCGCGCCCCAGCGTCAGCGCGGCGCCTAGCGCCAGCAGGATCATCGGCCCCGCCGTCAGCACCTTGGCCCAGCTGGCCCCTGCCAGAGAGCCCAAGCCCCAGAAGGTCAGGTCGCGCAATTGCGTGTCGTCGGCGATATAGACCAGAATGCCCGACACCGCCCCGGCCAGCGCCCCGAGCGCGATGCCCGCCAGCAGCATCGTGGCCACAGACGTGTGTCCGTGGCGCGTGGCGACGCGGTAGAGCAGGAGGGTCGAGCCCCACCCCCCGAGAAACGCGGCGAAGGGCGTCAACTGGTTGCCGGTGAGGGTATTGACCCACGGCGGCAGGAGTCCGCCCAGCACGATGGCGAGGATGGCCCCCAGCCCGGCGCCGGCACCCACGCCGACGATACCGGGATCGGCCAACGGGTTGCGAAAGAGCCCCTGCATCGCGGCCCCCGACACCGCAAGTGCCGCACCGACAAGCCCGCCCATGGCGAGGCGCGGCAGGCGGATATCCCACAGCACGACGCGGTCCATCCGGGTCAGCGCCTCGCCCTGCGCCAGCTTGGCCGCGAGGTTCGAGAGGCTCACGTCGGTCGCGCCGACCTGAAGGCTGGCGAGGGACACGAGGATCAGCGCGGCCGCCAGCGCCCAATGCAGGGCGCGCGCGCGAGATGCGCGGTCACGTGGGGCGGCGTCGATATCGGTGACGGCGGCCATGGTCTAGCTGTCCGTGCCGTAAAGCGCGGCGTTGAGCTGGCGGATACCAGTCGCGGTGCGGGGGCCGAAGCCCAGCAGCAGAAGGCCGTCCATGCGCACCACTGCACGGTCCTGTGCCGCGGGCGTCAGGCGGATCGCGGGCATGGCAAAGAGCGTATCATCGTCGGCTGCATGATCGCCGGTGCGGTCCATCATCAGGATCACGTCAGGTGCGGCCGTGCCTATCGCCTCGTCGGTGACCTGCTTGTAGCCTTCGAATTCAGAGATCGCATTCACGCCGCCGGCCATGCGGATGATCGCGTCGGCGGCGGTGCCGGTGCCCGAGGTGTTGATCCGGCCGCTTTGGGTCGACAGCACGAAAAGCACGCGCTTCTTGTCGGCCTCGGGGCGGCGGGCGTCCTCGATGGCCGCCTGCATCTCGGCCTCGACCTCGGTGGCGAGCGCATCGGCCTGCTCGGGCACGCCAAGCGCGTCGCCCACGATGTCGATCTTGCGCAGGATGCCGTCGGTGGTCAGGGCGTCGGGCACCTCGACGAACTCGACATCGGCGGCACGGATCACGTCCAGCGCCTCGGGCGGGCCGGCGCCTTCACCTGCGATGATGAGGGAGGGGCCAACCGACAGAACGCCCTCGGGCGAGAGCGCGCGCATGTAGCCCACGTCGGGCAGGTCCTGCACCGAGGGCGGGTAGGTCGAGGTGGTGTCGCGCGCCTTCAGGCGGTGGTCCTGCCCCAGCGCGGCGACGATCTCGGTCACCGCGCTGCCGATGGACAGGATCTCGGCATGTGGATTGGCGGGGGTCTCGGCCTGCTGCGCGCTGACGGCCAGCGCAACGAAGGCACCGACCATCGACGTGCAGAGCGTGGCGATCGCGACGCTTTTCGACTTTCCGCACATCATGCCGGCACCTCTTCAAGCGAAGGCAGGTCCGCGACGATCCGGCCCCATTCGGGCCGCGAATCGCCTCCTTCCTTGCCCAGCCCGAAGGTCTGGAAGATCAGGCCGCCTTCGGCATCGAAAGCCTCGACCGAGATGGCGGGGCCGCGTTGGGTGGGTTTTTCGACCGCCCAGACCTCGGCCACCTTGTCACGCCGCAGGTGCAGGTTGAAACCGGGATCCATCACGTTCTGCCACGGTCCCATCGGGTGCAAGTGGCGGATCGGGCCGGAATGGATCTGGATGCAGCCGCGGTTGCCGACGAAAAGCATGATCTCGATCCCGGAATCGCGTACGGCGTGCAGCATCGCATCGACCGCGGTGGGATCGAGCTGTCGCACGAAGGGCGCGCCCGCGATGCGATAAGCGCCCAGCCGGTTCATCTTCAGCTTCGAGCACAGGCGCAGGAATTGGTGCGTGTCGGTCAGGCGCGCCCATTCCTCGCGCAGGATGTCGAGCTTGTCGGGCCGCGATTTTGGTGCTTCGACGGGTTGTCGCTGCGCGACTGTCTGACCTTCGGCCTGAGTCTCGTGCGCGAGGCCGCCCGTGATGCCTGCCCAGGCATCATGATGCGAGGTGTCACGCAGGTGGATCTTGTGCACGGCGTCGCCGGCGGCGTCGAACACCTGGAGCGACCGGCGCGGGCCTTCATCCGACGGGGTTTCCACGGCGAAGGCGTGAACCCAGTGCGACTGGAAAATCCGCAGGTCGATATCCTCGGTCAGTGTCATCGCGGCATGTTCGCCGGGATGGTAGTTGCCGTATTCGCCCACCTTTTCGTGTACGCAGGCCTCGACCCGGGTCAGGGCCATGACCTCGCCCAGCTTCTCGGCGGCGGGGATGATCCGGTCGGGATGCGCGGCAACCCGCACCGTGCCGCGACCGACATGGGCGGCGACAAGCTCGGCCTCGGAAATCCCGAGCGCGTCGGCCTGATCGCGGGTGCGCATCTTGGGGTTCTCGGCCTGGAAGGCGCGTATCGAAGCGGGGGTGGGGGCAGATCGCTCGCTCATTGGGCATCCTCGGAGTGAAGGTGGGTCCGATGGCTTGGCTCGCGATGCTTTGGAGCGTGGCTGTCGATAAATTACTTGACTGTTTTACTTGGTTATGAGTAACGGTGCAACCCATCGTGGTGACCTTCACCGCAAACCAATCAATCTACCGCGCCAGCCCTTCGCAAGCACCGGTTACAAACGTGCAACAAGGATGGCGTTCATGCTTACCACATTCATGCGTGGGACGACCGCGCTCGTCTGCCTGTCCCTGGCCGGAACGGCCATGGCGCAGGACGAGCCCGGCTTTCTGGGGACCCTGGTCCTGACACCCGGCAAACGGGACCTGACATTCGGCACCGCGCTGCCGCGGACCGTTGTCGACGAAGAGGAAATCAAGGACCGGCAGGCCAGCACCGTCGCGCAGCTGATCGACTCGGTTCCCGGCGTGACGTTGGTGAACGGCACCACGCCGCAGGGGTCGGGGATCAACATCCGCGGGTTCGGGGCCAACACCACTTACGGTTCGGACCAGAAGATCGCCGTGCAGATCGACGGTGCCTCGGTCGGGTCGGAAGAGATCTATCGGCTGGGCACGCAGCTTTTCACCGATCCACTGCTCTACAAGGAAGTCGAGGTGATCCGCGGCACGATCGGCAGTTTCGCCTATGGCTCGGGTATCGTGGGGGGCGTCGTGAAGCTGGAGACAAAGGACGCGTCGGATTTCACCGGCGGGGTGCCCGGGTTTGGCGGGTCGCAGACGCTGGAGTTCAGCTCGAACGGACATGGGTTCACCAGTTCGACGAACCTTGCGTGGATGCCCGCCGAGGGGGCCGAGTTCCTGTTGAACTACACCTGGCGCGAGCAGGGCACACTGGAGGCCGGGGACGGCACGAAGATCGGCAACAGTTCGTTCGAGACGCCGTCCTTCCTGGCCAAGGCCCGGTTCACCTTTGGTCAGGACGATGCGCATTCGCTGATGTTCAGCCATTCACGGACCGAGGCCGACGACAAGGACGTGCCCTATGACCAGTTCCAGACGACATCGGGCGACTTTGGCCGGGTCGACCGCATCACCGACACGAAACAGACGACCGTCGAATACCGGTTCAACCCGGTCAACGACCTGATCGACCTGCGGGCGAACCTGTCCTATGCCGACCAGAAGATCGACACGACCTATATCGACGGAAGCTCGCCCTTCCAGGGCGGACAGCCCGTGGCGGTGTTCTGCGCCAATCCGTTCTTTGGCGTGATCTGTGCCGACAACCGTTACGAGACGACCAAGCTGACCCTCTCGAACCGGGCGCTGTTCACGACGGGGCAGGTCGAGCATGACATGCTGGCCGGGATCGAAGGTATTCACAAAATGCGCCTTGACGCGGCCGCGGCACCGGGCGGCACGGATGACCGGTTTGCCGCCTTCGTGGTGAACGAGATGACGATCGGCCCGGTGACGGTAACGCCGGCGCTGCGCTATGAAAGCTCAAGGATCGAAAGTTCGGCGCCGCTGGCCGGGGTGCCCGACAGCTACAGCAACGATGCGCTGATGGGGGGGCTGGCGCTGGCCTATGATTTCGGCAACGGGATCTCGGTGTTCGGCAGCGCCGCTTATACCGAAGGCCTGCCGCTTATCGATGACCTTGATTCCACGCCCACCTCGCAGCGCCGGCTGGCCATGACGGAAAAGTCGCACACGTTCGAGATCGGTGCCGCCTATACCGGCACCGACGTGTTCGCAGGAGGCGACTCGTTCACCGTGCGCGGCAACCTTTACCAGACGAAGCTGTGGGACATCACCACCTATACGGTGGCCGGAGCGACGGGGACCGACCTTGACGGCGTGACGACCGAGGGGCTGGAGCTTGAGGCGTCCTATGGCACGGCGGGCGGTTTCTATGTCGATTTCGCCGGGCATGTCGGCGAGGGGCGGGAATACAACCCCGACGGCACCTCCGATACCTGGCGCAATAGTGCGGCGGACCGGCTGCAACTGACGGTCGGCCAGCGGGTCGGTGACGACCTCGACCTCAGCTGGGAGGTGGTGCATGTCGCCGACCGTTTCGACGCGCTGGGCGCGGATCTTGGCGACACGACGGTGCATAACCTTCGCGCCACATGGAAGCCCGAGACAAACTGGCTGGAAGACACCGAGGTGCGGTTCGGGATCGAGAATGCGTTCGACAAGAATTATGTCGGGCATCTGTCCTCACCCACGCGCAAGGCGCCGGGGCGGACGTTCAGGGTCTCGCTTACGCAGGCGTTCTGAGGCGGCGCTTGGTGCTTTGCCTCCGACACCTATCGAAAAGGGCCGGTTCGCGCAGGATCGGCCCATAGTGGCAAACAACCATTCGCAAGAGGGGCCACTGTTCGCTGTCCTTCCCAAGCGTCACTCACGGCCCAAGCTGGACTATGCAAAGTCTTCCGAACTCTTTTGAGCGTCTTGCCGGGACTGACGTCTCAGTCCGCGCAGCCGCTCCAATCCACAAGTGCGCCGGGGTTCATGATGTTTTTCGGGTCGATGGCCTGCTTGATCTGTCGGAGGAGGACCATCTTGCTGGCACTTGCATGCCGCTTCAGATCATTCCGTTTCAGGCGACCGATCCCGTGTTCGGCACTGATCGATCCGCCCAGTGCCAAAGTCGCTTCGTTGATCGCCTCCCGTACGCGGTTGGCGATGGCGGGGTGAGCTTGCAAAAAGTCGGCCTTGGCGATGCCCTCCGGCGGAAAGACGTTGTGGTGAATGTTCCCGTCGCCGATGTGACCATAGCTGTTCGTCCGCAGCCCTTCGTGAACGCCGGTGATCGCCGCATGCGTCCCCGACACGAACGCCTCGATCTGGCCGATCGGCACCGCGGTATCGCTGCTGCAAAACGCGCCGGTCTTGCGGTTGGCGTCGGGCGTATGCTCGCGCAGCGACCAGAGTGCGCTGCGCTGAGCTTCGGATTCGGCCATCACGACGTCGAGCATGAACCCCTTCTCGATACAGTCCGCCAGCGCCGCCTCGGTCTCATCCCGCACGCCCGGGTTCCCCGCGGCATCGATCAGCAGGTACCAATGATGATCCTCGGCAAAGGGTTTCCTCAGCGTCGGGAAATGCGCGCAAACGAGGTCCACGCCGAAACCGCTCATCAACTCCATCCCGTTCATGCGATTGCCGATGGCCCTGCGCAGGGTGCGCAGGGTCCGCAACGCATCCGCCGGTGACGAGATGGCGCAAAAGGCGGTCACGGCCTCCGGGTCGAGCGGTTTCAAGGTCAGGCTGGCGGCGGTGATGATGCCAAGGGTGCCTTCGCTGCCGATCAAAAGGTGCCGCAGGTCATAGCCTGTGTTGTTCTTGCGCAGGGGGCTCAACTCCTCCAACACGTCGCCCGACGGCATTACCGCCTCGATCCCCAGGCAAAGGTCGCGGGCATTGCCATGGCGCAGCACCTGGATGCCGCCCGCGTTGGTGGCCAGGTTTCCGCCGATGGTGCAACTGCCCTTCGACGCCATACTGAGCGGGAACATCAGGTCGTGTCGTGCGGCCTCGGCGTGGATGTTTTCCAGCACGCAGCCGGCCTCGGCGACCATCACGAAATCATCCGGCGACACGCTGCGCACCCGGTTCATCCGCTCCAGCGACAGGATGATGGCCGCGTCGCTGTCCAGCGAAAGCTGTCCTGCGACCACGCCTGTGCCTCCGCCATAGGGAATGATCGCGATGCCGGCGGCGTTGCACAGCCGGACGATCTGTGACACCTGGTCGGTGGTTTCGGGCAGGACGACAACACAATCCTTGCCGGTGAAGCTGCCGCGTGGGTCTTCGTAATAGCGCGCGGCATCCTGACCGGACTTGCAGGCGGTCTCCCCGACGATCGCCCTGATATCATTCAGTGTTCTGTCTTCCACGGTCTTGAACGCCACCAACTGCCCGGTGCTCCTGTCGTCTGATCCTCGTTCGGGCTCATTCTGTGGCAAAAGCGGCCTTTAGCAAGGCAAGATAATTTGCGATTATCTAAGCCATCTCTTTAGAAATCGTCCGCCCGCCATGGGCCTCGACAGTCTCGGTGAGTTCGTCGAGGAACCGCTCGACCAGCCGGTATTTCGAGCAATCCGCCCGGCTCAGAATGCCTAATGTCCGAGACGGCGCCGTGGGCCCCAGCGACAGCTTGCGAAGGCTGCCGAAGATCGGGTCCGGCACGCAGAAATCCGGGCCGATCGACACGCCCAGATCATGCGCCACCATGCTCGCGATCGTGTCGAGAGAGCTCATCTCCATCATGTCGCGCACCTTCAGCCTGCGTCGCGCCAGCCAATCCTCGGCCATCACCCCGATGGCCGACAGCGCGCTGTGCCGGATGAAGGGTTTGGCGGACAGGATGCGCTCGGGGTCGGTTTCGGTTACTTCCACCGAGGTAAGCAGCACAAGCTTTTCCACCGCGAACGGCATCCAGGTCATCGTGGCCGGCGTCCGGCTTGGCTCGCTGACCAGCGCGGCGTCGACGGTGCCGGTCTCGACCATCTCCTGCAAGGTCGGGCTCAGCCCCGGCACCAACCGGATGCGCAGGTCCGGATACTGTCCAATCAGCCCCTTCATCGCCTTGGGCACAAGCCCGCGCAGTGTCGACGGCACCGCCCCCAGCACGATATCCCCGATCAGGCGCGGATCGCCGGTCAGGTCGTCGAGGATCGTCTCGTAGGAGGCGACGACCTCCTTGGCCTTGGGCACCATGGCGCGCCCCAGCTGGTTCAGGCGCGGGGACTTCTGCGAGCGGTCGAAGAGCGCCACGCCCAGCGTCTCTTCCAGTCGCTTCATCTGCTGGCCCACCGCCGCATGGGTGACGCAGACGCGGTCTGCCGCGGCATTGAAGCTGCCTTCCTCGGCGACGGCGATAAGGGTCTTGAATAGCGTGATCGACATGGCAGAACGCTTTCATAGCAGGACCAAAGGCGCGCTTTACTAAAGCAGAGATTTACAAATGAGAAAAGAATGTTGGTTTGTTAAAGCTTCTCTTATCGCGCAAGATCGTGGAACATGAACGCATCGAGGGGGAGGCCTGCGCGTGAGCATCGACGCAAAGATCGTCGCGGATCTGGTCAAGAACGACGTCAAACTGGTCACGACGGTCCCGTGCAAACAGCTTGCCGGTGTGATTGCCGAAATCGACCAATGCGAGGACATCCATCACATCCCCGCGAACAAGGAAGACGAAGGCATCGGCATCTGCGCCGGCGCCTTCATGGGCGGCAAGCGGTCCGCGATCATCATGCAGAACACCGCCCTGGGGGTGACGATCAACACGCTGGTGACGCTGACACAGTTCTACCGCATGCCGCTGCCCATGCTGATCTCCTATCGCGGAGAGTTGGGCGAGCCGGTGGCCTGCCAGGTGGAAATGGCGGTGCACACCAAGGCGCTGCTGAATCAGCTTCACATCCCGACCTATCACTTCCATCATGAATCCGACGCCGAAGAACTGGACCGGATCCTGGAATACACCTTCATGTGCAACAAACCGGTCGCGATCCTGACGGATGCCACCTTTTGGAAAGGGTACTGACATGATCCGATCTGACGTCCTGCGCACGCTGGTCCCGCTGATCTCGGATCATTTCGTGGTCTGCAATATCGGCCTGCCCAGCCAGGAATTGCACATGCTGGATGACCAGCCGACGAATTTCTACATGTTGGGCACCATGGGTCTCGCCTCGTCCATCGGGCTGGGCGTGGCCCTGGCCCAGTCGAAAAAGGTGATCTCGATCGACGGTGACGGCTCGGTCCTGACCAATTTCGGCACGCTGCCCACCATCGCCAACAACGTGGCCGACAATTTCATCCTGCTGATCATCGACAATGGCAGTTATGGCTCCACCGGCGACCAGCCGACTTATGCCGGCATGAAGACGTCGCTGGCCAGGGTGGCGGAGGCCTGCGGGTGCGAAAACGTCATCGAGTGCCAGGCCGAAGACTGCGCAGCCGTCATGAAAGACGCGCTGGACGGTGACAGGATGACCATAATCGTGTGCAAATGCGAAAGCGGGAACATCCCGGTTTCGGTCATCACGACCGATCCGGTGGTGATCCGCGACCGGTTCATGAACGCGTTGAAGGAGGCCAACGCATAATCAAGACGGCGAAAACGCCGATAATAGGCAACTCTGGGAGGAATACATGCTGAAGAGAACATTTCTGAAGATGAGCGCGGCGCTGGCCGTGACCGCATCGCTGGCAACTGGTGCCGCTGCCGCCGAACTCAACGGGCCGGTCAACTATATCATCCCGTTCGGACCCGGGGGAGAGTCCGACATTTCCGCACGCTTTCAGCAACCGTTCTTCAAGGACACGTTCGGCCAGGACATGGTGATCTCGTACCAGCCCGGCGGCGGTGGCGCGGTCGCCTGGGCCACGCTTAACGGCCTCAGCGATGACGGTCAGACAATCATGGGCGTCAACCTGCCCCATATCATCATCAAGCCGGCGCAGAAGGATGTGGGGTTCAAGACCGAAGACCTGAACGTCTTCCACATGTTCCACTTCACGCCGGATGCGATCATCGTGCGGGCCGACAGCCCCTACCAGACGCTTGAAGACCTGGTCGAGGACGCCAAGGCGAATCCGGCGCAGGTCACCATGTCGGGCTCGGGCAAGGCCACGGCGAACCACCTTGCGCATATCAAGTTCGACAAGATGGCCGAAATCCAGACCACCTACGTTCCCTTCAAGGGCACCGGCGCGGCCGTGACGGCTCTGCTTGGCAACCAGGTCAAGGCGGAGTGGGGCTATTCCACCGTCGCCGCGACGCAGGGCGAAGAAGTTCGCATGCTGGCCGTCGCGATGGAAGAACGTCATCCGCTTTTCCCGGATGTTCCGACTTTCAAGGAGCTGGGCTATGACATGGTGGGCGGCGCCTATCGCGGGATCGCCTTGCCCAATTCCGCCAGCGACGAGGTCACCAAAATGTGGTCTGACATGATCGCCGAAATCAACAACGACCCCGAGTTCCGTCAGCAGATGCTGTATAACGGCTTTGCGATGCTGGATGTCGAGGCGGACGGCATGGACGATTTCATGGCCGCGCGCAGCGAGGAATATCTCAGCGATGCGCGTGAGGCGGGACTGATCGAATAAGCTGACCGCGCACAAAGGCCCGACACATGGAATTCGGTCACTTCCTGTCCGCCCTGACACCCTTCAACCTGGTTCTGGCGTTGTTCGGTGTCGTGGCGGGCACGATCGTCGGCTCGATTCCGGGCCTTACCGCAACGATGGCGCTGGCCGTGCTGGTGCCGATCACGTTCAGCATGGATCCCGCCTCGGCGCTGATCCTGCTGGGGGCGATTTATACCGGGGCAATCTATGGCGGGGCCTATGCGGCGATCCTGCTGAACACGCCCGGCACGCCCTCGGCAATCGCCACCACGTTTGACGGCTACCCCATGGCGAAGCGCGGGGACGGCGACCTCGCGGTGGCACTCGCCTGCTTCGCCTCGGTTGTCGGTGGGCTTGTTGGGGCGTTCTCGCTCCTGCTGCTGGCGCCGCCCCTGTCGAAGGTGGCGCTGGCCTTCGGGCCGATCGAGTATTTCTGGCTGTCGATCTTCGGCCTCTCACTGATCGCGTCGCTGTCCACCGGGAACCTGATGAAGGGGCTGGCGGGTGGCGCCTTCGGCATGCTGCTTTCCACCGTCGGCGTGGCCGAGGTTTCGGCCGATATCCGGCTTACCTTCGGCAGCCAGATGCTGGTCGGCGGCTTCGGCGTTATCGGCGCGCTGATCGGGCTTTACTGTATCCCGGTGCTGATCGACCTTGTTGCGACGCCCGACCGCCACCTCAAGATGGAAGAGGACGTGCGCTCGGTCCGCATCGGCGAGGCGTTCCGCATCGCGACGCGCTCCAAGTTCAACCTGATCCGGTCGTCGGTCATCGGGACCCTGATCGGCATCCTGCCCGGCGCGGGCGGCTCGGTCGCTGGGCTCGTCGCCTATTCCGAGGCCAAGCGCACCGGCAAGCCCGACCAGAAATTCGGCGAGGGCGAGCCCGACGGCATCCTCGCGACCGAATCCGCCAACAACGCCACCGTGGGCGGCGGCTTTATCCCGACGCTGGTTCTGGGCATTCCCGGCACGCCGCCCGATGCCATCGTGCTTGGTGCCCTGCTGGTGCAGGGTGTACGTACCGGCCCCACGATGTTCACCCAGAGCGGCTCTATCGTCTTTACCTTCATCTACGGCCTGCTGATCGCCACCGTCCTGATGCTGCCCGCGGGGCTTCTGATCGGGCGCTACGCTTACAAGTCGATCGTGAATATCCCCAAGGCCGTGCTCGTGCCGACGGTGGGTTTCATGACCATCATCGGCACCTTCTCGATCCGCAACAGCGTCACTGACGTGATCCTGATGCTGGGCCTCGGCGTCTTTGGCTGGGTCGTGGGACGCTTCGGCTTCGCCGCCTCGCCCATCGTGCTGGGCTTGATCCTGGGCCCCATTGCAGAACAGGGTTTCGTACAGGGCTGGACCATCGGTTCGGCCACGGGCAACCTCTTCGGCATGTTTTTCGGGCGTCCCATCTCGCAGGGGATTATCGCATTCACGCTGATCACCCTGTTTCTGCCGCTCTACACGGCCAGGCGGCGCCGCAAGAAAGCACGGGAGCAGACCTGATGCCAGACCAGCAACGCCACCGGGAAGGCCATATCGGATCGCTGGTGATTTCCGCGCTTTTCGTGATCATGGGGATCGTCGCGCTCTACGACACCACGGGGTATTCCGACCGTGACAGCCAGGTGTTTCCCCGCACCGTCGCGATCCTGATGATCCTGACGGCCGGGCTGTCGCTGGTCACGCGCTTCCTGCATCCGAGCGATAGCGGCGGCTTCGGAACCGGCACCTGGTGGCGCAGGGTCTTGTTGATGGTGGCCATGTTCGCGGGATGCCTCGCCATCCCTCATGTCGGCTTTCTGGCCAGTGGCGCCATCGCCTTCGCGGGCGGCCTCGTCGCGGCGATGCATGACAAATGGACGCCGATGACTGCAATGCTCTACGCTGGCAGTGGCGCGGCGGTCATGATCGCGTTTTTCGCTCTTTTCCGCTACGTTCTGCACGTTCCGCTGCCGTGAGATTAGGCCTCCGCTTACCAAGCGTACGTGCCAGAAACCAAGTCGACAGCAAGCCCGAACAAGGAACACGCCCATGAAAATCGTTGATATCCGTGAGGTGACCAAGCCGATCTCGTCACCCATCCGCAATGCCTATATCGACTTCAGCAAGATGACGGCAAGCCTGGTGGCCGTCGTGACGGACGTGGTCAGGGACGGACGCCGGGTGGTCGGCTATGGCTTCAACTCCAATGGCCGTTACGGCCAGGGCGGTCTCATCCGCGAGCGCTTTCGCGACCGCATCCTCGAGACAGAACCCGCATCGCTCCTGAACGACGAGGGCAGCAATCTGGACGCGCACAAGGTCTGGGCGGCCATGATGCAGAACGAAAAGCCGGGCGGCCACGGTGAACGCTCGGTCGCGGTCGGCACCATCGACATGGCCGTCTGGGACGCAATTGCCAAGATCGAGGAAAAGCCCCTGTTCCGGCTGCTGGCCGACCGCAAGGGGCGCGAGGCGGACCCGCGCGTCTTCGTCTATGCCGCCGGTGGTTACTACTATCCGGGCAAGGACGACACCGCGCTTTGCAATGAGATGCGCGGCTACGTCAACCGCGGCTACAACGTCGTGAAGATGAAAATCGGGGGCGCGTCCATCGAGGAAGACCAGCGCCGGATCGAAGCGGTGCTGACAGAAATCGGAACCGAGGCGCAACTGGCCGTGGATGCCAACGGACGCTTCGATCTCGAGACCGCGATCGCCTATTCCAAAATGCTGCGGCAATACCCGCTCTTCTGGTTCGAGGAAATCGGTGATCCGCTGGACTATCAGCTTCAGGCCGCGATGGCTGAATTCTATCCCGGTCCCATGGCGACCGGTGAGAACCTGTTCTCGCATCAGGATGCGCGCAACCTGTTACGCCATGGCGGGATGCGGCCCGACCGGGACTGGCTGCAATTCGACTGTGCGCTGTCCTACGGGCTTGTCGAATACCTGCGTACACTCGATGTTCTAAACGAACTCGGATGGTCGCCGTCGCGCTGCATCCCGCACGGCGGCCACCAGATGTCACTGAACATCGCGGCAGGACTCGGTCTGGGCGGCAACGAAAGCTACCCGGATCTCTTCCAGCCCTACGGCGGCTTCCCAGACGGGGTGCAGGTCGAAAAGGGGCACATCCTCATGCCCGAACTGCCCGGTATCGGCTTTGAAGGCAAATCCGACCTGATCGAAGTGATGCGCGCGCTGGCAGAATGACTTCATTCATTCCGGTATCGGTTTCTCGACTTCTTGTCCTGAAAATACGCCCGCCGGATCTTCGCTATCGCCTCCACGCCAACAACTCACACTGTGCTCCCCGATGACCTCGGGGCCATCATCCACATCAGTGTAAGGGGGATTCTTGGACGCCGCTCACCCCGCTACGGGGTCAAAATGGCACGTCTGTTCACAACCGGGCGCACGCGGCGGAAATGCTCTGCCGGCTGGAAGAGCGTGCGTGAAAGGTAGCGGCGTCCCCGTCCGGGGCTGAGCCGCAGATGCCGGCGATCGGCGGGCGCTTGTGAGCAACGTCAAGCTGATGATCCTCAAAGAGGCTAAGGGGGTCGGCGCCGCTAACCTGGGCGGAGATCTGGGCGGCGCTGGGGCAGTTGCGGGACGCAACCGAGATGGCGCTCTTGGTGATCGAAAAGACCGTGCGGGAACTGGCGCAGGCGGCCGATCGCGCGGTGCTGCCAGAGCGGGGCGAGACGGGGATGTGCCGTCAGCGGTCGGCGGGTTCGAGGATTTCCGCGAGTTTCAGTCGCTGGATCTTTCCCGAGGGGCCTTTGGGCAGTTCGTCGAGGAAGTGGATCTCGTCGGGGGATTTGAACGCGCCGAGACGGTTGCGGCAGATATCGATCAGGTCGGCGCTCTTGAGGGTGGAGCCGTCGCGAACGCGCACCGCCGCCTCGACGGTTTCGCCGTAGGTGGTGCAGGGCCTGGCGAAGGCGGCGGCCTCGATCACATCGGGATGGGTGTAAAGCGCCTCGTCCACTTCGCGGGGGGCGATGTTTTCGCCGCCCTTGATGATTAGTTCCTTGAGGCGGCCGGTGACGAAGACGTAGCCTTCGGCGTCCATGCGGCCGAGGTCGCCGGTGCGCAGCCAGCCGTTGCGGAACGTGTCGCGGGTGGCTTGCGCGTTCTTGAGATAGCCCTGCATCACGTTGGCGCCGCGCACGGTGATTTCGCCCTCCGTATCCGCGGGTACGGGGGCGCCGGACGTGTCCTGGATCTGGATGTCGCAGCCATAGGCGATGCCCGAGGAGCCGATCTTGCGTGTGGCGGGGGGCAGTGGGTTGGAGAGGATCTGGGCGGCGGTTTCGGTGAGGCCCATGGTTTCAATGAGAGGCACGGAAAAGCGGCTCTCGAAGGCGGATTGCGTCTCGACCGCCAGCGCCGAGGAGGCGGAGCGACCGAAGCGGAGGCGGTTGCGGACCTCCGGGCTGGGCTCGTCAGTGCCGTGCAGCAGGTGCGAGATGATGGTTGGTACGGCGGAGAACCACGTGACCTCGGCTTGTGCCGCCTGATGCCAGAAGCGGGAGGCGGAGAACTTCGACGTGACGGCGAGGGAGCCGCCTGAGACAAGGCTGCCCATGACGGTCACGCAGAGGCCGTTGATGTGGTAGATAGGCAGAATGCAGAATCCGCGGTCCGCCTGGGAGAGGTCGTGGGCGATGGCGGTGGTCCAGCCCCCGGCCAGAAGGCTGGCATGGGTGTGCAGCACACCCTTGGGGCGGCCCGTGGTGCCCGAGGTGTACATCAGGAGACCGTGGTCGTGGGGAGCGACATCGTGCAGGTCGGCGTCGGCCCGTTCGGAAAGGGCGACGGGAATGACGCTGGTGGCGTTGGCGGCGCCGAATTGATCGGCACAGGCGTCGTGAACGAAGCCGAAGCGGGCCTCGGAATGCTCGAGCGCGTAGGCTATGGCATCGCGGCCTGCCGCGAGGTTGATCATGGTGGCGCGGAAGCCCCCCGCAAGCGCGCCGTAAAGGGCGGTGAGCCCGTCGCGGCTGTTGGGGGCGACGATGGCGACGCTTTCGCCGCGGGCCGCGCCACGGGCTGTCAGTGCCCGGGCGAAGGCGAGGGCGGCGTCCCGCAGGGCAGGCCAGTCGAGGCGGGTTCCGTCCTCGGGGAAGACGATTGCGGTGCCGCCCCGATCCGCGCGGGCGGCAAGCCAGTCACGAACGGTGCCTTCGGGCGGTGTGTCGCAGCGCAGCTTCATTGGCCGGTGGCTTTCCAGTAGTCGGAGAAGATATCCTCGAGCGTGGGCTCGTTGGCTGGAATTTCGCGCACGATCTTGGTCGATTGCAGGAAATGCTTCCAATGGACGTTCTCGTCTATGGAGTTGCCGCCCCAGCTGCCACAGCCCATGGAGAGCGAGAAGGGCATACCGTTGGTGAAGGCGCCTCCGGTGGCGAAGGTATGAGCCTGGTTGACGATGATGCGGCTGGTGGGGATGGCGCGGGCCAGCGTCATAGGGCGCGTGTCGTCCGTGCTGTGCAGGCCGACGGAGTGGCCCGCGCCCTGAAACAGCTGGATGTCGCGCGTGATGCGGAGGGCGTCGCCGAAATCCTTCGCTGAATAGAGCGCAAGCACGCGGCTGAGTTTCTCACCCGAGAGCGGGTTTTCCGGGCCGATGCGGGCGGTGGGCACGGCGATATATTCGGTGCCTTCGGGAACCTGGCCGGTTAGGCCGAGCGCGTCGATCATCTTGTCGGCGTCCTGGGCGATGACCTCGCGGTTGAGATGCCCGTCGGGCCAGAGGGCGGCGAGGACGGCGGCCTCGTCCTCGACCGTAGCGCCGCCCGCGCGTGCCATGGCGGCGAGGAAGGCGTCGCGCACGGCCTCGACCACAACGACCGAGTTTTCGGACGAGCAGGACGTGGCGTTGTCGAAGGTCTTGGACGCGCGGATCTTTTCGGCGGCGGCGTCGAGATCCGCGGTTTCATCGACGATGACGGTGACGTTGCCCGCCCCCACGGCGACGGCGGGTGTGCCGGAGGTCTGGGCGCGGTGGACGTTGTTCTGGCTGCCGGTGGCGACGACCATGTCGCAGGTTTCCATGAGGCGCTGTGTTTTGTCCTTGGAGCCGGGCGCGGGGACCATGCCGACAAGGTCGGGATCCTCGCCGATCTTGACGAACTCGGCGTGGATGAATTCGAGCAGTTTCTCGCAGCTGGGCACGCCCTTGGGCGAGGGGGCCACGACGATGGCGTTGCCGCATTTCAGCGCGTTGATGATGTTGTTGGCGGGTGTGGCGGCGGGGTTTGTCGAGGGCACGATAGCGGCAACCACGCCCTTGGGGCGGGCGATTTCTGTGATGCCGGTGGCGGCGTCGTCGCGGATGACGCCATAGGTGGTGACGCCCTTTATGTCGCGCATTAGACCCAGAGTCTTGCGGTGGTTCTTGGTGATCTTGTCGGGCACGTTCCCGAGCCCCGTGGTTTTCACGGCGAGTTCGGCCAGTTCCCGGTTGCGGTCCGGTTCCATGATCGCCCATGCGACGGCCTGTGCGGCGCGGTCGTAGCGCTGTTGGCTGCCTTCGGCCTCGTACCGGCCTTGGGCGGCGCGGGCGCGGGCTATGATGGCATCCAGGTCTGCGATGGGGTCAGGGGCGTTCATGATGCAAAACCTTTCTGGTGAGGGGCGCGCAATTGATGGCGCGCGCCCCGGTGGCATGGGGGGTCAGAGACCGGAGAGCAGTTCCTTGAGAGTTTCCTCGCGGGCGGCCCACATCTCGATCACCTCGTCGCGGGTCATGACGTGCATGGGCGAACCGCCCGCTTCCATCTTTCCCTTCACGCGATCGTTCTCGAACATGGTGGGGACGATCTCGGCCAGCTTGTCGATGATCGGCTGGGGCGTGCCCTTCGGCACCATCACGCCGCGGAAATTGACCGAGGCGTTGTCGATGTCATAGCCCTGTTCCTTCATCGTCGGAACATCGGGCAGGAAGTCGCTGCGCTCGTTGTCGAAGACGCCGAGGATCTTGACGTTGCCGGCCTTTTCGGCGCGAAACGCGTCGGACAGGTTGTTAACCCCGCCCAGCACGTCGCCGGCGATGACGGCCTTCATGGCGCCCGCACCACCCGCGTTGTTGGGGATGTAGGCCAGCTTGACGCCCGCGGCCTTTTCAAGCTGAAGCGCCGCGATGTGGTGGCCGACATAGAGCCCGGCGCCGGAAAAGGTGAGGCCGCCGGGATTTTCCTTGGCGTAGTTCACCACGTCTTCCATGGAGTTGAACTGGCTGTCGGCACCGACGACGAAGACCGCCGGGTCGGCGCCCCAGTTGGCGATGGGCTCGAAGCTGTCGGTGCTGTATTCGACGCCGCCCTCGATGGACTGCGCGATGAAGTGGGGCACGTTGTAGGCGCCCAGGGTGTAGCCGTCGGCATCGACCTGCGTCGCGAGCCAGTTCCAGCCGACGCGGCCGCCCGCGCCGGGCTTGTTGACGATGGCGATGGGCATCCCCAGAGCGTCTTCGTTGCCGGCCGTCATGGTGACGATGCGGGCCTGGAAGTCGGTGGCGCCGCCGGCGCCGTAGCTGACCATCATCATGACGGGGCGCTCGGGGTAGTTGTCCTGTGCCGGAGCGGCGCCGGCCAGGCCCATGAGCGCAATGGATGCGGCTGCAATCAGTTTCTTCATTGGTGGTTCCTCCCTTGGAAAGTTGTCTTTCGCTTCTTGGTTTTCAGAATAGGATCTCTCGCGGGGTGAAGACCCCGAGCAACAGCGCGAAGAGACCGTACATCACGGCCAGGAAACCGGCTGTGATCAGCACCCGTTTGACCCATGTACGCGCCGCGCCATGAGGGGCGGGGTCGTAGAGGGACAGCAGGATGAAAAAGGCGATGGTGGACGCAGTGTAAAAGCCCAGTGTCTGCGCTGCCCAGAACACGTAGATCAGCATGACCACGATTCCGGGCAGTATGTTCAGGGTCGCGATGCGGCTGAGGCCGGGGCCCACCTTGGTCTTGCCCAGGAGCGCCTTGCCGAAGGTCCAGACGGCCAGCGCCACGAAGACCACCGAGATGATGCGCGGAAACAGGAAGGCGCGGGCGGGCTCGCCGGTGAAGCTGAGCCAGGCAACCCAGATTCCGACAAGCGCGACCAGACCGCTGGCGAGGATGTGCTGGGTGCGGGGCAGGTTGGTCATGACGGCTGCCCCTCGCGTTCGAGTGTGTCTTCCTTGCTGAGGTAGCGCCGTTGGCGCAGCTCCATCCAGACCGAGTAGGCGATGGAGGCCAAGACGATGGTGATCAGCGTGAGGTTCAGCGTGCCGGTAAAGAAGTAGCCGGCCATGCTGGAGGTGGCGTTGGCGATCATGGCGCCTTGCACGAAATTGGCCTCGGCGATGGGGCCGAGGATGAGGCCAAGCACTAGCGGCGCGGCCGAGAAGCCGAAGCGTTCGAGGAAGTACATCCCAGTGCCGAGGGCGGCCATGATGTAGACATCGCCCATGGAGTTCTGGACCGAGTAGCTGCCGAAGACGGCGAGGGCCAGCACCACGGCGGCCATAACCGCGTTGGGCACTTGGGCCACGCGGGCGGCCAGCCCGGCCACGTAAAGCCCGAATATGCACATCAGTATCTGGCCGATCAGCATCGAGTTGATGAAGGTCCAGGCGACATCGGGATAGTTCTCGAACAGGTCGCTGCCCGGGAAGATGCCGTGGATCAGCAGGCCGCCCAGCAGCACCGCAGCGGTCGGCGAGCCGGGGATAGACAAGGTCAGCAAAGGCACCAGAGAGGGGCCGACCATAGCGTTGTTGGCGCTTTCGGCGGCGATCACGCCTTCGCTGTGGCCGGTGCCGAATTTCTTTTGCTCGCGGCTGGTCTTCCGGGCCTGGTCATAGGCGACAAGCCCCGCGATCTGGCCACCGACGCCGGGGATGAGCCCGATGAACGAGCCGGTCATCGTGCCGATGCCGAGGGCGCGGGTGCGGCGGAAAACCTCGCGGATGGACTCCATGATGGGGCTTTTTTCGACTTTTATGACCTCGGCCCCATGCTGCTGCCGGCCTCTGGCGAACATGGTAATGACCTGCGGGATGGCGAAAAGGCCGATAAGAGCCGGGATGATGTTGATTCCTCCCGACACGCTGGAATGAAAGATGAAGCGCTGCGCACCCATCACGTCGTCAAAGCCGATGGTTGCGAGCCACAGCCCGATGCACCCCGACAGGAGACCCTTGACCACGGAGCTAGAATCGAGCGAGCCGATGACCGTGACGCCGAGGATGGCCAGCCAGAAGAGATGCGACGGTCCGAACGCTAGCGCCCATTGGGCCAGCACTGGCGTCAGGAAAATCAACAGCAACACGCCGAAGACGCCGCCAATCGCCGAGGAGATGAAGGACAGTTGCAGCGCGCGGGCGCCTTGGCCGTTCTTGGCCATGGTATGCCCGTCGAGAGTGGTCGCGATGTTGGCCGGGGCGCCGGGAATCTTGAGCAGGATAGCACTGACCGCGCCGCCGGCGACCGTCGAGGTATAGGCTGCCCCCAGCAGGATCAGACCCTGCGTTGCGTCGAGCTTGAACGTGAAGGGGATCAGCAAGGCAACGGCCATGGTCGGCGACAGGCCCGGCGTGGCACCCAGGATCAGCCCGCCAATCGTGCCGATCAGCAGAAGCATGAAGTTGAATGGCGAGAATACGTCGCCGAAGTAGAGCAGGAACTCCAAGCCGTCACCTCCCAGTGGCTTGTCGCGTGAGGATTGAAAGGGTATGGAATGAAAATAATATTGCAAATGTTTTCATTTCTCCCTGCTGAAATCGACATATGTGTTTGAAAAAATGAAAAAAAAGACAGATATCATCGCCGTGGCAAGGGCCGCGCGGGTGTCGCCTTCGACAGTGTCTCGCAGCTTCAATCACCCTGATCTGGTGAAGGCGTCGACTCGGAAGAAGATAGATGCCGCGGTGCGGCAATTGGGCTATATCCGCAACCGCGCCGCACAGACGATCCACGGCATTCGCAGCGGCACAATCGGGCTGATCGTGCCCACGGTGGACCAGGCGATCTTTGCCGAACTGATCCAGAGTTTTTCCGAGGCGGTGGAAAATCTGGGGTTTACCATCCTGCTAGCCTCGCACGGGTTCGACCTGGACCGGGAATATGCGCTGACGCGCAAGATGCTGGAGCATCGGGTTGACGGCGTGGCCCTGATCGGGATCGAGCACGCGCAGGACACGCTGGAACTGCTCGCGCAGCAGGACATGCCGACGCTGTTACTTTGGAGCTTCTCGCCGGACGCGGCGTTTCCCTGTGTGGGGGCGGACAATTACCAGGCTGGATACCTGATCGGGACGCATGTTGCTGCCCTGGGGCACAAGCGGGTTGCGGCGATTTTTCCGCCGCTTGGCGGCAATGACCGTGCGTCGCTGCGGTTTGCGGGCGTGACTGACGCGCTGGAGGCTGTGGGCTGTACCATACCCGAGGCGTGGCGGCTGGTGGCGCCCTACAGCGTGGCGACAGCGAAAAGCGCGGTGGAGGCGCTGATTGCAGAAGGCGACCTGCCGACGGCGATCGTCTGCGGCAATGACGTGTTGGCCTGGGGCGCACTGCACGCGCTGATGCGCGGCGGGATTCCGGTGCCGGGGCAGATGACGGTCACGGGGATTGGGGATTTCAACGGCTCGAAGGAGTTTGAACCGTCGCTGACCACGGTGCGCATCCCGGCGCGCACCATCGGCGGGAAGGCGGCAGAGGCCATCGTGCGGCTCACGACCTCGGAAGAGGAGGTCGACACGGGCGCGCTTATCCCGACGGAGATAATGGTTCGAGGGACCAGCGGCCCACCGGGCAAGGCCTGAGGCGCGCGGGCGTCGCGCGCTGCGCGTGCGCCGAGAGGAACGTGCTGGTCAAGACGAAGACACCCCTGGCCGCCAGCGAAATGAGCATGAAGGCCATGTTGTACTTGCGCAGCATCGGGACGGTTCAATTTATGAGCCTCCATCTATCCGACTCGTGCACGGTTATAGGTAAATTGCGCAAACTCATGGGGACCGCGCATGTTTGTGCGCGATCCTCCTTGTGTGGTGAAATGAGTACGCCGGTCCAATGGTCGCCGTTCCGGCAAAGAAGCGCATTCCATGTGGATGGAAACATTGCTGGTCGGCTTGGTAGGGCACAGTTCGGCTGAACCCGTGCTATCTGGTCCGGATTTTCGATTTACAGCTTCTACGCGGAACGGAGCAGGGGCGGTGCCTACGCTGCCCGTTTGCGGCTTGCCTCTTGTTTGCCTTGTCGCAATCCGAGTGAGCTTGCAGGGAATGCTTGCGAGCTATTGATCCCGACACTCGACCGTATTTGACGGCCCGGATACGTTTGCAAGGCAACTGGAAGACTGTATTTGACATAAACATATTTCTAATATATCACACATCGAGAAATGGTATATCGGAGGCTGACCATGGAACTTCAAGACACCAACATGACCGAACGCCAGCGCCAGTACCGGGCCAACTACCGGCAGCGCGTGGCGGGCTGGTACAACGGTTTCCTGCATATCGTGATCATCTACACGATCGGGCTGACCGCGCTTTACATCTATACCGCGAACCTCAACCAGGTGACGCCGCTGGAATGGCTTACGGTGCCGCTGGTCTTCCTGTTCTGCAACTTCTTCGAGTGGTGGCTGCACCGCTACGTGATGCATCGGCCGTCGAAGAACCCGGTCGCACGCGCGGTCTACAATCGGCACACCCTGCAACATCACCAGTTCTTTACCGAAGTGGAGATGCGGTTCGCGGACCAGAAAGACTACCGCGTGACCTTTTTCCCGCCCTATGCGCTGGCGGCCTTCACGTTGATCTCGATCCCCGGTGCCATCGTGATGGGCTGGCTGTTCACGGCCAATGTGGGCTGGTTGTTCATCGCCACCACGACCTCGATCTACATGATCTACGAATTCATGCATTTCTGCTGTCACGTCGAGGAAAACTGGTTCGTGCGCAACATGCCCTTCATCAACACCAATCGCCGCCACCACACGGCGCATCACGACCAGTCGCTGATGATGGAGCGCAACATGAACCTCACGTTTCCGATCATGGACTGGCTGTTCGGCACGTCGGACCTGAATCGTGGCCTGATCGGGCACCTGTTCAACGGCTATGACACCAAGCACCTCCGCCAGGACATGCGCAAGGTGTCCCGCACGCCGGTGCGCGGCAAGGAAGAGACGACGAACGTGACCCCCGCCGAGTAAGTGACTTCTGCCCGGGCCCGCGTGACGGGGCCGGGCACTACCAAGACATCCCGGAGCAAACGGAGCGACCTCATGGCCAATATCGAGCCGAATATCACCGCAGCCTTCATCTTTGCGCTGTTCGCCTGCGTGGCCAGCCTGGCCGCCATCGTGTTGACGGGCGTCTTCCCGCTGTCGACGCGCCCCGAACTGAAGCGGCCGCTGGGCTTCGTGCTGGTGGTGGCGAACTGCGTCCTGCTGGGCGCAGTGCTGTACCTGACCTTTGGCTTTGGCCTGGCCGAGCTGCGTTGGACCAGCGTGGTTATCATCGCCGGGTTCGCCCTGCTGTTCATGCCTGGCCTGTTCAACCTGTGGCCGAGCCGTTGGCGCGACGGGACCGTGGGCCTGACCGTGGTTCTGGCCGGGCTTGGCGCATCGGCCTGGACGCTGGCCGGCATGGCCTGAGCCAAGATCGCGGGTCCCGATTGACCCGGAAAACACTATCAGAAGGAGGAGGCTGAGATGCCCGTCATGATCAAAATCGCGCTGTCCACGATGGTGGCGCTCGCGGCCATCGGGGGATGGTTCTACATGGGACACCTGGGGCAGACCGGACCGCAATGGGCCATTGTCTTTCTCGGTCCGTTCAGCGTCGGATCGCTGTGGATTTTCCCGGAAGTGATGCGCTCGAAAGCCGATGCACGGGGGAAATCATGAAGACGTATCTTGGAGACAGGACGATCGACGGTGTTGTCGTGACCGTCGACGGAAAGGATCTGCCGGACTATGCGGAGGTCTGCAAGTTCACCAACGCGGGCTTTGAATGGAGCTTCGAGGGCGTGGCGGCGACACAGCTGGCCTTTGCGCTGATCTATGACGTGACCGGCGATGCGGGCCTTGCCAAGCGCCTGGCCGAGCCGTTCATGCGCGAAGTCACCGCGAATTTCGGCAACGACTGGGAAATGACCGAGGCGGATGTCCGTGCCGCCGTGGTCCAGGTTCAGCCAGAGCAGGCATGACGGCCCCACTCGACGACACGAAGACGGCACCCGCGGCGGAGGGCCCCGGGATGCCGAAGACGTTCCGGGCCGCCGTGCTGCGCGCCCCGGGCGAGGCGATGACGATCGAGGATGTCGAGCCTGGCGCGCTCGGGTCGCGCGATGTGATGGTCAAGATCCGCGCCGCGGGGCTTTGCCATACGGACCTGGAGGTGATCGACGGCTCACTGCGGCTGGGAATGCCTGCCGTGCTGGGCCACGAGGCGGCCGGTGTGGTCACGGCCTGTGGTCCCGAAGCGAAGGGCGTGGCGGTCGGAGATCATGTGATCCTGTCGTGGAATCCCAAGTGCGGCGACTGTTTCTACTGCGACCAGAGCCTGCCGATCCTGTGCGATACCTTCGTGGCCAATGGCCCTGCGGGGTTTGCCTTTGACGGGCGCCCGCGGGCGCGACTGGCCGGTGGACAGGACCTGCACCAGTTGATGTATCTCGGGGCGTTCGGGGAATATTGCGTGGTCGAGGACCAGCAGGCGATCCCGGTGCCCAAGGAAATGCCATTCGACCGGGCCGCGTTGATCGGCTGCGGTGTGATGACCGGCGTCGGTGCCGCGCTGAACGTTGCCGATATCCGCGCTGGAAGTACCGCGATGGTGATCGGCTGTGGCGCGGTAGGTCTTGCGGCCGTGCAGGGCGCGGTGATGGGCGGGGCGCAGAACGTCGTTGCCGTAGACCTGAACGAGGCGCGTCTGGATGCGGCCTGCCGGATGGGGGCGACCCACCGGATCAACCCGAAGACGGATAGCTTGGAAGAACTCGCCCGCTCCCTGACAGGCGGGCGGGGCGCGGACGTCGTGTTGGAAAGCGCCGGCAACGAGCCGGCTTTTCGCCTGAGCGTCGAGGCGGTGCGCCCTGGCGGCGAGGTGATCTGGCTGGGCAAGGTGGATGTCGAGAAGGATGTCGGTTTCCGCTGGGGCTCGCTTATGCAGGAGAAGCGTATCCGCCGGTCGAGCTATGGCGACACGCGGCCGCGAAGGGATTTCCCGATGCTGTGCCGGAAATATCTGGACAGTCAACTGGACCTCGACGGGCTGATCACCGACCGGATCACCCTGAACGAGATCAATGCCGGTTTCGAGAAGCTGCGCCGGGGCGAGAGCATCCGCAGCGTGATCGAATTCGGACCATGAGCGGCATTCGCAAAGAGTGGGTGGTGACGCCGCACGGTCCGATCGAGGTGTCTGTCGCGGGACGCGTTGTCGCCGACCGGCCCACCCTGGTGCTGGTGCACGGGATACAGGGCACGAAAGCAATATGGGATGCCGTGATCCCGGTGCTTGCGCAGGACTGGCACGTGATCGCGCCGAACCTGCGGGGCCGGGGCGGATCTTTCGTGTTAAAAGAAGCCGGGCGTTATCGCATGACGGATTTCGCAGACGATTTGGCCGCAGTGATGGACGGTGTCGCGGGCGACGTCGTGCTCGTTGGCTGGAGCATGGGCGGGCTTGTTGCGCTGGAACATTTTCAGAGGCGTGGGCCGGACCGGATGGCAGGGCTTGCGCTGGTCAGCACCAGCGCCTGCCTGCACGCCGAGGGGCTTGAGCCGGCGGTCTGGTTCCGCGGGGACACGCCCGTTAAACTCGTCGAGGAGGCGCGGGGCCGGGCGCAGCGGTTAAAGCTGACAGACACGGCGGCGGATATCGCGGTGGCCGGGGCGTGGTTGAGCGCCGCACAGGTCGATTATCGTCCTGTTCTGGACAGCATCGACGTGCCGGTGCTGGTTCTGCACGGCACTGCCGATCCCGAGTGCCCGCCAGATCATGGCAAGGCGCTAGCGGCTGGTCTGGCCACGTCGAGGCTGGAGTTGTGGCAGGGGTGCGGGCATGTGCCGATGGCAGAGCGGCCCGGAGTCCTCGCCGAGACGCTGGCAGCCTTCGCCTCCGGATGCTGCGCCGCCGTCGCGTCGTGACCCGCCGGCAACGCGTCCAAGCCTTGCGGCATGGAGCGAAGCACCTTAGATTTCCACATGGCGAGGAAGTATCCACCTCCGACGGCCGCAGTAAAGGTCACAGACAGGCAGAATATGAACAAAGACACAGAGAACGTGTTGGATAATGCTTCTCCGCGCGCGCGAAAGATCGACAATATAACGCTGACCGACCGTGCCTACGAGATGATCGAGACACGGATTGTGGCGCTGGACCTGGAGCCGGGGCAGGTGCTGTCTGAATCGCAACTGGTCGAGGAACTGGGCATAGGCCGCACCCCTGTGCGCGAGGCGTTGCAGCGGCTGGCGGCCGAGGGTCTGGTGGTGGTGATGCCCCGACGCGGGGTCATGGTGTCCGAGATCAACATAGCCAAGCAATTGCAGTTGCTGGAACTGCGGCGCGAAGTGGAGCGGT
>NZ_JARAMK010000017.1:0-63909 GCF_028807495.1 Roseovarius sp. SK2
ATCGGTTGCAGGCACTTGATGTCTGGAAAACGGCTGCGAACATCGCTTGATCCCACTAACGCGATGCCTTCGCCGATTGCCGACAGGTTAACGTGACAACACCATCTGGAGAGCACGCGTGCCATGGCGCTTGGCACCCCCCCACTGGCCTGGTTTTACGCCGCCGCGTGGCAGGTTTTTACTCCGCCGTTGACACCGGGAGGCATTCATTGCCGATGCCTGGCAAGTGGTTGGACGCAAAGTGTCCAAAGAACGCTTACTTTCAGATATTTATGCGACTGCGGTTGACTCAGTGGGGTTGCCAGTCCAGCCGGATTCTGACGCTGTCCGCATGTTCCGCTTGGTGCTGGCCGAAAGGAGAAGCCTAATCCGACAGCGCGATGTGATTGAGGCACGGGCCATCGAGTTGCTGTCGGATCTGCCCGACTATCAGTTGCTGACGACCATTCCCGGGATCGGCCCGATCAACGCCATGACCATCCTGGCCGAGGCCGGTGACCTGCGTCGGTTTCGGCATCATCGCCAGTTCCTGAAGTTCTGCGGCATGGACCTCGCCACGGTCCAGTCCGGCATGTTCCGCGGCCAGAGCAGGATCTCGAAGTACGGCAATGCCCGGTTGCGTCGCACCCTCTGGATGGCCGGCCAGACCGCTGTGCTGAAGCGGACCAATAGCTTCCGCGACAAGTTCGAACGCTACATCTCGAGGGCCCGGCACAACGCCCATCTACGCCGCAAGGCTTACACCGCCATCGCGGCCAAGATGGCGCGCACCGTACACGCCGTGGTCAAACACGGCGAACCCTATCGCCCCTTCTTCGAGGGGGTGAGCCCAGGCGGAAGGACCTCTCTCTGACATGAGCCGTGGAGGCAGTGCGCTGACCTCGTAGATAATGTTCGGGCCTTCTGCTTGGGATTTGGGATCTCGTATTGAGGACGGTGAGGGCCGCCATCGCGCGTACCCTGTGTTTGCTATGGAAGAGATCATTTCTTGACGGCAGAGCCCGTCTGGGCAACCTTAACAGGGCATCTGGAGTACCAAATGCCCCAAGACCTGCTGACCTAAGCAGCCAGATTTTCCCGACATAGGACGTTGTCACTTCGCAAGTGCTCCGTTGTCAGGCCCTCGGCTTTAGGTGGTTCAGGCTTTCCCTCAGGATCAGCTTGTCCAGCTTGAGCTCTGCTATGATCTTCTTCAGCCGGGCGTTCTCCTTCTCAAAGCTGCGCAGCTCCGACAGCTGTGAACGCGCCATCCCGCCGAACCGTCGGCGCCAATTGTAGTACGTCGCGTCGCTTACGCCGACGGCGCGGCATGCCGACTGTACATCACCGCCTTCCGCCAGCTTCAGCTCGATCTCGCGCAGATGCTTCAGGATGTCTTTGTCCGAATACCGTTTCCGAGCCATTCCAAGTCTCACTCTCTCGGCCATCGTAGTGGCCCAGTTCTAGGGGGGAAGGACAGTAGGTTACGGCTAAGCCAACATGTGGATGCACTCAACCGGCACGTATTGTCGCCAGAGACCTTTTAAACTGCAGAGGCCGTCCACAGCATCAGGTCAAAAGCAGGTCACCCTCAATTCAGATTGATGCGGCTGAGACGAGGGTCGGACAAAGGGCAGGTGACCACATAACTAACTGTAAAACGATTGACATCTTGGAATTAACAATTTTAAAGCGGCCAAAAGCCAAGCTGGAGTTACTCAATAAGCAGCTGGCAGTCTTTGAATAAGCAGCCCAAAGTCTTGTGATCCAATTCAACTAAGGAGCAATACCCGTGACCGCACATCTCTTCGCTTTGGAAGACATCGAACCTCGTGGACCCACTGAAGGAGAAGCTTTTGTTGCGCCGACTGCGGTTTTGATCGGGGACGTGCAGATTGATGTTGACGCTAGCGTTTGGTTTGGGGCGGTGCTTCGAGCTGATGACGATACAATATATTTAGGAGTAGGGTCAAATATTCAAGATAACAGCGTGCTGCATGTTGACCCTGGGTTTCCCATACACATCGGGGCAAACTGCACAATTGGCCATCGTGCGATGATCCACGGCTGTTGCATCGGTGATAACACTTTGATCGGTATGGGTGCCACTATTCTAAATGGAGCCAAGATAGGCAAAAACTGTTTGATTGGCGCGGGTGCGCTGGTCACCGAGGGCAAGGAAATTCCCGACAATACACTAGTGGTCGGAAGTCCAGCCCGTGCAGTGCGTAGTATCGACGCTGCAGGCGTGGCTGAGTTAACAAAATCCGCAGAGCTTTATCAACTCCGCTGGAGGCGATTTGCCAAAGGACTCGAACGTGCCGCTTTTCCCGTAGGAATTACCACTTCGAAAAACATTTGAAATTTGTCCCGGACTGAATTCCGCACAAAAGATCCAGGAACGAATTTTTTCTGTTAAGCAGTGGAAGTATAGGTTTTCCAAAATTAGTGGCTGGATGCGGATTACCTATATTTACGGATAAATTTGCCGCAGATCACAATGTTTTAGAGCTTTTTCTTACCTCGTCTTGTAACCAATCCAAGAAGGTCGGAAAAAACGGATGATCTTCCGTCTTTTTGGGGCGGATGACATAAAATGGGCAGACGATCTCAGCGTTGTCGCGAAACGCGACTGCAAGTCGGTTTGATGCGAATTCGCGGCTTAACAGCTCTTCAATTCCAATTGCGATACCCAGCCCGCTCATCGCGGCTTCATACATCATTGATGCATTTTCAAACCATTGGCCACGCGACGTGTCTAATGGCACACCATTTGCCTTCGACCATCGATCCCAATCGTTGGGTCTGGTGTCGCAATGCAGTAATGCGTCTTGCCAGTCTTCAGTGTCACCGAACAATGTCTCAGGAGGAAGGTAGTCTGGACGGCACACTGGAACCAGGGTCGTCTCCAGCAGCCGTGTCGAAATATAGCGAGGATCACTTGCGCAGCCCGAAAGGATCGCCAGATCAATGCCTCTTTGTTCAAATGGGACGTCATGGCTGAGTGTTGTAACAATCCGAAGCTGAGCGTCAGGATGCGATTGTACGTAGTGTGACCAACGCGGGACAAGCCAGCTGACAATAAAGCTAGGATAAGCGCTTATAATAAGCGGGCGATCAGTGCGTTGCTGCTTTAGGTCCAGCGTAGCTAATTTTATTCGGTCAAAGATATCTGCAACATTGTCGAAATAGATCTGCCCTTCGCGGGTCAGCGAAATTTTCCGGTGCATTCGGTGGAATAGCATGCAGCCCAAATAGGCTTCCAAAGATTGTATGGAGCGACTGACAGCCGCTGGCGTCACACTCAGTTCATTAGCAGCTTTAGCAAAGCTACCTACGCGTCCCACCTTAACGAAGGTTCGCAACCCATTAAGTGGTGGGAGCCACGGATCCATATGCAGCCTTCAGGTAACAAAAATTCAACTAATGACTAAAATTAAGTGTGTTGTAAGTCAATGGCCGATTTCGGACTTTAAGCGCACAACGAATAACAACTGGATGATTGTTCGTTAGCGCAAATTTGCTAAGGAGGCTTGTTGTGAGCGAGAGACGTAGAAAATTTTATGCGTGGGGATTTGAGGATCAGAGCGCAACGGCCGAAGAGATGGCCCCGGTTCTAGATACTTGGCATCGTACCTTTGGCGTCGACTCTTTCGATGTAATGGCTGCACCAACCCTCGACAGCATCGACATGCCTGAAAGCAGAATAAATGTTTTCCCGGAGGCAATTAAGACTATCTGTCGCACTGATCGGTACGAACGCGCCTTGCATAGCTATGGCCGATCATTCCTGGACAGCGCTAAGATGTTCCGTGGTGATTTTAGAAACGCCCCCGACGTGGTTGCTTATCCGCGCACCGAAGATGACGTCCGCGCAATCATAGACTGGGCTGGTGACATTGGTGCTGCGGTTATTCCATTTGGCGGCGGGTCGAGTGTAGTCGGCGGAGTGAATCCTGAAATCGAGGGAAACTATGCCGGTGTAGTGACCATCGACATGTGGTATTTAAATAAAGTTTTGGAATTCGACCCCGTGTCCCGTTCGGCGCGTGTGCAGGCTGGGGTGTATGGGCCCGACCTGGAAACACAATTGAAAGATCACAATGCCACACTGCGTCATTATCCTCAAAGCTTTGAGCTTTCGACGCTTGGTGGCTGGATTGCGACGCGGGCTGCCGGGCACTACGCGACACACGGCACTTATATTGATGACTACGTCGAAAATATTCGGATGGTATCGCCAAGTGGAATTAGCGAAAGCCGCCGTTTGCCTGCTTCTGGTGCGGGTCCGTCGCCCGACCGATACGTGATGGGTACCGAAGGATCAGTGGGCATTATCACCGAAGCTTGGATTAGGGTTCTTTCCCGGATCAAGCACAAAGCGACCAAGACAGTGACTTTTGCTGAATATGATCAGGGAGTTGAAGCGGTACGTGCGATCTCGCAATCTGGACTTTATCCAGATAACTGCCGGCTGATCGATGCGCTTGAAGCTAAGCTGACCGGATCATTTGATGGAACCCGCCCCATTCTGGTTCTTGGATATGAAAGCTCACATTATCCCGTCGATCAAATTCTGGATCTAACCGTTGATTTGTGTCGCGAGTTCGGAGGCACGCCAGTTAATGAGACAGAACAGGGACGCAACAGCGTAGCTGGTCAATGGCGTAACGCCTTTATTCGAGGGCCATACTATCGCGAGCACATGACCGCGCGCGGTATATGTCGTGAGACCTTTGAAACGGCTGTGTGCTGGAAAGATTTCAAAGAGCTGCATAGCACAGTCATCGAAACAGTGAATGCAGCGATCAAGCGTGTGACCGGTCGGGCAGGCACTGTTACCTGTCGCTTTACTCATGTCTACCCCAATGGTCCCGCACCGTATTTCACCTTCCATTGCCTGCCGGATCGTGAACGGATGGGTGAGCAATGCATGGAGATCAAGATTGCAGCCTATGATGCCGTGATGAAGGCCGGGGGAACGATAACCCACCACCACGCTGTCGGTAGACTGCACATGCCATGGTACGAAGAACAGCGTCCTGCACCGATTAGCGCAGCATTCTCGGCGGCAAAACAAGCGCTTGATCCCAAGTCGATCATGAACCCTGGTGTGATCATTTCTGAACAGGTGGGGATTAGATGAATTCGCCACTTGAAGGTTTGCGCGTCCTCGATCTATCGCGCATTCTTGCGGGGCCAAGCTGCGCCCAGACATTGGGAGATCTGGGAGCTGATGTCATCAAAATCGAAAGACCGGATAAGGGTGATGATATTCGCGGCTGGGGCCCGCCCTTTCTAAAAGATCGTGACGGTAACGACACGCTCGAAAGCGCCTATTTCATGTCGACCAATCGCAACAAGCGGTCCCTGACCATCGACATTTCTTCTCAGGAAGGTCTAGAGATCATTAATGACCTCATCGACAAGAGCGACGTTCTGATCGAGAATTTTAAGGTAGGTGATCTTAAGCGCCGCGGCCTGGACTGGGATACGGTCCACGCCCGCAACCCAAATCTTGTCTATTGCTCCATCACAGGGTTCGGGCAGTCAGGACCTTATGCCACACGGCCCGGCTACGACTTCGTCGTTCAGGGTATGGGCGGGCTAATGAGCATCACCGGCGAGACTGAAGGGATGCCGATGAAGGTGGGGGTGCCGATTTCCGACATCATGGCGGGAATGTATGCGACAGTGTCTATCTTAGCGGCTCTGAGGGAGCGTGATCAAACAGGTTCCGGGCGGCACATAGATATATCGCTGCTCGATTGTCAGGTCGGATGGTTGTACAATCAGGCCTCAAACTACTTGATCGGGGGTACGGAGCCACAACGGTTGGGCAATGCCCATCCGAACATCGTTCCGTATGAAACGTTTGCGACAGCTGATGGACACATCAACCTTGCCGTCGGAAACGACAATCAGTTTGAGCGCCTTTGTCAGGCTATCGAGCGACCTGATCTGGTGGACAATTCAAGGTCAGCAACAAACACCCAACGACTTGTCAATCGCAAAGCGATACTAATCGAAATCCGCTCAGAGTTTACTAAGCGTTCTTCGACCAAGTGGCTGGCCGATCTGCAAACGGCTGGAATACCTTGCGGGCCAATCAACACCCTTGCCCAAGTTTTTGACGATCCTCACATTCAGGCACGCGGCATCGTTCAAGAGGTCGAACATAGCGCCGCACCAGATGTGAAGGCCAAGATAATGCGTACCCCCATTCGGATGGAGGGTCACGAACTCGATGTTCGTCTGCCACCTCCTATGTTGGGCGAGCACACTAATGAAATCTTATCCGAGATGCTCGAGTATGATCCCACTAGAATTGCAAAGCTACGGGAGAATGGGGCGATATAAATGCGGCAATCTTACTCTACCTGAAGCTTCTGGAAAGACACGCCGAGGGAGCGGCTAACCCAAACAAGAGGGTCGGGAAAGCAACTAAGATTGGCAAATGATTCAATGGCACACGAGGTTCTTTTGTCCCTGTGGAACGCTTTGTGATCGGTTGACGAAAGGTTTCAACGCAATTCGGTGAAGTCTACGCAGCTGCTTGCCACGGAAAGGGTCGAAGAGAGAGAGCTAGTATTTTGCTAGCCAAAAGGGAGGAAGACTGATGAGATCGAAGCTGAAGCTGAGTGCGGCATTCATGGTGAGTGCTTTTACTTTAGCAACTGCCACTGGAGCTGTTGCAGAATACCCAGAACGCGCCATTCAAGCTATTGTCCCCTGGGGAGCGGGGGGCGGTGCCGACGGTGTTGTTCGGAAAATCATGAGCATCGCTGAACGTGATTTACCAGAATCCATCTTTGTCGAGAATCTGGATGGGGGCGTCACCTCTATCGGAATAAATCGACTCATGAACTCGTCTGCTGACGGTTACACCATTGGTGCTTTAACCTACGATAGCATCGTGACTGTGCCATGGGAAAAAATTCTACCCGGCTACAGTCTCGACAAGCTTGATATGATAGCTTTGGTCACCACCGAACCTAATGCGATGATCGTTGGTAGCGATACAGATTATACTTCCTTCGACGAACTTGTTGCAGCGGCAAAGGAAGCGGAAGGAGAAATCAACGTCGGCATTATGGGCCTAGGGTCCATGACGCATCTGACACTTTTGCAGCTTCAGGAAATGACCAATACTAGATTTCGCGTGGTTTCATTTCCCGACGGTAGCGCAGGTCAGAAAGAAGGCGTCCTATCCGGCGAGGTCGACGCGGCGGTCACCAGTCTTGGGGATTTTGCACCCTTGCTGGCATCCGGGGACGCGCGTGGACTTGTCGAGTTCAGCGCGACCGAAAATCCGGGGTTTCCTGATGTACCTACAAGCGAAGAGGTAGGGCTTAACCTTCAGACGGGGAGTTTCTTGTTGTTTGCTACTCCGGCCGGAACGCCTGATGAGGCGAAACGGATTCTGGAAGAGGCGATCAAGACCGCTTGGGACAGCGACGAGTTTCAGGATTGGGCGGAAAAGGTCGGTGTGACGGCCACCTGGATGGGGAGTGATGAGGTTACGGAATTCGCTACTAACTTTCAGGCTAAGGTTTTCGAAATTCTCGAAGACCTGACGGAACGTGGTATCCTCGAATAGCGGCATTCCTCAATGCCTGAAACTCACCCCAGTTTTTATAAATTGGAGGCGGGCGACGGTAACACCGTTGCCCGAATTACTCAACTTCGCGATGAGGGAACTTTAATGCCTGAAAAGCTCTCGTATTTCCGGTCTGGTGACTGGATCCTGCCAATAATTATTTTCATCTCTACTACAGCCTATCTTGTTGAGGCTTTGCAGAACGGTTCCTTTTTTCGTTACGGGCTACCTAGTGCGGGCTTCATGCCAATCGTTCTTAGTGTTGCAATGTACCTCTCACTATTGGCGGTTATTGTGGGGCAAATTAGGCGGCACAAGGTCAGACACGACATAGAGTCCGCCCCTAGATCCTTAGAAGAGATGCATGATCTGGAGCCTTCCGTTCGTCCCAGTGGTAGCAGCGCATATGTTTCGCTGGCCGCCGTTATATTGATTTCCCTCTTGTATGTATTGTTGTTTCGAAAGCTTGGGTTTGCAGTGGCCACCTTCTTTTTCTCACTGGGACTGCTGTCTACTTTCCGGTTCGGATGGTCGAAAGGCTTTCTCGGGATTGCACTGAATATCGTAGTGGCCGCGGCAATAAGTCTATTCGCATATTTGTTCTTTGCCGTTCTTTTCGGCATTCAACTCCCAAAAATGGAATTGCTGACATGATGGAACAGTTGCTGCACGTTCTTGGGGGCTTCGAAACAATCGCGGAACCGGCGGTGTTCGGGTATTTGGTAGCCGGCTTCCTGATCGGGACTCTCTTTGCGGCGATCCCTGGGTTGACAGGCACATTGGCGATAGCATTGATCTTGCCGATTACCTATTCGATGGACATTACCCCGTCGCTTGTCATGTGCGCCGCTATTTTCATGGGAGCTCAGTATGGCGGCAGCATCACCGCTATAACAGTAAACATTCCTGGCGCACCTTGCGCTGTTATGACTGCATATGAAGGCAACATATTAATGCGTCGGGGGGAGGGTGCTCGCGCGTTGCGCAGTGCGGGCCTAGCGTCGATGATGGGGGGCGTGGTTGGTGCCGTACTACTAATGACACTAGCACCTATAATAGCTCAAGCGGCATTGTATGTACAAACTCCCGGGAAGTTCTCTCTGATCCTATTCGCCTTTTTCGTAATCATTATTTCGAACGATCAGTCCATTGCGAAGGGCATCGTCGCTACGCTGCTTGGCCTCATGGTCGCCACGATTGGAATTGATGTGGCAAGTTCCAAGGCACGTCAAACCTTCGGACTGCCCTCTTTAGTTGAGGGTATCGATTTGATGGCTGTCATCATCGGGGCTTTTGCAATTAGCGAGTTATTGGTTCAGGTTACGGCAAGCTCTCGGAATAAGAATACTTTGAATTACAACCCAACCGAGTCAGTGAAGTGGAGTTGGCGTGACTTCCTGCCACGCGGTTCCGACTACAGCTTCATCGGCACCTACCGCTACATAAAGTTCGCGATGATTGGCTACTTCGTTGGCGTCCTGCCGGGAGCAGGGGGAAGCAGTGCAGCGTTTGTTTCATATGCAGAGGCGAAACGCAGTTCCTCGCGTCCTGAGGAATACAACAATGGTTCCGTAGAAGGAATTTCTGCCTCCGAAAGCGCTAACAACGCGATGTGCGGTGGTTCTCTCGTTCCGATGTTAACTTTTGGCATACCGGGAGATACTACATCCGCGGTGATACTCGGCGTCCTTATCATTAACGGCCTGCAACCGGGTCCACAGATGATGACTGAGCAATTCGCAGTAATAACACCAATGATGGCAGCTTTGCTCATCGCGGCACTACTGATCCCGATCACTCTTCTGTTCTTGGGTCCCTGGTACATGCGGCTTGTTTCAATCAACAAGGCGGTGCTTTTTTCGAGCATTGCAGTTGTTGCCATGGTAGGTGCATATGTATCAACTTTTTCTGTGTTTCAGATGGGAGCCGCGCTTGCCATCGGGGTTGGTGCCTATTTCATGCAGCGCGGTGGGTATCCAATGGTCTCCTTTCTGCTGGGTTTTATTCTCGGGCCAGACCTCGAGGTATACATGAGGCGTAGCCTTGCCATTACTGACGGGAGCCCCTCCATTTTCTTCACTAGACCGGATAGTCTTTTCTTTCTTGGACTAATTGCAGTGTTTTTCTTCTTCATGATCGTCCGTCCGTGGATTTCTTCGAGGCGAAAACACCTGTCACCGGATAAGTAAATCAAAGGCCGCCAAATTGGGCATCGATGGTGATCTGATCCCTGCAAACTGGACCGCCTGAAGCTGGAGTTTTCCGCTACGATTTCCCGGCTGGGAGAGGAGCGGAATCACATGAAGGCATCGAAGTTTTCGGACGCGCAGAAAGCGTTCATCATCAAGCAGGGCGAAGAAGGCACGCCGGTGTCTGAGATCTGCCGTAAGGCAGGCATCAGCCAGGTGACCTACTGGACCTGTCGCGGGATTGTGCCGCTCCTTTGTAAGACCGCATGTCTTTTCCACCGGCCCGACCCGGCCCTGCCTGATCCGCCTGTATGCTGGTCGCGGGGCGGCGGGTGCCGTCGGTTTGCGATGGAGGAAGACATGCGGAACACCCAAGGAACGATCTACGTCGGAATTGATGTGTCCAAGGACAAACTTGCGGTCGCGATCGCGGGTGGAGAGCGTGGGGACGAGGTTCTCAGCCTTGGCACGTTCGAGAACACACCCGCCAGCATCAGCAAGTTGCTGAAGAAGCTTGCCGGGCGAGGAGACATCTCGACCTGCTACGAGGCCGGACCGACGGGCTACGGCCTCTACCGGCAGATACGTGCGGCCGGCTGCGAATGCTGCGTGGTCGCGCCATCCCTGATTCCGGTCAGGGCCGGAGAGCGGGTCAAGACCGATCGACTTGACGCCCTGCGTCTTGCACGCCTTCTACGTGCCGGAGAATTGACCCCAGTCTGGGTCCCCGACGAGACGCACGAGGCGATGCGCGATCTGGTCCGGGCCCGGGAAAGTGCCGCAGAGGATCAACGCCACAAGCGTCAGCTCGTCTCGGCCTTCCTTCTGCGTCATGGGCGGGTCTATCAACGCTCCAAGCCGTGGACGATGCGTTATCGGCGCTGGCTGCAGACCCTGACGTTCGATCACCCGGCGCACCAGATCGCGCTGCAGGAGATGTTGCAGGCGGAAAGAAATGCCTCGGAGCGGCTGGAGCGGCTGACCGGGCACATCGAGGTCCTTGTGCCGGACTGGACGCTCGCGCCAGCAGTGAACGCGCTTCAAGCGCTGCGGGGCGTGGCGCTGATCAGCGCCGTCACCTTCATGGCCGAGATCGGCGATGTGCGGCGGTTCGAGACACCTGTGAAACTGATGGCCTATCTCGGGCTGGTGCCGAGCGAATACTCGACCGGCAAAACGACCAGGCGCGGTGGCATCACCCGTGCGGGCAACGCCCGCGTGCGACACAAGCTGATCGAGGGGGCCTGGACTTACCGCCTGCAGGCACGACCGGGAGAGCGGAAGCTCTACATCCTCAGAGAGCAGTCGCCGGAGGTCCAAGACATTGCCTGGAAGGCGCAATCTCGCCTGACCGCCCGATATCGCCAGCTCATCCGGCGCGGCAAGAAGCCGACCGTCGTCACCACGGCGATTGCGCGAGAGATGGCCGCATTCATGTGGGACATCGCCCGCCGTACCATGCCTGCGCGCTGAACTCGCTCCCCCGACGCGCCCAATGGCGGGCGCGAGGTCGACGGCAGGGGAATATCCGACACTCGCTTTGTGGCCAGCTTCGTGCTGACGCCCGTTGTAAGACAGGAATAGCCCCGAGACGCACAATCGGTCATGCGGTATCCAGCCCGCGCATCAGAGCTTGTTCACCGACGTCTTCAGACCTCGTGCCCACCCTTGGGCGTCCAGACCACGACGAACGCCCGGGCGTAACCAATCGTGTGGCTCTCCCCTTGAAAAAAGACATCAGAGCGGTGCGCCGATCACACGGATCTGACGTAGTTCCAGGGCAGCAGCTGGTCGATGTCGGTCTGTTTGTGCCCCGCGGCGATGGCTGTCATGGCACCAGCCAGATAGCCATGCGGTTCGATCCCATTGAGTTTGCAGGTTTCGATCAGAGACGCGATAACTGCCCAGTTTTGTGCCCCGGCATCGTGACCTGCGAAGAGCGCGTTTTTGCGGTTGAGGGCGATGGGACGGATTGTGCGCTCGACGGGGTTGGAATCCAGTTCGATGCGACCGTCGTCGAGGAACAGGATTAGCCCGTCCCAGTATTTGGCGATGTATTTCAGGGCCTCTCCTGTGGGCGATTTGGCTGAGACGCGTGCACGGCTTTGTGCGAGCCAAAGCTCGAATGCATCGATATTGGGTTTTGAGCGGTCCTGTCGTGCAGCAAGCCGTTGATCGGCAGGCAGGCCGCGCAGGTCTTTTTCGATGCGATAGAGTGCCTGGATTTGTGCCAGACCTTCCTGCGCAATTGGGTCTGCGCCAGATTGGGCAACATCATGCAGTTTGCGGCGGGCAGCAGGCCTACAATCGCTACTTGATCGGCGGGGCAAGTGGCGCGGAATACGCAGCTCTCAAGGCGCGGCAGTTCTTCGGCGTGCAGCAGATGCCGGTGCGGCAAGGCATGGGACAGACGGGGCAAGCAAGCGGCACAGGATCATCGGGGGCCGGGTCTCGAATGCTGGCGCAACTGGCCCGGTTGGCTAGGTTGGGGCGGCGATGACGGGTACCGGTCACGAACTCGATTTGGCCAGAGGGCAGTATTTCATCGTCCCACAACACTTGGGCGCATCCTTACAAATATCCTGGATAAAGTCGTGCTGCGCCTTGCGACGCCTGTGCTCCAGTAAAGCAATGCGCTCTAGTGCAGATCTGTTTGGACACTCTGCCCTTAGGATCGGTTTCCCACCTGTCATCTCTCGGTCGGTGTCTACTGGACGGCAAACAATCGAACGATTGCTGTCGGCCTGACGCGTGCAACCCCTCGGGCAAGGAGTTCTAGAATTGAGCAATCGATCCAAGCGGTGAGATGCCTTGGGTAAGGAGTTGGCCAACCAGCCCTTCCCGCGGAACATGCCGACTAGGATCTCTTCTTTCCAACCCAATGGAGCAGCCAGCTCTTCCATTTTTTCCTGAATCCGCGCCGCGTCCCCGTGAGAAAGACCTCCTTCAAGAGGCCACACTCCATACTTCCGCGCATACTCCTGATGAAGGAGGAACATGCGTAGGTATTCCCACCAGGCTATCGCCGCATGCGCTTCGATTAGCGGTTCAGTTGATCCATAGGAGATACAAAAGGTGGCATCGGGATTGATGTGTCTCTCAGGACAGGAAGCGGGGAAATGATTGGCCGCTACGTCCTCCGCCACGCTAACGCCTCCTCCGTGCAATAGAGCGAGCTTCAGAAGGTAGTGTCCCGCGATCGATCCGCTCGCCTTTTGGGGTTCGCAAGTTACCTGCGCCGTTGCTGGTCTATCTGTTTCTACTCTGACCCATAAAGGGGTGTGTTTCAGCAGTAGCCTAAGAGAGTTCATTTCTTTGCGAGATGCGCGCGCGGTTGGCTTGGTTCCGAGGGGACGTGGGCTCGAGCGTACAACGGTTGAGCCAATTCAGTCGGCGTCGCAAGAATGCTAGCTGAGACATCGTCGTAGTCGACTTCTCTCGCGTACCCCTGATCACTGAGGACATCAATAAGGCCCTTGGGAGCAACACGAAGTGCGTCTGGTCCGATCTTTACACCGCCCTCGTTGCACTCTCGCTGCATTTTCTCCGACGTAGATGTGGCCTTTGATGACGCCACTCGTACGGATCGTTCGCCTCGAATACCAATCCTCGAAATCGGAGTCGGGCCGAGCTCTAGACCTACGGCAAGCTCTAGGCTTTCGATCTCCTCAAGCATCGATTTGCAAAGGTCGAAGGAAGCATGAAATCCCGCTGCGCACTGTGTGGCTGTGGCGACACTCTTAGCTTCGTCAGTTGATGTGCCGCTGCCTTCTGCAACCAAAGCATGGATACTGTCACCGATGAACCGAACTTTGCGACCGCCAAAGTCGGCTTCTGCCACGTTTTGAAACTCTTGGCGTATGACAAAGAGCGCGCGCACGGCATCCTGAATGTTTCCTTCGGACACCGCCTCGTCGATGAAATTGGTGTAGCCCGATATGTCGGCGAACAATGAGACCAGAGGCATCCGGATTGATTTGCTCGGATAGAGTTGCGAGTAGTCAATCTCGCTCAAAGGAGGCTGCTTGAAGGAAAACCTAAAATCGGAGGAAGTTAAGTCGTCCACAATCCCCTTTCGAACATCGCCCGACCAAGTGTCTACAACTCGTTCCGAAAAGGCTTGCCTGTTCATTACGCCAAACATCAAGCTGCCATCGTCAGAAGTGTAGGCTGAATTCGTGCTGATTTGGCTTGCGTTCAGCCCCAAAAACTCTTCGAGCACGCCAACTTCTTGATATCCAAGCACGGCTCTAACTCGGTCTGAAACGTACACACCGGCCGTATCACCTTCTGCAAGCTTTGCTGCATGGTTGGCCGCTGAACCGAGAAACATCGGTTCTTGTTCAGACCCGGTCCCGTTGTTGATCGCAACGCATGTCCCAACATCAACACCGATCCGGAACTCAGTTCCAAACTCCCCATTGGCCAACCGATCATTGGCCAATTGGACTACGCGCTTGAAATCTTCAACAAAGGCAAGGGCTTGACCTATAGTTTCTCGCGATACTCCGCCGCCCCCGGTCTCAAGAAAAACTGCATGCATCCGCCCGCTGTGAAAGTCGACCCTTTGTGCACTGGTTTCTTCGATCACGCGATCCGCCGCGCCGTAGTATAGATGCAGCCCCTTAAGCGCCCGCGCGTGAGATCCCTCGGTTTCACGACCATCGTCCAAACGCATCTCATGGTACCCTACGATCGAGATATAGATCTGAACAGTATCGACTACGACTGCCTTGTCCCTTGGTAGGCTGAAAAGCGGTGGCGTAGTGGGCTGCTTCATCGCTGTCTGCAGCGCCTTATCGATTTGATATCGCGACCAATATTGGTCGAAGCGCTGGACATCCACTTCGGGCACTTCATCCAAGAGCTTCTGAATACGATCACGTGCGACCGAGTGCTTCCAAGGCATGATCTTCATCTCCTAACATAGCGGCTCAGCATGGCAGCGAGTCGCAAAGTTTTTTCTGTGGTCATACAAAATAGGAGTTTCCAAGAAAATGTCAATATGGTAGAAATTGGGAGACATCAGGGGGGGGGACAAGCTATGGACATCAAACCAAGTGTACGGCGACGTTTTGAGTTTATCGATTTTCAGTTGCAATGGACAGGTTCGATCGGTCGCAAGGCCTTGCAAAATCAGTTCGAGATATCGCCTCAACAAGCGACAAACGACCTAACCACATATCTTGATATCGCACCCCGCAACATGAGCTACGACCCGCGACGCCGATCTTACGTCGTGGGTTCAAAGTTCAAGCCAAAGTTCTCCAGCGGGGAGTCTTCCGGTTTCTTTCTTCATCTGGAGATGTTTCATCAAGGCTATCGCACTAAAGAGGAAATTTGGCCAACTCACTTGCCGGAGTTTGACGCTGTTGCCATCGCGTCTCGCAAGGTTGATCCGAAAATTCTTCGATCAGTACTCGATGCAATTGATGCAGAAGCATGTTTGGAGGTTCGATATGTTTCGCTCAGCTCAGACTCAGAAACCATACGAACGCTTTGCCCTCATGCCATTGCTAGCGACGGACACCGATGGCACATGCGTGCCTATGATGTGGAGAAGGGCCGGTTCTCAGACTTTGTGCTTTCAAGAATTGAAGCCGCAAGCGTATTGCAAGAGGAATGCCCGGATCCGCGCCCAGACGCACTTTGGCAACAAATAGCAGCGCTAAAACTTCAGGCAGATCCAACCCTTACCGCAAGGCAAAGAGAACAGATTGAGATCGAGTACGGCATGGTTGACGGCGTTCTCGAGCTCCCAGTGCGCAAGGCAATGCTGTTCTATTACCTTAGATTCTACGGCTTTGATCCTCTCGAAATGGATGGGAAGGCCATGCGAAATAAGAGCAGCTACCGTCTCAAAATACTTAACTTGGAAGAAATAGAGACTTGTTTGGAAAGAAGAAAATAAGCGATCCACCGCCACCGGTGGAAAATGATCAATTGTCGACAGAAGTGTTAGACAAGCACCGACAGATCATTTGTCGAAGCGAACTCGTTGCCAATGAAGACGACCTCGCGGCTAAAATTATTGGCATGTCGAGGCTGGTTAAGTTCGACAAGGGTCAGGTTTTAATGACCCACGGCGAGGATGCTGATGATGTTTACTTCATTTTGTTCGGATCCGTCAGAGTATCCATCAACTCAACCTTCATTGATACCAGAGAGGCACCTCAGACCATTGGCGAAATGGCGGCAATGAAACCAGGTGCTGCTCGCTCCGCAGATGTCTGTGTCGAGTCCGAGAAATTGGAAGCACGGGTTATCTCGGCACACGACTTTAGAACTCTAATGTCCACGCACACCGAGTTTTCTACGCGACTGTCGAGCATGGTAGATTCCATGAATCGAAAAAACATAAGATTACTTGGCACCAGTAGTAGATCGCCGGGAAACGCCTGGACATGGACTTCGATAGTGTTCGGCGCAGTAGTTGGACTCCTTTGTGGCATTTGGCTTGGGCTTGGGGGCTCTCCACTTTGGTTTGCGATTTTGTCGGCCCTCGGTGCCGGTGCCTTGAGCACCCTCGTTGCTATCCGGATGAATCCAGACCTGATTTATCGCAACATGTTTTGGCTTTCGGGCGCAGCTATGATTGCTCAAACAGTCCAAACCGTCTTTAGCCTTTCATTTTCAGTCGATGGGACACAGAACCAACTGCCGCTTCTTTGGAATTTCAACTCGAACCCCGAGCAGAAGTGGTGGGTTGTCTTAATAATCTATCTCTCCCTTGCCGCGTTGGCGTTCATGTCTTGGCTGGCAGATCGAGATCTTCGAAGGAACTCCAGCAAAAGTGAGTGAATTCGAGAACAAGATACACGATGACGTTCGGGGCATCTTCAAATCAGCCTGGACTGAGACCAAAGGACAAGTTGTTCCAAAGTCAGAAGACCTGGGCCTGTCAAATGTTGGGCGTTCAATATCCGCGACGATACTCTACGCAGACATTGATGGGTCAACGCAGATTGTAGATCGATACGACGCCAAGTTCGCGGCCGAGGTTTACAAAGCGTTTTTGCTCTGCGCCACAAGGGTGATCCGGCTAAACGGGGGAGATGTTAGATCCTTCGATGGTGACCGAGTGATGGGCGTATTTATCGGAGACAGCAAGAACTCTGACGCTGCCAAAACAGGTCTTCAGATCAACTATTTGGTTAAGAAGGCTATCAATCCAGCACTGAAAGACCAATACACATCGACCAAATTTTCTCTTCGCCATACCGTTGGAATCGATACGTCAGAGATGCTCGTTGTGAGGAGTGGTATTCGCAACAATAATGACCTCGTATGGGTCGGAAGCGCCGCCAACAATGCTGCACGAATGAACTCTCTTTCGAGCGATTTCGCAACGCGGTTGACTCCAGCCGTCTACAAGAAATTGAACGAAAAATCGAAATTCGGCGGAAACCCGAGGCGCAACATGTGGACCAGCGCGGACTGGAATGGGCGAACAATCTACCGATCCTCTTGGACTTGGCGACCATGAACTCCTATTTCGACCATCAAAGCAGACACTTAAGACTTGTGCAGCGAAAGACCTCTTCCCGCCCGCTCGATCGAAATACGATCCTAGCCACCCTATCGGGTAAACAGCTTTTCACCGCCGTCCTCTCGCAGCATCGCTTCCATATCGTCCAAGCCATCAACGGCAGAGCGCATCTGCGCCTCATCATCCACGCCCACTGTCTCGGCATCCGCAACCTGGCCCCCCAAATCCATTTCCATCTGTCGTTGTTCCTCGGCGATAACGGCTTGAACGACGGGCGCGGTCTTCTTTGTGGCGACATCGGTTTGCCCTGAAGATTGGCCACCAGCAGCCTCGCGTGTCCGCTCCACATCAGCTTCAGAACCACGGGGCCCGCTCGACGGCGGTGTCATCGGCATGGCGCGCATACTCAGCGGCAGGTTCCCCTGCGGCCCCCCTCCCCCCTGATCCGGAAACGGCAACTCACCCGTCTGCGCCGCGTGGATCGCCTTGAACAGCCGGTCGTCAAAATATTGGATCCGCTTTGCACGGACCGGCATTTGCGCATCGATCACCATGACGATCTCGTCGAGCGGCAGGCGGCGGGCCTCATCTTCGGGGAGCAAGGAGCTCTCTTCGGTCCGTGTGGATTGGCTGCGCCCTTCAAAGGGGTTCTTGCCGATGGACTGGGAGCGCGTGACCACGGTTTTCGTGGTCTTGCCGACCGCCTTGCTCAACTCTTCGACGGTTTTCTCATCCGAAGGCGTCAGGTAGAGCTTTACACCCGCGTTCCCCTGCAGCGCGCGGCGCGTGTTCTCACCATAGATTTCATCGAGGGCGGGGATTGTCTGGGTGACCACGGCCAGATGACCGCGGTAGGTCCGCAAGGTCTCGATGCTCTCGACCACGATGGGCATCTTGCCCAGGCGGTTGAACTCATCGAGCATGATCATCACCGGCCAAGGCTCATCCGGCCCGGGATCCTTTTCCTGCATGGCCGAGAGGAGATCGGAGAAGAACAGCCGGATCAGCGGCGCGAGCGGCTTCACCATGAGAGGCTGGACCACCAGATAGACCGAAAAGGGCTTCTTGCGGATCGTCCGGAAATCAAAGTCCGACACCGCCGTCGCCTCATCAATCGCCGGGTTCTGCCATTGATCGAGCCCCGAGGTCATCAGGAGCGAAACGTAGGAGGTCAGCGTGTCGTTGTTGGTCGAGGCCAACCGCGTGAAGATCAGCTTGGCCGCCCGGTTGTCGACCTCGTGACCCCGCGCAAAATACTCCTTCTGCTTGTTCCCGCCCGAGGCGGCGATGCGGTAGATTTCGCCCAAGGTGGGACGCTTGCGCTGGAAGGCCAGCAAGCCTGCTGCCACAAAGAGATCGATCCCGCCCTTGAGGAGGCCCTGCACCCGGTCATTGTCGCTCTGCAGGAAGAGCGTCGCCAGAAGCTGCAGTTCCATCTGCTGGCGCGCGGGATCTTTCAGCTCAAAGATACGCAGGAGCGGGTTGTAGCGATGCGTGCGCTTGCCCTCCCAATCGGTGGGGGCAAAGCGATAGACCTTGTCGCCCTGGGCGGCGCGGTGGCGCGCCGTGGCCTCGAAACACTCGCCCTTCACATCGAGGGTGACTGCGGAGCCCTGCCAGGTCAGCAGGTTCGGAATGACGAAGCCCGTGGTCTTGCCGCGACCCGTGGGCGCCACGATCAGCGCGTGTGGGAAGACCTTCGAGCAGATGTATTTTGCGCGGGATTTTGGGGGGCCGAGTTTGCCGAGGATAAATCCCGTGCCGGGCGCCCCGAAGAAGCCATTGGCCTTCATCTCGCGCGCGCTCTGCCAATGGGTCTGGCCAAACCGTGTCAGGGCCGATCCCGAGAGAGCGAGGCTCAGCATCATGCCGGCGGCGGCAAAGCTGCCGATGATCAGATGGATGAGCTGGGCATCCTCGGGGCGGCGATCGAGTATCGCGAGATAGTTCTGCGCGATATAGGCGAAATCGATCTCGGCCCCGAAGCCGAGGTCCTGGTAGCTCAGCACCGCCGAGGCGATGGTGTAGCCTATGGCGGCGGTCACCAGCGTTACCAGCAAAACGCCGGTCGCGATCCGCGCCTTTCCCATGGCGGCGCTCAATGGATTTGTCCCCGCTCGGTCTCGCCATCCACGTCTGTCGCGCGGTGTTTTTCGTATTCCGCGTCGGCGAGTTCATCGACCACCTGGCGCAAGGCCTCCGTATTGGCCGTCGCTGCATCGGATTGCAGGTAGACCTTGGCGACATAGAGCCGGTCGAGGCGGTCCTCGAGAACCTTGTCCAGCGCATCGGCATCCCCGGATGTGAGCCGGCCCAATTGACGGTCATCCAGCACCCGCGCGATCTCGGTTCGGAAAGCGTCCCGCTCCGCCTCGGTCTCGAAGGGCGCGGACAACTCCCCCGCCCGCTCATGGTCCAGGACACGCGCGATTTCGTCTGCGAGAAGGTCGGTACGGTCAGTCTGCGGCGCCGTTTCATCGCGGGTGGCTAGACGTTCGTCACGCGTGCCAACCCCAAGCCCCTCGCGCAACTCGTTGTCGCGGCGAACCTGATTGATGGCCTCCGTGTCCCGGATCTCCACAACGGCGGCATAGGTCGCGCCGAGCCCACGGGCGAGGTGGGAGGGCATGTCCGGATAGCGCGCTCGTAAGTCATCCGTGACAGCATCCGCAATGGGCGTGCGGAGGTCGCGTGCCTCCATGATCCGGTCGACATCGCGGGCGATCTCGCTGGCGCGGGAAGCATCGGTGATGGCCTCCCTGTAGGGCTCGGACCGGTCGATCACATCGCCCGGCCGTGTCAGTAGGTCCGGATGTGCCTCGAGATACGCGCGCTGCTCGGTCTCGATCCGGCGCTCCGCCCTTGAGACAACCTCCCAGTCCCGGTCCTCGATCTGCTGCGCTGTCAGGCCGTCAGCGCGCATCTCCTGACGGATTGTCCCTTCCATCGCCCGGACCGCGCCCTCGTGATAATGGAACCGCTCGCTGACCGCTTCCGTTTCCACAACGCCATCCCGACGCAGCACGTTTTCCCGTTTCAACAGCGTGCCAAGTTCGACATGCACGTCATTTAGGATGTCACGCGCCTGCTCCAGATCGGCGCGGCGTTCGAGGTTCAGATCGCGAGCCTCGGCGACCTTTGAGAGATCATCGGCGATCCATTGATGTTCCAGCGCGGCACTCGCGGCGCCGGTCTCGATCCGGGCTACCACTTCAGATGTGCTGATCCCGGTTCCGCGCAGCGCGGTGTCTATGCGCGACCGCAAGTCCGGCCCGGCCAGACGGTCCAGCCGGCTGGCGTCGATATTGGCCTCAGAATAGACCCCGCCTTCCGAAGGAGCCTCGGAGAGCGTGGATGATCGCAAACCGAGAGGCTGCATGTGCTGGATCTGCGCCTGGATCTCGATGAGGCGCTTTTCCAGCACGGGACGTTCCGCATCGGGCTTCTCGGCGATCATGCCCTGCACCCGTGCGAGCTTCTCCGCATAGAGGCTTCTCAGATCCTCGAAACTTTGATCCTCGGCCATATACACATCTCCTGTTCGATCCACCTGCCCGCCCCGCGCCAGCACCTCGCCGGCGCGGAAGAGGGCCGCGGCAATATCCTCGCGGGCCTCCCGGGAGGCTTCCGCGGCAAGCGAATGGTAGACGGTTCTGGTATTGGCGATCTCCGCCAGCGTCCGCGCCAGGTCCTGCCCCACACGTTCGCGCTCGCGGGGTGCGCGACCCTCTTCCTTTGCGGCATAAACTTCGCGGGTGGGGGCCGGGTAATGCACAACCCCGCGATCCACCCGGCGCGTCGCTTCCAGCCGCACGCCGTACTTCTCCGCCTCCTCGACCATGGCGAGGCGGAAATCTTCATAGTTGAAGCGATGGTTGCGCCCGAGGAAAAAGAACTCGCCTTCTTGCGAGCGGCGGTTCAGCACCAGATGCGCATGCGGGTGATCGCGGTCTTCATGCACCGCGATGATGTAGTCGAAATGCCCCGCGTCACTCTGGAAGAACCGCTCGGCCACATCCGTCGCGATGTCGCGCACATCCTCTCCCCGCGTGCCGATGGGGAAGGACATGAGCATGTGGGTGGTCTGGCCCAGCTTGGGTTTGAAGCCTGCATCCCACCGCTTGGCAAAGCGCTCGGTCAGATCCTTGATGTCACGCGCCTCGAGCTTCGCTTTTCCATCGAGGAACCCGCTACTGTCCACGATATGGGTGGACTTGGTGGTGAGGTACTCGAGCTGGTTTGTGAGCTGCGACTTTGTATGCGTGCCCCCGCCCCGGATCGCCTTGAAGACCGCTGGCCGGTGCCCCGCCGCCGCGCGCGCAAGCTGGCTCTGCTTGGCGACATGCAGCCCCTGCATCGAGCCCCGGATCCGGCTCCAGCCGTCCCGGAAGACCTCGCCTGTGACAGCGTCAACCGCATCATTCAGCCGCATGAGCAAACTCCCTTAACGCGGCCGTGGCCTTGAGCTGTATCGCATCGCGACGGCGCCGCAGGAGCAGGTCGATCTCGTCGGCGGAATCGAGGATGAACCGCGCCAGCCCGCGCATCTGCGCGAGGCGCAATTCGGAGAACTCGGCACGCGTGCCACCATCAGCCCCCTGCCCCTGCCGGTTGGCCTTCGTCATCTGCTTGGCGATCTGCGCGACCCCATTGCCAACCTCATGCAAAGAGGACCTGTATCGCGCCATCTCGACCGCCATTTGCGCGTCCGGGACGAACACCCCACCCGCCGCCTGGATGAGCCGCCGCAGACCCTCGGCCCGGCTCTCGATCCCGGCCTTCGCCAACACCGCGTCGAGCGCCTCAAGCTCCGCAGCGGTGACCTTCACACTGACCGCTGAGACCGGGATCGCGGCATCCGTCTGGCGCTCCGCATCGGCTTTGAGCGTGTACTGGATCGCCCGCACCGACACGCCAAACCGTTCCGCCAGCACTGAAGTGGAAACGCCTTCCGCAGCCTCGCGAACGATCTCCATGCGGTCCGCATCTGTGAGCCGTTTTGAACGAGACATGCGAAGAAAGACCCCCTATTTCCTGCCACCTTCCACCAAGGCTGCCCCCACCTTACGATAATATACCATACTGTCAATTATATACTTACGTAGTATTCAGTCTCAGGCAGCCTTGGTGTCCGCTTCCCCGCGGCCCGCAGGGACGCGGCTCTGCCGCCCTCACCACCGGGCGACCCACCTGTCCTATGGGTCCCCTTCCCCAACACCGCCCGAGGGTCTGGCCGAACGCCAAGTGTTCGGACGGAACCGCGGGCGGGCGCAAACTCCACCGACAGGGCGGACAGGCAGGGTCAAGGAGGGCCAGATTTGGCTCCGCCAAATCTCTGCCGCAAAAACCGGGAGGCCCTGGCCGATAGGTTTTTGCGGATGGCCCCCTTGAGGCTGACTGGCCGGTCTGTCGCGGCCTGATCATTCCGGGGGAAGTGCGTCCCTTGAACGCGCAGCGCCCGGCAGCCTCAAAAGGTCGCCTCGGGCGATCTAACCGCCGGACCCGGCATCCCTGGAACAGGGATCGGGCCGCCCCAAGATCGTCCTGGGGCGGCCCATCCTCGTGAGAGGATTCAGTCCTGGGGATCCTTCGCGCTCGGCGGGAACATCACCAGCTCCGAGACCGCGACCGGGAAGTCGAGCTTGAGGCTGAAGAACTCCGAACCGTCCCCGTTGCGGGTGTTGCGGAACATGGCGCCCACGCGCTGAAAACGGGTGCGCTCCTGGCCATCGGTGTCGGTGAACTTGACGGGGACGGTGGCGACGTAGTGGTTGGTCATTTGGGTTACTCCTTGTTGCGATGGGGATCTGCCAGCACGGGGGCAAGAGGCCCGGTCGCAAGTGCAAATGCGGAGGGTCCGCGGCTCCGCCGTGGAAGCCGTATTTGTGCTTGCCGAAGCGTGAGCTGAGGGCACGATTGGGCCGACCCCGTGCGATCCACATCTATGAGCAAAAAGGAGTGATCCGTATGACCCCTGCCATCACGCCGACGCCACCATCCGCGTCCGCGTCCCGCCAAGCCTGGGAAGGGAAGCTGACGGAGCCCGCCCGCGTGGATGCGGTGTTCCGAAACGCCACCCGAAGGTTGTGCAGGTCTTCAGCCTCATGTGCGACGTCTCGACCCCTCGGTTTTGCGCTGCTGACGATGTGCGTGCGGGGCGCACCATCACCAGCCCGAACCGATGCGGATGGGCCGAACTCTGACGGGCTGGGTAGAGGGATGACGGTGCTGGACGCCGTGAGCTGCCGATCAAGTGTGACCGATCGCACGCGCCATGAGACATGACGAAAGGGCCGCGCCAAGCGCGACCCCCTCTCTTCAATCTTGCGCAGTCTTCTTCGCCGGGTCAGCAACCCGCATGACCGTCAGGCCTTTCGCTTCCGCCTTCTGCCCTAGGTTGAGCGCGACCCCGTTGCCGCCGAAGAGTACAACCCCCGTCGCCGCGAACTTGTCGTCCAGCATCTCATCGTTGCACTTGAACGGTGCCGCCCGCCCGTGTGCGGACCAGCGCGGATCGAAGCGCGCCTGCGCGACCCCGCGGGCGCGGGCCCACCGAGCCGCAATCATCTCCGCGCCGTGCTTGCCACCCTTGTGGCAGAGGAAGATCTCCTGGTTGCGGTTTTGCTTGATCCGTTCGCGAACCTTGTCGAGCGTGTTGAAGATCACATCGACATCGGTCCAGTCGGTGGCGCCTGAGACGATCAGGGGGACCCCCTCGACTTTCGACTTCTCGGCGGTTTCGCGGTCGTGCTGCTCCAGGAGCTGCCGTGCCTCGAAGACCGCCCCGGTCTCTTGCGCCCGGACGCTTGCGCGCGACCCGGCTGCCGGGATGAAGGCGTGACCGGTCTCGATCTCGTAGCATTCCGCTGCCGCCTCGCTCATCACCTCGATTGCGCCGACGATCTCGCGCAGCTGCAGAAAGCGCGCCTGCGCCTCCTCAATCGCGGTCTCGGCGATCTCCGACCCGTCGTGGGATTTTGCCAGCGCGCCGATCTTGTCGGCGGTGCGGTCAATCTCCTTGCCAAGTGCCACCTTGCGCCGCTGGAGGATCGTGGCGAGCCCATGGGCCAGCGGTTCGATTTCCGCTTCAAGCCCGGTCCCGCGCAACTGCCCGAGCAAAGCCTCGAAGCTCTCGCGGATGATGTGGTCGGTCAGGATGTGATCTTCCGGGATCGGCAGCTGCGCGTCCTTCTCGGTCAGCCCGAAAAGTTCGATGGTCTCGTAGGTGTTCGCATTGTCGTAAGCCATGTCTGGTCTCCAGTGTTCGGTTCCAAGGCCACCACGTGAGTGTGGGGGCATGGCCGAATGCCTGGTTTCCGAATCTGCCTGGGTCAGGGACGGCGCAGCCGCCGGCTTGCCGGGCGCAAAAGTTTTCTGCGCGCAGCACCCGACACATGCACGCGCTCACGCACGGGACCGCCCCGCCCCACACGCCCCGCCCTCGCCGAAAAGTTTTGCGATCCTTGACGCGGGCTGATTTGGGGGCCATCCGGAGGATATGCTTCCGCACTCATGTGTGTGTTTAGACGGTAGGTTTGCCCGACCCGAGCAGGCAAACGGCCCGACCGGACGCGGGAGACGGATGCAGCGGCGGGATCGTTTTGCCCCGCAAAACAGACCAGAGCGCAATCCGGCGGAGCGGCCGGGGAGGGACGTGCTCGCGAGGCGGGCAAACCGGGATGCCGGGTGCGACGCCGCGGTGAGGCCGCATGGCCGAATGCGCGACGGACCGAAGGGCCGTTCTCCCCTGCGACACGCGAAGCCGAGCAGGGGAGGCCGCAAGGCATAAGCCAAGGTTGATGTGCAGGCGACTACGCTGACGACTATAGGCATTGCTTGTCCGGGCATTCGACTTAAAGGGCGGCAAGCGGAAATTTGCGGCGGATTCAACCAACGACAGCTCTGCCGCCGAAGTCGCAACCATGCCAAGCCACTGGGAATGGGAGGGTGTTGACTTGAACCTAGCTCGCCTTCTTCTGCTTGGATGTGCTGACCGGATAACCAAATGACAGAAAGAAGTGCGAAACGCGGATGGTACCATATTTCGGCGCAAGCGCGGGATCCCGCTCATGTTCGGTGTCGAAATCCGCCGTGCCAAAAATCTGCGATGGCCGCGTGATCGACCCGCCGCTTGCTGTCGGCTTTAGTCTCAGGTCAGCAGCTAGCCCGGCATCATCAAGCGCTTGCCGGATGGGCGGCACGACCTCCGACTCGGGATCGAGAAGCACCCCCACCATTGCCGCGACTGCCTGGTCGCGGCTATAAATTCCAGTAACGAAACGGCCGAGGCCCCTGTTTCGGAGATAGTGGTCGCGATGTTTCTTTTGACGTCCAAGGCGTTTGAACTCGAACACAAGCTTGATTTCCCGGGTCTCATCGTTCCAGCCGTAGACAATATCGGTGCGGCGCTCTTCGATCCAATCGCCAGTCGCTGGATCGATCTCACCAATAACATTCTCGGCTGCCCACATGCCTAGCAGTCCTCGCTCGCGCGCAACGTAGTTCTCGACATAGACCTTGAGCTTCTTGGTTAGCTTGTCCTCCTTGGTCTTCGGATTGAAGTCCGGGAGTTCGCGGACGGTCAAGTCTGCCCAGCCTTGCAGCAAGGCGTCGACCGCCGCCGTAGCGGGCTGAAGCGGAAATGCTGTGAGCCATTCATCCGTTGCAGTCACGCATTCACCGTCTGCTTACCTTGCTCTGCACGGACCTGAACATCGCGTACAATCCGCTCAGCATCTCGCATCGCCTGCCGGACTGTCCAACTGCGCCGCGTCAACGGTCGAACTAAGTAAAGCGCCCCATCCACCCAGAGCAGAGCGTCGGGTACGAGCGTGAGGAAGTCACCTGATGGCAGCGCACGGAGACCCGCGCTGCGCAACTGAGATAGGGTTTCCAAAACCAGTTCGTCACTCACCTCGGTGTCGATCTCGGCGCTTCTGTCTTCGTCGTTGGAGAAAAGCACACGGACAATTCCCGACGGCCCTGCGCGAGAGGGATCACTGGCCGCAACTTCTACCCGGAAACTGCCACGTCCGCCCATGCGATTACGCCAGCCAGTCAATGACTGGGCGAGCGCCTTCGCGTAGATGTCGAAATCCTCCGCCTTCACGAGATGCTGTGCCGGCGTGTCGAGGCTCTTGAAGCTGCGAGGACGGATCGAGGGCATCAGGAGATTGACGGTCTCGCGCACGAGTGTCCGCTCGTCTTGGCTTAGCCCAAAATAGGCAAAAATCGCATCGTCCAACTCGCTGTAGAGAGCCGTATATCGTGGCGCTTGCTCGAGTTCGTCCAAGCGGGAAATCTCGTCGAGATGGGCCGATACCCGTTCGACCACCCCCTTCGCCTCCTCAGGATCGGGCGCAATTGAGGGCTCGAAGAATGGGAAGGTCTCGACGTCTGCGAGGTGGACGCCGTTGCGCTCGCACAGCATCTTCCAGCCTCGCATCATCAAAAAGTAGCGAGCCAGGGATGACCGCAGAAAGACTGCGGCGAACTTGAGCAGCGCCGCATCGGCCTTGGGGCCTGAAATCACGCCGACACTATGGGTGAAAGATGCCGGCCGGTCATAGTAGACCGCCCGAATGTTATGCTCCTCTCGCGAAAAGCCGTCGGGGAACAATACACGTGGTCCATCGAAGACCGCCATGATGGCCTCGTTGAGACCGACCACTGTGGTTTGTTCGGCCGGCCAGCGCGTGAGCAGGGCCTTGTGAAGTACGGGCGAGCCGGCGCTGAGCGCGGCGACAGGCACAAACCGACGTTGCTTGAGCGGTTCAGCGCTCATCGCGTCGCGACTCTTGTCGTTGAGATGGATGCCTTTGCGATATACCCAGCGGCGTGAGGCCTTCGGCCCTCGCCAAAAGTCAGCAAAAGTCCCGCGCATGGTGAGACGGGTCCAGATCGCCAGATCGCTCGCATCGCCCCACATCATTGTGACTAGCAATTGCGGGTCATCCGCTACCGATCGTGTCTGGAGCTTGTGCCGATCGGCAGACTGCATGGTGAGACGGCCGAGTGCGAGACTTAGGTCAGCCTTGGGCACTAGGTATTCGAAGGTCTCGTCGAACGGCACAAGGTTTCCTGCGTCGGCGGATCGGCCTTCCCCAAGAAATACGTGGCAGGTGTTCTCTGCCGTGGGGAACAGCAACCCCTGCAGGTCGCCGAAATTGATCAGTCGGGTAGGCCGGTAGGTATCGAGCAAGGTCTTGACGAAATCCTCGCTGGATGCACCGAGCAACTGGCCAATCGGCAGGATAAGACAAATGCGACCGTTATCGGCGAGGAAATCGGCGGCTCTTAATGCATAAGCACCGGCAATTTGCCGACGGACAAAGGGAACGCCTGCCTGTTCGGCCCAGTCGTCAGCAGAGGTTCGGCTGGTACCCTCCGGCTCAGCCCAAGGAGGGTTGGAGATAATCAGCGAAAAGCGCTTTCCGCCGAACGCGTGAGATTCACGGAAGAAGTCGCCCTGCTCAGCTCCGTGGGCGAGGTTGCTATCCTTGAGCGGCGGCAACTTGGTTCCGTCGCGTTCCTGAGCTTCGAGGATGTCGGCCGGGTCGAGCCCTTCGAGCAGCGACAAATACAGGCTGAACGCGGTGACGCGGCAAGCCATAAAATTGATGTCGCTGCCGAAGATACGTCCTTTGAGAAGGTCGCCCCGTTCTGCAAAGCCGAGTTGTCGGCCCAGGCGCGCCTCCTGAAGCGCCAGCAAACGTCGATACGCGGTGGTAAGAAGAATTCCCGATCCGCAAGCCCCATCAAAAATGATCTCGTTGAGAGGATCTTGCGAGGCCAGAAAGGCCTGGTCGACCGCCAGCATCGCGAGATTTCGCGGGGTGTAATAGGCACCTTCCTTGGCCTGTTCTTCCGGGGTCAGAAATTTCTCGTAAAGCCCGGACAAAAGCTCGACTGGAATGTAGCTAAAATCATAGTTCCAGAAGTCTCCCTGGCCCGTGTGCATGTCGGTGCGACGGAGAAACTGGTTGAGCAGTGCGAAGCCATTGGTGGTCAAGGCATACCACGGATCGTGACGATCATCCCCGAGGAAGTCGCCGTTGAAATCCAATCGCAGTTTGTCGATGAGCGACCGCAGCCCTGGACGATCTGCATCGGCAACAAGTTTATGCAGCTGACCGACACCGCGGCGGCTTCGATATGTCTCACCGACGATCTCACGATGCTCGAGATAGGAGATGAAGAGCACCTGCCCCATCAGAAGCTCGGCCAAATGGCGCCGAGTCCGCTCGCTCGCAATGTCTCCGAGACCATCTTCAGTAAGCTTAGCGACGGCGTTCGTGACGTTGTGAAGAAGCTTGCGGTCGACACGTGCCTTTACGTCGAACCATTTCGGAACGCGCCGCGACAGATTGGCCGTCGCGACGTCGAGCGCGGAAAACGGGCCGTCCGGCCGGGCATCGGCAAGGTGGAGGCGTTCACCGGCTTTCTTGAGCTTGCGTGCGGGCAGGGCGAGCGCCTTGTCGCCCACGACTTCAATCACGATCGTGGCTAGGTTCTGGTTCCAAATTTTCATGCGAGCTTCGTCGAGCGCCGCGCTCGACAACGGTGCGTCGTCGTCGCTGACGAAGACGACGGTCGGCACACCTTCCACTTCGAACACGGCCCGCGCGCGAATGGCCCCCTCGGGCTTGAGCAATGTCTTGATCTCGAGCGCATAGGGATGCGCGTCGGGGATAGCTTCGCCCCGCCGGTGCAGCACCGCTGGCTCGGCAGAATAGCCGAGTCTGTCGAGCCATTTTTCGAAAGCGTCCGGACTCACCTCGCACCTCTCGAACAAATCAAGCACAAGAACATAACAGGAACATGTCCACTTGGAAAGCGAGGCGAAGAGCCATTGACCGGAAGAAGGCTGGAATACCTCATGCCGACCGCCGGTGGTGCTTTGTCGAAGGCGCGAAGTTGGCCCGGCCTTCTTGAGTCCCGCGGGTTGCCGGAAGGTTGAAGAGGTCCATCTGGGCGTGATTTAAGTCCGGCAGAGCGAAACCGTCGCGCAATATGGCTAGGTGACGATCGAGTTCCATCAAGAGGACTTCCCCACCGAGGATTTTCTCGTTCGCTTCCACAAACGTCCAACTGCCGTCGGAACCCAATCCCAGCCTTTGCCCCCACAGACTGATGAATGAACGATTTCGCAGCTCCTCGCGCAAGGTGGCGAAAGACGTCTTGTGGGTCTGCAGTTCCATGCTGAACTGGTCGCGCAAGATGACTGCGATGCGAAGCACGAGAATGGTCTGCCAGCTGAACTTCGCTGGCGATCCTTTGCCCTTGGGTCGCACATCGACTGAAACCAGGGCGCGCCGACTGGTCCACTCGCGGAGCTTCTCCGTCGAGAGTCCCGTCAGTTGGCAGGCAACTGGTGTAGCTACAAGGCGCAAAGGCAACTTTCCCGAGATCGGGTACCGCACCCGACCTTGTCAATACAACGGGTATCATACCCGTTCTCAGCGGTAAATGCCTTACTGGCTGGCCGTCCTAGTCCAAAAAAATCAGCACGTCCGCTTTCAGGATCAACAATCATATGCTCAAATGGCGGCAATGGGGCACGCGTAGAACTCCTGCCTGAAGACCCTCGAATGGTCGCTTCGGGCCGAGCCACGCCAACACAGTAAAAGGGGAACCGTGATCCCACGGCTCCCCTCCGGATTCAGTTAGTCTAACCGCGTGGGCTGATCACGCGACCAGCGACAGCCCCGCGCCCGCGTCCTGCGGTTGCTCACCGCTGTCGATGAACGGGATAATCGAGAAGGTCTGACCGCCGCGCTGCTCTTCGTTCTGCACGGCGTTCACGCGCAGGTCGCCATCGGGCGTGTTGATCAGCAGCGACAGGTAGTCGTTGCCGGTCCGGCTGCTCTTCGCCATCCAGGCCGAGCCGACGCGGATCGGTGTGCCCCGCGGCGAGCTGACCTCGATCCGGTAGTCGGGGTGGGTCTCCTCGGACTTGTAGCTGTTCTCGATCAGCATGAACTCCAGATCGAACATCATGTTGGCGATGTAACCGGTGAAGGCGTTGTCGGCATCCATGGCGGTGAGTTCGCCCGAGATCGAACCGGATTTCATCAGGCCGTTCGAGACCAGCGGGATGATCTCAAACTCGCCGCTTTGGGCGGCGCGCGCCTCTTTCGTCTGCACCGCGTTGACCCGGAAAGGGCCAAGGCCGACATCGAGCTGCATCGAGATGTAAGGGTTGCCGCTGGTATTGCCGGTCTCGTTCCAGGCCGTGCCGATGCGCACCTTACGACCCGACTTGTTGACCGCGGTCACGTCGAAATCCGGGCTGCGCTTGGACATCTTCGGGCGGTTTTCAAGCTGGATGGCGATATCGAAACGTGTCGAATGGATCATGCCGGTGTACTGGGCGGCTGCGGTCTCGACGTTGCGAGTGAGGGTTCCTGCGAACATGGGATGGTTCCTTTTGGATTAGCCGGTGCCTGACGTCCTTGACAGCACAACCGGGATTGCTTTTTCGACCCCTCCTGGGATCACAAACCAGAAAGCTCGCTTTCCTTTCTTCCCAACCTCCAGTTCAGCGCTGGCGTCTGAGAGTCTGTGCCACCTCATCGCCGGGTACGACGCCCCTCCCCTGCCCGTCTGGTCTTTGTTGGCTGTCCTGGCTCTTCTCGTCGCCACACTCCGGTCCAGAGACAAAAAACTCTGCTTCCTCTCCGTTCAACCGCTGCCCGCTCCGGTCTGTCAGACCGATGCAGCTGCCGTTCAGCACATAGGTGATGAGGTACTGACCGAGCCTGTCCTTGTGAACAACGTAGCCGGTATTGGCCCAATGCACGGTCTGGCCGGCATCGACGGCTGCCTTGATGTCTTCGAGTGTCATGCGAACCTCCTTACGAAGAATGGTGGGGAAACGACGCAAGAAGCCCGGTCGTCCAACCGGGCTTCAATGCAGCATTTGTTTGGCCAACGGCCGAGAGCTGTCAGGCACCTTGCGTGGCTTGCATCGCGTGCGCCGCAATCCAATCCTTCAGGCCAAGAACCGTTCTGCCGGCGGCGACCTCGGAGGCCCAGGCAACCCTTGGGTCGCCGCAGGGCTCATTGCCGACATGCCGGTCGATATGACCATTGGCCATCCATGGCTCAGGCTGGATCCGACGCAGCCAGTCCGCCATGCTCGGGATACGGCCTTGGCAGTCTTCGCGGATATGCTGCTCGCCGATCCAGCGCACGGGGATGTCCCGACCCGCGCTATTGGTCAGGGTCAAGCCGAAGACACGCTCCGCTTCGAACAGGCCTTGAGCATGATGACGCAAGGCGCGGTGCGTGAAGAGCGCGAGGTGCTCTTTCGAGGCGTCGAACCAATCGTGGACGGCCTGATAGTCAGACGGCACCCCGCCGAATTTCCGGGCAGAGCTTTCAGCATGATGAAGCGGATGGGCCATCTCAAAGACCCTCAACATAGCTGTGCGCGCATTCGACATAGCGGTCCGCGTGATCGAGGGTGATACTGTCGGCTGCAATGTCCCAGGTCAGCGTGCCATAGCCGCCCTCGTTGTTCTCGAACCCCGGGTGATGGTGATAAGCCAGCGACCAGGCGAAATCGCCAACCTCTGTGGCAAGCGCCTCCGGCAGTTGGACCTCCGAAGGCTGCACCGTCACATCCTCGACATTGCCGGAGTCGCCATAGCCTTCATATTCAGCAGTGACCTCGCTGATGCCAAGCGCGCGCAATTGCGCGATCAGCTCCGCTCGGGATGCCTTCAAGGTGGTTTCGCGCCCTACGCGCCACTGAGCCGCCATTGCGGCATAGTCGATCTGGGGATTGGTCATGGGTCTGTCCTCTTGTCTGAATTTGGGGCGCGCGCAGGCGTGCCATTGGCCTGCCCGCGCGCCCGGAAAGCGCAGATCGGCCAAATCCCGATCCACGCCGCCCGACCGGAAGCTCGCTTTGACTTTTCAGGCGGCTTGGTCTGCCGTGATGGCAGGCCTCTGCCCCACGATCCGGGCCAGAATGCTTCCCGTGTCGATCCCGTCCCCATGCGGCAGGAACACCCGTAGCTGGAAAGCGATGATCTCGGTGAAGCAGCCGAGGGCCTTGAGACCCTCAATCATGCCCCGATCCGCACCAGAGAGCTCGAGGCGCATCTCGCCTGCGACCCGGCGACGGGTCAGCGTCAGACCCCGGCCCAGATCGACCGGCGCGGTGGTGCCGAGGGCGGCAGTCAGCATCTCTTGCGGCGTTTGCGGGTTGGAGACAAGGAAGCGGGCGCGGAGCGCGGCCGCCCCTTCTTCGCTCAACGTGCGCCCGATCATCGCGGTCGCCCCGTCGGGCGTGACCCGGTAGATGCGCTCATTGGTGGCCGGAATGTCCTTCCAGATCGGCAACAGCAGCCCGGTCAGCAGGTAGAGCTTGGTCGTGGTGGTTTTCGGCAGGGACGCAGCCTCGGCATCCCAAAGCCGTGAGAACTCGGGCCTGCCGATCTCTTCCCAGGCCGAGGCCTCAAATCGCACCTCCTCCAGATAGCTGGAACCGTTTGGCCGCACCGCCTTGCGCATCAGCGTCACGACATCCTCGTCATATATCTGCATGGGGCGCGCCGAGATGAGCGCCGCCCGACCGGAGGCGCGATTGACCATCGGCAGCTTATCCGGATTGCGCGACATGGCCTCTTCGGCGTCCAGCACATGCACCGGGTCGGTGACCTCAAGCCCGATGATCCGCGTCACCGCGCCGGATTTCGGGCAGGTCCAGAGATCCTCGATGGAAACCTGCTCGATCTTTTCGCCACGAAGGGTTTCCACGCCGAGGTCGAGCGTGCCTGCCGCGCGCGCCCGTTCAGTCTGATCGGCGATCCGGCCCATGAACTCGGCAAAGAGCGCGTTCTGCATGTGGATGGGAAGCGCCAGCACCCGGTTGAGAAACCGCTGGATCGGCGGGAGCTCCTCAAGCAGCACCCCGTCCTTGTCGATCAGCCGCAGGGCTGTCCAGTCGGTGAAACTCTCGTAGCTCATCGCCGCGGCGCGCCCGGCGGCAAGATCGGCGAAATACCCGCGCAGTGCGGCCCGCGCGATCGGGCTTTCGAGATTGTCCTCCTCGCGGAACATCCCCTGCGAGCCGGTTTCGCGCTGGCCCTTGGTCAAGGCCCCAAGCTGGTCGAGGCGTTTGGCGATCGTCGAGGTGAAGCGTTTCTCGCCGTGCACATCGGAGGTACAGACCCGGAAGAAGGGCGCGGTGACCTGGGCCGAGCGATGCGTGCGGCCGAGCCCCTGGATGGCCGCATCGGCCCGCCAACCCGGCTCCAGCAGATAGTGCCGGCGCCGTTTCTGGTTCTTGGCCGTCTGCGCCGCGTGATAGGAACGCCCGGTGCCGCCCGCATCCGAGAAGATCAGGATATCCTTCTCGCCGTCCATGAAGGCCTGGGTTTCGGAGGAATTGCTGCTGGCGCTGCGTTTCTCGATGAAGAGATGGTCGTCCTCGGCCTTAAGGGGCCGGATGGACCGCCCCGTGACTTCCGCCACGGCCTCGTCGCCAAAGGCCCAGAGGATCTGGTCGAGCGCCGAGGGGATCGGGGCCAGCGTCATCAATTCCGTCATGGCCGCATCTCGTAGGGCGAGCGCCTCGCGCGAGACAACGAGCGCGCCGGTCTCATCGCGCAAGGGTTCCGCGACCATGTTGCCGTCGATTTCCACGAGCTTTTGCGCGTGGATAGGAAAGGCCTGCTCAAGATAGCCCACTACGAAATCGCGCGGCGTCAAGGCCCCCTCGACGAGCTCGTCGTCAGGGTCCATCGTCTCAAGCCGGCGTTTCAGCAGGCTCTCACCCGTCGAGACCACCTGGATGACGCAAGCGTTGCCCGCCGCCAGATCATCCTTGATCGCGCGGATGATGGTCGGGGCTTTCATGCCCATCAGGAGATGGTTGAAGAAGCGCTGCTTGGTGCTTTCAAACCGGGACTTGGCCGAGGCGCGTGCGGCCGAGGCATTGGTCTCCCCCGAGGCATCGTTGACACCGGTCGCGGTCAGTGCAGCTTCGAGATTGTGGTGGATCGTCCGAAACGCGCCCGCATAGGCGTCGTAGATCTCGATCTGGGCCGGGGTCAGCGCGTGTTCGAGCACGTCATACTCCACGCCATCGAAGCTGAGCGCGCGGGCGGTGTAAAGCCCGAGCGTCTTGAGATCACGGGCAACCACCTCCATGGCGGCGACACCGCCGGCTTCCATCGCCGACACGAAACTCTCGCGGCTCGGGAAGGGGTATTCGGGGCCCTGCCCCCAGAGACCGAGACGCGCGGCATAGGCAAGGTTGTGGACGCTCGTGGCGCCCGTGGCCGAGATGTAGAAGACGCGGGCACGCGGTGCGGCCAGTTGCAGCCGCAGGCCCGCAAGGCCCTGCTGGGAGGGTTTGACCCCCCTGCCCTGCTCGGACCCTGCCGCGTTCTGCATGGCATGGGCCTCGTCAAAGGCCAGAACGCCGTCGAAATCTTCACCCATCCAGTCGAGGATCTGGCTCAGCCGCGTGGTGCCACATTTGCCAGCGGACCGCAGCGTGGCGTAGGTCACAAAAAGAATACCGTCGCTCATCGGGATGGGCTGGTCCGGTTTCCATTTGGAGAACGGCTGGATGTCGGCGGGCGAGCCGCCAAGATCGGTCCAGTCGCGGATTGCGTCCTCGATAAGCGTGGCGGATTTGGAAACCCAGATCGCCTTCCTGCGCCCAGCCAGCCAGTTCACGAGAATGAGCCCGGCGCATTCGCGCCCCTTGCCGCAGCCGGTGCCGTCGCCGAGGAAATACCCGAGGCGATAGGCACGTGCGTCTGTATCATCATCGGCGCGCGTCAGCTTGGCCTGGTCGTCATCGATAGTGAACCGACCGGGCAGGTCGCGTCCGTGGGCATCATGCGCCATGATGATGGTTTCGAGCTGCGCCTCGGAGAGATGCCCATCCTCGATCAGCCTGGCGGGCAGGCGCAATTCCGCACTGGCCGCGCCAGAGGGCACGGGCGGCGCAACAGAGGCCATGGCGATGCTTTCGACGAGCGGCGTGGGATGTTCCTGCGCGCCTGCGATCTCAATCCGCTGCGGACGGTAGCGCGCATAGATGTCCGAGACGGGCCTGTTGTCGCGCGGGGTCTGAAAGCTTGTGAAGCTGAGCGGACGGACGGCATTGGGCCGTGGATTGGAGGCGGCGAGAGGCGCAGCGGCGGTCTTGCGCGGGGCAGAAGAGTGAACGGTCGGCCGCGCGTGCGGCATCGACGCCACCCTTTGGGCGGGGCGCGCCTCGGGCCGGGTTGCGGCCACTGCGTCGACATATGCCAAGGCTCCATCCAGATCCCGGACCGTGGCGCGGATCATCTCGTTGTCGTCCTGCACCTTGTCGAAGACCATCAGCTGGGTTTCGACAGAGGTGCCAAGCTTGCGGTAGACCTGCCTTGGCATCGTCAGCGCCAATCGCGGCGTCAGGAGACCGCAGGCGCGGGACCAATGCGCAGCATCGCGTTCGGGCGTGAGCCCCTGCGGCATGATCGCCACCATCCGCCCACCGGGTGCCAGGCGCTTGGCAGCCGCGATGAGATGCTTGGCAGCGATGTGCTTGTCTCGGGAGCGATCGACCGAGGAGGCAAAGGGCGGGTTCATCACCACGACGTCGGGCAGGACCAGCGTCTGCAGCAGATCATCGATATGCTCCCCGTCATGGCCTGTCACCTCGCCACCGAAGACAGCGCGCAATAGGCTCTGGCGAAAGGGGTCGATTTCATTGAGCACAAGCGTGGCACCGGCCCGGGTAGCGAAAGCTGCCAGGGCACCGGTGCCGGCGGATGGTTCGAGCACAGTCTCGCCCTTGCGGATGGCTGCCGCCCGCACGGCCAAGGCGGAAAATGGCAGTGGCGTGGAGAACTGCTGCAACCGGATTTGCTGTTCCGACCGGCGGGTTTCCGTCGGGAGACGTGACGCAAGGAGTTTTGCGGCAGAGTAATCATCCTCACTTTTGTCGCCACGTAGCAGCGCCTGCACAGCCGCCGCCTGCATCAGGTCATAGGCCTTCCGCCAGTCCCAGGCGCCCCCAGCATCACTGCCATGAAACGTCTCGCGCATAATGCGCGCGAGCGCTGAGCTGCGCAGGGGCTGGTTGTCGATTTCCGCGCCGATCTGCGCGAGGGCAGAGGCGAGGTTAGCGTCGGAGATTGAGAGAGCCGTGTTTGCCGGTTTGGGCCTGGACATGGGGATTTTCCTTTGGATCAGGGTCTGTGTTCCAAAGGACAAAAAGCCCGCTTTCGCTTTTAGGGTGGCGTGGTCAGACCGCGCTGACCTTCAAGGCCTGGTCAGGACTTGGGTTCGACCTGCCGCTTCGCATCAATTAATGCCTGTGCGGCCTGCATCACCTGAACCTGAGATGTTCCCGTGCGTGCATCCTCCAGCGCGGCCTGTACCTGCGCGCAAAACCACGCGTCATACGCGTTCGCATCAGCGGCCACGGAAATGCTCCTCGAGACCCCAGTCCAGAAGCTTGCCGAGGTCATCGGGCATGTCTGCAACGCGCACAGCAATTGGGAAACGGTGCCCCGTCAGGTCAGGCGCGCATTGCTCCTCTTGACCGAGGTGCTGCCCATCCTTTTCCGTTTCGTCCATTGTGCTTTCTCCGACCGGATTATCAGTCGATGCTACATCTTCCAGCGTCGCGTCGTAAACGATAATGCCATAGGTCACAGCCAGCTGGCCCACTTACCGACCAGGCGCCGCTTCAAGGGACGTCTCGAACCGCTTGTCCGCCGCCGCAGCTTCTTCCAGGAGTGCGTCAAAATTGTCAGGTGGATTGCCATCTTCCAGCATCCCTTTGAATGTCGCATAGGCATCTGTCTTGCTGCCGTAGGCGCGCAGGGTCTTGTCGTCGTTCACCCATGCCAGCACGATGACTTTCGCGTCGCTGTTGAACCGGTAGAACAACCGATACTGCTGGAAGAATTTCGCCCGGAACCAGTGCTTGCGGTGATCCCCGAGCGTGCTGCCTTGCCGGTAGGCGGCGGCACTCGGATCTGCCGGTATGGCCTCGGTGACCAGCTTGAAGATGGCGGCCAGCCGTTTCGTCGGGTTTTTCTTGCGCCAGGTCTTTGGATCGCGTGCCTTACGCGCCTCGACTTCCTCGATCAGCCCTTCGAGTTGGTCCAGAAAGAGCGGATGCGCATAAATCGACCATCCGTTTACGACAAGGGGCGCCCCTGCGGGCACGCTATCGCCGGTCATTCATCCTCGAGCGATAGCGGCGCATCGAGATCGACGTCAACGTCTCCGACCAGTGCTGCAAGACGGTCATGCAGAGCCCCATCGAAGGCCCGAATGCGGTCCGGATGCGCCTTGATATCGGCCTCGACAAAATCAAGGAACGCGCCGAGCGCGGGATCATCCTCGTCGCTGCGCACGGGCTCGATATAGACCCTGCCACTCGGCTCGGTGCAGTAGCGAATCTGGTCGCCCTTGCCCAGCTTGAGCTGTTTGCGCACACCCGCCGGCACGGTCGTCTGATAGCGATCCGTGAGTTTCGAGACATCTTGTGCGAGCGCTGTCATGACAGTCTCCTGAAAGAAAAGGGGCTTTGCTACCCGTGATAGGTAATGCATTTGCATTGTCTTGTCAAGACAAGCCGCAGGATCTGCTGTCGCCGGGCAGGTCGATGAGCTGTCCGGCGCAGCACCTATTCTCGCCCCGCGAGATACTCCGCCAGCACCGGGCTGGCAGCACCTTTCGCGGAGCTGAGCAGCTCAGAACCCGCAAGCGTGGCCTTCGAGAGGCGTACGAGCCCGCCGGTTTCCTCGATCCGGTAGCAGCGGCGTTTTTGCCGCCCCCGCTTGTAGTGGGTCGCGGTGACGATCTGGCATGTACTGCCATCGGTGAGCGTCACAGGGGTCGCGAGCCTGATCTTGTCGCCTTCGTCGTAGTCCGGGATCGCGGCCCAATCCCGGCAGCGCTGTCGCCAGGCGTGCGCATAGCTGCCTTCGTCTTTCAGGTCAGAGAGAAGCTCGATCAGCCCAAGGGGCGCGCGCGACTCGTTCGGGCCAGCGCTTTCCTCCATGTCCTTGTAGCCCCAGCAGCCGTCATCGTATCGGGTAAGGAAGACAGCCCCGAAAGTGATAGAGCCATCCGCATCGGTGACATAGGTCGCGTCCTCGACAGGGGTGCCGTCGAGATTGGTTACTTTTGCCGCCGCATACCAGGTGGAGCCGACCCTACAGGCTTTGACCAGTTCGGTTTTGCACGTGTCGCCATGAGAGGTGCAGAGCCGGGCGATTTCCGCCTTTTCGTCCGCGTAGGTCTTCACGCGACAGTCGGTGTAGAAGAGCCAGCCCATCACGCCGCCCTCCGGTCATCGAGCTCCATAAGCATATCGAGCGGCACGCGGTACGGCTGCATCGCATCGAAATGCTCGCAATTGCCGCAGTTCTGCACGATCGCGAAGGTATCGCAGGCATCCTTGAGGATGACCCGGAATGTACCGCCGAGGCCCGAGGGCACCTCGTAGGTTCCGCCGATGAGATAGTCCGAGGCCCGGCGCACGAAGACGCGGATGCTGTGGCCATCGGTGGCGAGCCGGATGGCCCCCTGCCCCCGGTCGATGAGCACCTGCACGTCATCAAAAATGTCGGTGTAGAACTGGCCGGTCAGATCGCGAAACGCCATGCGGCGCTTCGCCATCCAGTCTGTGTCGCGAAACGGGTTCATGCCATCGGCGAAGGCGAAGGAGGGATCGGCCTGCTCGGTCGTGACGATGCGGGTGGTCGTTCCATCAATACCGTTCGAGCGCAGATGCACGCCGTTGCCGACGATGAGGATCAGGGCCGGCCTGTCCACGGGCCCGTTCCAGTTGGGCAGGAAGGTTTTGCAAGCGCGCGCATGGGCGATCTGCGCCGCAACGGCTGAGGCAGAGAACTTGAGAATAGCCATGGGGATGTCTTTCCGTTGGGTATGAGAAGATAGACCCGCGCGGGGAATGCCTCGCGCGGGTCGTATGATGGCTCAGGCCGCTTGCGCGACCCCGCTATCAGGCTCGTGGGTTTCCGCGATGGGCTCTGCATCATCGCAGGCGACACCGGCGGTCTGCATCATCGGCGGGCACCAGGCGGCCACAGCAGCGCGCTGCGCGTCGGTGAGGGTGGCGAAGGGTTCGGCGAAGAGCTTGTCGCAGAAGGCCACAATCTCCTTCTTGCTTGACGAGGCCAACGTTACCGCCTCTTGAGCGAGGCCCAGATCCTCGCCGAGGATTTTCAGGAGCCAGGCCTTCTTGAAGCGGTTGAAGAGGGCCGCGTTCGGCGTCCAGTGGGCGCGGATGTCGGGCATGATCTCGATCTCGAAGTCATGCATCAGGCTCTCGCGCCGCGGGTCCCGCGCGAAGCAGGACTGCGTCGTGCTGGCGGTCGCATAGGCGACGAGCTTGGCCTTCTCGCCTGCCTCCAGCGCGCGGAACGCCGCGAACTGATCGGCAGGGGACCGGGTGTCATCGAGCCAGGAGAGGTCCAGCGCATCATGCGCCGCCGCCACATGCTCAAGCGAGGTCACGTCGATCTCGTCCATCTTGGCGTGGCTGCGGTATTCCTTGCGGGCCTCGATCTTGATCGCCTGCGTGACACTCATGCCGCTGGCCAGAACATCACTCACCAGCTTGAAGAGCGTCAGATCGAGCGTGGCCTCGGGATGCAGCGCCATCGCGGCCCCGAGCGCCATGGCCCGCTCGGTCTTGAGGTCTTCAGCCAGCGAGGCTGGGTAGCTGATTTCACCAGCGTCGGGGGCCTCCTCTCCGGTGGTGTTGGTCGAGGAACTGGGCGCGCCCTCTTCTTTCACGATGTCCTCCGGGCGGACGAGGCCCACATGGAGCGTGATCTGCCCGTTCGACCAAGACGCAATCACGCCTGCACGGGCGAGGTCCTCGGCGCTGTAGGCCTCCTGCAGATCGCGGGCTTCCTCTTCCAGAGCGTCCACCCGGTCGTAGAGCGCATTATAAGCGTCGTCTTCGAGCCCCTCATCCTCCATCTCGAGCTGCAGTTTCTCAAGCTCGGCGGTGATCTCGTCGATGCGCTTCTGGGCCGCCTCATCTGGCTCGATCGGGCCGGGATAGACGCGGCCATAGTCGGCCATGGTCGCGTAATCATAGCGCACCAAAGCATCAGCCCAAGCAAAGCCCAGCCTCATACGGGCCTCTTCGGCGGCGGCCCCAAGCTTCTCGAGCAGGATGGTCTCGACCAGCGCGGCGTCTTCCAGCACGGAATGCTCTTCCAGCAGATCGGCCGCAACCGCGCCGCCGCGGGCCTCATAGTCTTCACGCACAAAAGCCCCGATATCGTCACTTACCTGCACGCCGCGAGTCTTGAGCGCCTGTCGGACGGTATAGGCTTGCAGATAGCCGCCGTCTTTCGTGAGCGCCTCGAAGACCTCGCGTTGCGCCTCCTGACTAGGGTGCTCGGCAAAGGCTTTCATCGTGTCGAGCGTGATCGTCTTGGCCCGGGCCGCGGCGCGGATATCGGGGTGGATCAGACCGTAGCGCAACCGGCCTTTCACGGCCGCCACCGTGGTGCCGAATGTCTTGGCGATCGTCTCGGGCGTCTGGCCATCGATCTCCATCATCCGGGCGAAGGCCTCGAACTCGTCGATGGCGTTCATCGGCGCCTGGGTGATGTTCTCGGCGAGCGACAGCGCCGTGGTCACGTCACAGTCCTCCGGCACAAGGCGGCAGTCTACCTTGGTCTTCGCGGTGAACCCCTTGGCGGCATTGTCTGCGACCAGCTCGCTCAGCGCGGCATGGCGACGGCCACCGGCGAGCACGGCATATTTCCCGTCGAGCTTCTGGACGAGGAGCGGCTGGAGCAGGCCCAGCACAGCGATGCTGGCTTTCAGATGTGCGATGTTCTCGGGATCATAGGTTTCTGGCGAGTTGCTGCGCACATTGGCGGGGTGAGCTGTCAGATCGCCGATAGCGACAGAGACGGGTTTGAAACTTGCGGTCATGGGATGTCCTTTTCGATGGGTATGGTGCGGCCCGCGCTCGTGCGTGACCAATCCCCGGCTTCGGAGATCAAAACGACAGCAGGCCCGCTTTGCCTTTTGAGAGGCAGCGGGCCTTCATCGTCTGGGCTGTCAGTGGGAGGGGTCCCCTGCCCTTCTACCAGTCGCGCGCCAGCATGATGGTCAGCACGCGCATGGTGGTCGCGGGATTGTCCGGGGCCTCGGCACCGTAGCGGAAGTCGGAATCGGCCTCGTACAAATCCAGTTTCCAGAACACGGTCTCGCCGCGGATCTCGACCGCCCCGAAATCATGCCAGCCTTCGGGATCATTCTCGGGCTCGAACGTGGCAAACTCACCGGTGGCCTTGACCGCCTCGGCCATGAAGCCATCACCGGCCTCCATAAGCGAGCGGGTGACATGCATGCGACCCTGTATGGGCTGCGCAGGCCGCACCCCGAGGCAAGCGAGCTTGCGAAACGCGTCGTTTTGCGCCGCGATTACACTCGGATCAGGGCAGTCTGTCTGGGGTTGTGCGGTGATGGTCATCGGACATTCCTTTGAGAAGTTGAAACACCCTTCCCAAAGCCCGCTTTAACTTTTGCGGTCCCACACCGCTCAAGCGGCTTGGGCGCCCACCCCTGCCCTACCCGCGTCCGACCGTGCGATCAGGTAATCACAGGCGCGCTGCGCATCGGCGGCGTGCTTGAAGATCGCGTTCTTGTCAGAGCGCAGAACCCGTAGCCAGTTGTAGAGATACGCCGCGTTCATCTCGAGCGTATGCGCTGTGAAGCCGAGCGTCTGGCCAAGGAGCACCGAGGTCAGCTCGGCGACGATCTCTTCGCGGGCATAGGCCGTGTTGCCGAAGCGCGAGAGGCCGTAATCGCGGTTCAGCCGGTGCCGTGCCTTGGTGGCATGGGCCAGCTCATGCGCCCAGACCCCGTAGAAATTCCGCGGGTTCTCGAATCGCGCAATCGACGGCATGAATACCTTGTCCACGGGCGGCAGGTAATAGGCTTCCGTGCCGGTGAAGACCGTCGTTATGTCGATGGCGTCGAAAAACGCCTGCATATGCGGGATGGGCTCGGACGGCGGATGTTCAGGCGCTGGCACGGGGTCGGGATAGAAGCTCTCGGGCAAGCCCTCGATCTGACAAGCATTGAACACGCGGTAGGATTTCTGGAAGCGGAAGATGCGGGCCTCCTCGGAGCGAGCATTGTCCTCGCTGTGGTCATCCTCGCCGTCGGCATCTTTCCGGCTTTGACCGTAGTAGACAACGACAGAGGACTTCTCGCCCTTGCGGATCTTTGCGTCCAAGGCATTGGCCTGCGGCAGCGTCATCCAGAAGGGTGAGCTGTGGCCCGCCATCACGGTGCGCATGGTCAGCAGGAAGTTGTTCACGCCCTGATATGGTTCGCCACACACGCGCAGGGGACGAGAGCTGCCACCAGCGGTCCAGGGCTTGCGCCACGGCAGGACGCCGCGCTCGATGATGCGGATGATTTCGTTTGTGATGACCTCGGAGGCATCGAATTTGGGCGTGCGGGATCGTGCCATGGTTGGCGTCCTTTCTTGTGTTGGTGAGAAGATTGGGGGTCAGGTTGACTGACGGGGCCGCGGATCATTGGCGATCTTCGCGCCAAGCTCTTCGACTATGTCGATGTAGGTGGTCAGCGAGACGCACTTGCCGGCACCCGAATGCTCAGGGTCGAGCGATCCGTCCCGCGTCACCCGCGGCAGGGTCGCGAAAGCGATGACATCGGTGACGGTAAGAATATCGATGAACGGGGTTCCTCGTGCGACCGCGAGGGCTGCCAAGGAAAAGCGCTCGATCGGCGCGAAGGTCGACACGGTGGTCGAACCGAGATGGAGGAACGAGCCGCCCTCTCCGCAGATCACATGGGCATTCGGCAGCGTTGCAGCCTGCCTGAATATCCGAGATCGCGGAGAACGGCTTTCCGCTCGAGCTTCCGTGCCAGCTCCGTCTCGCCTGTTCGGCGCAGCTCTCTATGCCGCCACCACGAGGCGGCGGTCGTGCGCAACACGCGCAAGACACCTGTTTGCATGGGAATGCCCTTCATACGGAAAAACAGACCGGAACCCGGCCCGGACCCATTTGAGGGACCCCAAAGGCCCTCATCCGTCAGTCACAAAACCTGAAGAACACTTTCTCTTTTCGCGCGTACGGACCTTATTCTTCTCAAAAACCAATGTGTCCTCACCAAACGGCTCAATACCGCGCGGTCTCTAGAAACCCTTGATTTGGAACAGCAAATTCAGATCGGCAGGCAACATCGGCAATACATATCGGCAAAACCTTGCCTTGGAACAGGAAATATGTATATTTTTCCATTGCTTAGAAAATAAACAGATCAGCAAAAAAGCTGGAAACACCCGCCAGAATCGAACGCTGCCTCTTCGAGGAGCATATTCCAACAGAATTGGCCGACCTTTCTGTCGACATCCGGAGGGAAGCCACCGGGCTGAGACAAGGGCTGCTCCCTGACCGCGCAGCCGAGCTAGCCGATCTCGTCTACGTAATGAACTGCTACTACTCCAACCTGATCGAAGGATACAACACGCGCCCCCGCGACATTGAAAGGTCGCTGGCCGGCGGTGAGCTTGAGGAAGAAACACGCCCTCTCGCCCTTGAGGCCCGGGCGCACGTCATCGTTCAATGGGCCATCGATAAGATGCATCGCAAGGGCACCCTGCACCGCCCCACATCTGTCGAATTCCTGACTTGGGTCCATAAGAGCTTCTACGACGAGATGCCTGACGAGTTTCGGATCATCGAACACTCCGACGACCCACAAGAGACCATCATTCCGGGACGCATGCGCCAGGATGACGATCGAGAAGTAGCGGTCGGGCGCCACCTACCTCCTCCATCGTCGCGCGTTGAGGCGCGGTCTTCGAGCGGAAGGATCATCGCGATCGCGTCTGCACATCACCGGCTGAACTACGTCCACCCTTTCCCGGATGGTAACGGCCGTGTCAGCAGACTAATGTCTCGTGCCATGGCCCTCACAGCCGGGATCGGCGGTCAAGGGCTCTGGTCCGTATTGCGTCGGCTGGCCCGCGGGCTGACCGATCGGGGTGAGTACAAACGGTTGATGGATCTCGCGGATAGTCCCCGACGAGGAGACCGGGACGGGCGCGGAAATCTCTCAGAGGCGGCATTGAAAACGTTCAGCGAATGGTTCCTGAAAGTGACGCTCGACCAAATCACGTTCTCAGCAAGACTGTTCGATCTCGGCGGTTCTTCGGCATGGTGCACTGGAACGAGGCGACGCGCAGATTGTGCTGAAGACGTCCGAGCGTACTGCTCGCAACACGCTGAACAAACTGACCGCTGCCGGATACCTGACTTCCGTCTCGCCGAAGAGGCCAGTTCGGTTGGCGTTTCAGTTGGATTATCGAGAGCGGCTCTTTCCAAACCTTTTTGGTGATGGTGACCTCACACAATAACTCTAGGGATTTAGGGTGTAATGCCTGACCACAGATTTCTTCCATGGCCTGGGAGATTTCTATCAAGGCTCGCTCGTGTGTCACTTGTCCACCGCGGTGGACACCTGCTGGTCTGAGATAAACTGAAGAACCACCACGCGCCGCTAGGTGCGTTTGGATAGTTGTGGTTGCCATGACCGCTGCTTCCCGTTCGAAGTCCACCGCGGTGGACATTAGACGGTTTGCTCATTGGTTTCGGACAGTCGCTTGATCAAAGCTAATGGATCAAATTGGTTTTGCCTTTGACCCAGGGTGATACTGTGGAAATACGCTCCAAAATCCCTGATGCGTTTTCCGAGCTGTAGCATGATGAAGATCGCGCATGATGCTTTCTGCGTTCCTACAGCATTCTTGGCTTTCTCGAAAGTTTCTGGGTGAATGCCCATCATGGGTGCAAGTGTTCGAGCATGGTTTTCAATGTCCAACCAGTTTCTAAGTCTCTCTGTGGAGAACGATGTCGCCTGATCGCAGACTGAGGTTAGCAAGTCTGGTTTCAGGGTCTCATCGCCTATGTTGCTATCTAAATCTTTTTTTTCTTCTTTAGACTTAGATTGATGCCGGACAGATTGTCCGTCATTGGCGGGCAGTTGCATTTTTTCTGGTGGATCATCCGGGGTGGATAAACTCTGGCATTCTGCGTCCGTGTCGGAGAGCAGTGCGCGGTATTCGGGGAGGCTTAGCTTCCTGCGTAGAGTTTTTCGTGCGTGGTTGATGAATGTGTTGTTGGGATCATGCTCTTCCAAATGGGCGAGCTTTGTGAGGATCTGTTTGCGGACAAATATCCGATCCCGCCGGTTATTCTCCATTTCTTGCGCGATGGTGATAAGCTCGCTCGCACGTTGGAGCAAGGGTGCAAGCGACAATCCAAAACTGATGCACTCCCCGCCGGATGAGCGAACGCGGTAGCGCTTTCGGTTCGAGCTGTCATTGCGCTTGATGAATCCGAGTTCGACGAAGCGGTTGATGTGCCTGCGAAGTGTCCGTTCGTCGATGCCGCCAACTCGTTGGCAGATTGAATTGTTCGACGCAAAAACCGTTTCGCCGTGGCCAGGTTTCAAAAAGCTGAGCATTGCTTGAAGGGTCTGGATGTGGCCAGGGCGAAGCCCGAACACGCTGCGCGCGTCTCTCAGGGCCCGGAAGATGGTCCAGATATCGATTTCAGATGCGGGAGTTGAGCCGCATGATGCATCTGCACCAGCAACCTCGATTGGTAGTTTTGTAAATGCCATGATTTGATCACGATGACCGTTTGGCCCACAGCTTCCCTGTCTCCTCCCAAGATTTTATCTGGGAAAAGGCAATAAAAATCGGTTCACCGAATCGGTGACTCTTGACCGGTTTGCTGGAGGTTGCTACATCATGGGTGCAAATCGAATGATGAGGGCTCTCCAGGGGAAACTTTGGGGGGCTCTTTTCTTTCTGGTCTTCGCTTTTCTCCTTTGCTCGGGTTCCTCTATGTGGCTTGGGTTAAGACCCAGAGCCGCTCTCATTCCGCCAAGTATCGAAGAGTTGCAAAAGCGCCGCTTCTGCACGCTCCTCGAGCCACTGGCCGAATTCCGGGTTGTCCTTTTTGGCGATCTTGATAGCGATCGCTTTCTGATCGACTGTCAGCGTTCCGACAGTGTCGCCGCTCTCATTCTTGACGACGGACGTCACGCCGCGATTGGTCGGTTCTTTGTCTGCACGCGCCTTGTGCGAGCAAGCAGAATAGACCGCCTGAAATCTCTCGGGGCTTGGAGTGTCGTCGGGTAGGGCGGCGATCACCTCTTTGGCCGAATTCACCAAGTCTACCTTTCCCGATAGGGCCGCTAAATCACCCCACTGCCGTCTTCCGATGCCATGTGCCGGCCCGATAAGCTGAACAAGCCCATCAGGCAGTTGATCGATAACGACCCGGTGGTTGGACACGCCTTGCCGGGTTAACCCCAAAGCATCCTGAATGACGCCGGGCTTGTACCCAACTTCCTGCATCTCCCTGATAAACAAAGATTTTTCGATGAAAGACGGATCAAGTCGAAGGTTGTTCTCTTGACCCTGTGCGATAAGCGAGGCGTCGTCGTCCAATGTGCGAACGATTGCCTTGACCGTTCCTCCGATCTTGCGGATCGCTGCCAGTCTACGGCGGCCGTAGATGATGCGGTATCTGTCGGGTTGGCCCGATGGGCGGACCATGATCGGCACTTGTTGGCCATGCTTGCGAATGCTCTCGGCAAGCTCGTCGATACTCGTATCTTCCAGCACCAACCGATCGCGAAGGCCATCCATGTCAATCTGATCGGGTTCGATGTCCCGGATCGAATTGGCCGTGATTTCGCGCAAGGAGTCCCGCAAACCGCCAACAGAGCCGGGCAGCTTTGCAGTTTTTTGCAGGGTAGGGGAGGGAGCCGCGCTCTCTTTTTCGTCCTTCGGAGGTTGGTTGAAAATGTTTCTGGCCATCAGCGACGCCCCCATGCCATTTGGATCGTCTGCTCCAGTTCATCGGCAACGCCGTTCACGCTGGTCAGAGCGCGATCAATCGTTTTCCTGATGAACTGGCCGGGATCAACTTCATAGACGGTCTGCTGGGTCATTCCGGCGTCAGAGATTGCGGTAGACTTCAGCATGGGTTCAGTCATGACCTGGCCGGCGAGAATTGATCTCAGGTAGCCAGCCATTTGGGTCTGTGGCCCATCTGACGGCTCATATCTTGTGATCAGGAATTTGACGAAATCCCATGTCACACGGCGTCCAATCGCTTCTTCAACGGCCTTTACCGTTTCTGACGCAAGTTTCAGGAATTGGCTCATGGAAGCGATATCTAGCATGCCTGGTACGACCGTCACCAGGAGCCCTGTAGAGGCCGCCAATGCCGTGAGAGTCAGAAAGCCGAGTTGAGGAGGGCAGTCGATCAGTACGATGTCGTAACGTGCCTCTACCTCCTCGAGTGCCAAGGCGAGGCGCTCCGCAAAAATGGGCTGCATCCGACGGGCGAGCGCGTTTGCTGTCTCGGTTTCGTACTCCGAGAGCATCAAGCCGGCCGGAACCATGTCGAGCTTGTGAAAGTAGGTCTTTTGGATCACGTCAGAGAGCGGAACCTGATCCTCATATCTCAGAGCATCATAGATTGTTCCGCCTTCGGCGAACTCGAGTTCGGGCCGAAAGCCGAAAAATGTGGTCAAACTTGCTTGCGGATCGAGATCCAAGACCAAAACACGGTAGCCGCGCAAGGCGTACCGCTGTGCAAGATGTATCGTCGCTGTTGTTTTCGACGAACCACCTTTGAAATTGACGACAGATAGCACCTGAAGTCGGTCGCCATCGCGTCGACCTGGCCGATAAGATTCGGCATTCTTTCCCGTGCGCTCCAAGATATTGCGCAATTCGTCCACTTCTTGGGCTGTGTAGAACCGGTGCCCGCGGTTATCAGTATGCACTTCCGGGAAGCTATCGTCCTTGTGCCGGTTGCGCAGGTTAGACGTGCTTACGCGCAGGAGACCAGCGACTTCGGTCGAGCTGAAACGCCGCAAGGCTTTACGCTCTTCGGGTTCGAAGGCGATCTTCATCTGCCGATCCAAGGACTCGGCCAGATTGTCGGCAAACGTGCCGATGTCAGAAGAGCCTATGCCTTGCGCATATCCAACGTTACGATCATCCATATCCTGCCGCCCGCTCTTGGCCTCTGTTAAGGCTCTTGGTCATTTTGACGACGCACAACGTGTCTGACGCAATTTGCCGTCAGAATGGGAATGCCACGATCCAGCGAGTCCGGCAAGAAGAATCTAGATGTAGTGCAAAAGTTATCCACAACACCAATTTCAATCAAGCTGTCGGATCTTGGTTACGATATTGAAATTGATAATGAAAAACTCGATTTTATGGAGCGCCTCTTCGAAAAAAGGGAACGTTTCCCGCCGAGAAACAGACTAGGCATTATTGGTTGATGGTACCGCTGAATCAGTGCGAACCGAATGATTCTTCAAATTTTTTGGACTACAACAGGTTCCGTTGCGATGGCGCATCGGCGCATTTCCGTCGCCGCACCTGCAGGGCGATGGCTTTGCTTGTGGAGCGAGATGGATGTACACTGAACGTTGTTTTATCCATGCCTTGAGAGGACAAGATGCAAGTCGTTAAATGGGGGAGTTATCTAGCTGTCCGTTTGCCCGCCGAACTTGTGCTTGAACTCGGCTTGAAGGAAGGTGATGAGATCGACCTCGTCAAAGACGATGGTGCTGTGCGTGTTCGGCGTAAGCCTCGCGTGGATGAAATCCTCAAAGCACTGAAGCGGTTTCGGGGCAAGCTGCCCAAGGAGACGCGTATGTGTCGCGACGCGGTGCATGAACGCTGAGTTCGCAGATGCGAATGCCGTTTTCTACCTATTTGCAGACGATCCAAAGGCGGAGCGGGCCGAGGAGATACAAGGGTAGGGGTCCCGGACCAGTGTTCAGGTGCTGAACGCAGGGGTAGTTAAGTGTCGGAAGAGTGCAGGGTTCAGCCGGGAGGACACCGCATCCTTTCTTCTGGCACGTCATGACTGGCTATTTTCCGAAAGACCAAGCCACTCGACGCTCTCGAGCTGCGATCTACACTTGCCTCAAGCATCTGGTCGGAACGCTGTCAGTTGGGCATTATCCAAGAGTGGCACAAATTGGGTTGCGCTAACCGCGGTTCGTGTGCCATTGACTTATACGTCAGCGAAGCATAAATGGTAACTTAGAATGACACGATTGCAGACGGTGGTGGAACTGCCCGAATTCCAAAGGCGCGCCAAAGCAATCATGTCTGAGCAAGAGCGCGAGGCTGCAATCAACTACATTGCCGGCAATCCTGATGATGGGGTTTCTCTCGGCGGTGGGCTTCGCAAGATTCGCATCCCAAGAGTTGGGGGCGGTAAGAGCGGCGGTTTCAGGACGTTGTATGTATTTGGCGGGAACCATATGCCGATCTTTTTGATCACGATCTTTGCCAAGAACGAAAAGGCCAACCTGTCCAAGGCTGAACAAGCCGCGGCAGTCGAAATGAGCAAAGCGCTTGTCGCAAGGTATGGAGACGCAACATGACTGCATATGAATCGGTGTCGAAAGGCCTGGAAGAGGCCTTGGCATTCGCAGATGGAAACATGACGGCCGCCAAGGTCCATGAGGTATCCGTTGTCGATGTCGATGTGGCCGAAGTTCGCCAAAAAACTGGTCTCTCACAGGCTGAATTCGCCCGAAGCATAGGAGTAGCAAAGGGCACGCTCTTGAACTGGGAACATGGGCGTCGACACCCGACGGGCCCTGCTCAAGTCCTGCTGGCCTTGATCGCAAAGAAGCCATCGGTCGTGCAGGATCTGCTGCGAGGCGCTTGATCTGTGGTGCAAGGTGATATCCCTTTGACGCTCCTTTCGAAGATACGGTCGATGAAGCCTGCAGATTGCTGAGCTCGCGAACGGGGTGAGCGATATCTCATTGGCTATGGGATAACTTTGCTCTCTAAACTACTCCAACAATCCTAGCTTTTCCGCACGGTCCAGCAGCATCCTCACGGAAGAAGGCTGCCAGCTGGTCCGTCCACGAGGCGTGCGCTTACGCATGGATTCCAGCCGCTCGCAGATCGCCTGCAGCGTTATGTCAGGATCGGCACCTTTGATTGCCGCGACAATCGCGGGCAGGCGATCGTCGGTTTCGCGACGTCCAGTGCGTCCAAGCACTTCAGCGGGTAGAAACCCGTCGCGGATGTAGGCTTTCACGGCGCGGAGCAAGCGGCTTTGCGTCCAGTGCCGATCATGGGGCAGGGGGCCATTGATAATCCGCAAGACGTCTTCCCAAGCCATATCGGGGCGCAAGCGGCGCACATGGGGCACCCAATCTTGCGCGGTCTCGTTCAGGCGCTCCATGTAGCCGTCCTGTCGCGCCAGCCGCACCTTACGCAGCGCGGCGGGATCCTTGGCGCTTAGCCCAGGATTGCCACCAACGCGACCTTTGGCGCGCGCGGAGGCAAGACCCGCCTTGGTACGCTCGCGGATCAGGGCGCGTTCGAATTCGGCAGCAGCGCCCAAAACCTGCAACGTAAACTTGCCTTGCGGCGATCCAGTGTCGATTGGGTCTTGGAGGGAGCGGAAGAAAGCTCCCTTGCCCTCCAGTGTTTCGATCACCTCGAGAAGGTGCGACAAAGACCGCGCAAGCCGGTCGATCCGCACGACGACCAGCGTGTCGCCGTGGTCCACGCGCTCCAGCACGCGTGCCAGCACCGGCCGGGCGCGATTGCCGCCGGAGGCGTGCTCTTCATGGATTTCTGCGCAGCTTGCGGATTTCAGGGCCTGCGACTGGGGCAGGGGGTCTGATCCTCGGTTGATACGCGCGCATAGCCAATAAGGGGCATGAAATCCGGCCGTTTGCAATTTAAGGTATCGCTAATAAACGACCGTTTGTAAACGGATGCAAGGGCGATCTCTGTGCCCCTGCTCAACGGAAAGCCCTTGGTTTCCATAGGCTGAGCGCGATCAGAGAGCCCTCGCCGACCATCGCCCGCGCGTGCTATATAAGAAGCGCGGGTGCACTCTGACAAAACCCTTGGGTAAAATGCAAAAACCCAGTATTTTGCACATATGAAGCCTCAAGCGCCTGCCTTTCATGATGAATCGGACGTTCTCTTTCTCGATGCTGAGGAGGTGGAACAGTCGTCCGAGGACGATCTTTGGTTCCTGCCCGGTCCCATGGAAGAGGAGCCGGATTATCTGCCGCCCGGACCGCGGGCCGAACCGCGTGAAGCCGAGGTCCTCGACGATTGGCGGAAAGCAGAGGCGGGTCATGCCGCGCGTCTTGCCCGTGTGGCCGGTCGCGTCGGCGCGCTGGACGACCGCCTGAAGCGCAGCCCGGAAGGATGGCGGCACAGGCTTGCCCTGATCGAGGCTGCCGACCTCAGCTGGTTCGCGGGTGACCGCATTGGCCCGGATCGCATTGCTATTTGGATATCCATGCGCCTGTCAGGCGTTCAAGAGGACCCCGCAGGACTGGCGCGTGTCGGTTGGGCGGTACGTCGTCTGACAGGGGGACCAGGCCCCGAGGTGGACCTTTCTGCCTTCCTCGATCGTCGCGATCCCGAGAACATGGTCGATGACGCCGAGCCTTTTGCGGATCGCGCGGGCGGTTGGCTGAACCTGATGGCGCAAGCCGCCGAGCTGCACCCGATAACCCGTGCCTGCGCGGGTTATCACCTCTGGAGCCTTGCGGGCCTTGGGCAGCAGGGCGATCGAATGGAAGCGGCAGTCACGGCCGCGCGGATCGCGGCCAGCGAGGGCAAGGGAGCAGTCTTTGCACCTCTGGCCATGGGTGGGGCAGGGGGGCTGCGCGCTGGCGGCCCACCCGCTGACCGTTTGGCGTGTTGGCTTGAGGGGATGGAGACGGCATGTCTGACAGCAATGCGGCACCTAGACGATATTGAAGCATGGTCAGCGCGGGCGGAAGCCGAAATGACACCGCTTTCGGGCAAGACCCCGCGCGCCTTGCGCGCTGTGCTTACCGAATGGCCCCTTGTCTCTGCCCCGATGGGCGAGGTCCTGACCAACGCTAGCCGTGCCGCCGTTCAACGCAATCTCGCCTGGATGGAAGCGCGAGGCTTGATCCGCGAGGTGACCGGCCAGGGGCGATTCAAGATATGGGTAGCGGCACGATCTTGAATCTTCCAGTTCGATGCATGGGAGCTTCAAGAGTTCGGGAAGTTCGTGTCATAGTTTTCAGTTTCCAGAAATCGCGTCGAGCACCGGACAGTTGGGGACTTCGGCGCCAGAACACCTGGATGCCGTTGCAGCGAGGACGGATTCGATCCGCCGGAGGTCTGCAATCTTCGCACGCACATCAGCAAGGTGGCGCTCTGTTCTCTCCTTGACGTCGGCGCAAGTCGGGGCGGCTCCGTCCTCCAGCCCCAAAAGCCCGCGAATGTTTTCCATGGAGAACCCGAGTTCCCGGGCACGCAGGATGAAGCGCAGGCGTGTGGCGTGTGCGGTGGCATAGATCCGGTAGCCGGCATTGGTCCGGGGTGGGTCAGGCAGCAGGCCCGTTTTCTCGTAATAGCGGATTGTTTCGATGTTGCATCCGGTCGCCCGGGCCAGGTCGCCGCGTGTTAAGCCGCTCTCGCGTTCGTGATCGGTCATGGGCAGGTTTCCTCTTGAGCCTGTAGTTACTACAGACCCTACACCCATCATCAACCACAGACGAGAGGTGCGCGACATGACACTGACAGACGACAGAACAGACACTTCAGCGGCGGATCGCCCCGCCCGAAAGGGTTGGCTTGCGGCGGGCGGGGTTGTGGGCGCCTTTTTCGCCTCGGCCTGCTGCATCGGGCCGCTGGTGCTTCTGACTCTCGGCATCTCGGGCGCCTGGATCGGCAACCTCACGGCACTGGAGCCTTACAAGCCGATCTTTGCCGTAATCGCGCTCGGCTTCATCGGGGCCGGGTTCCGGCAGGTGTATTTGCGCAAGCCGACCGTCTGCGAGCCTGGTTCCTACTGTGCGCGCCCATCCTCGGCGCGGATCACCAAGACCGCGCTCTGGGCTTCCCTGATACTCGTCGTCGCTGCACTCACCATCGACTGGTGGGCCCCGCTTCTCTACTGATCCCGAAAGGACACCCTCATGAAGACGATCCTTGCCCTTGTTCTGTTCGGCCTGACCGCCACAGCACCCATCACGGCCATTCCTGCCGTCGCGCAAACCGTCGCCGCCGAGCAGACCGTCACCTTCGCGGTGGACAACATGACCTGCGCGCTCTGCCCGGTGACGGTGAAGCGCGCGATGGAAGGCGTCGATGGCGTGCGCGCCGTCGAGATCGACTTCGAGGCGCGCACCGCTACTGTCGTCTTCGACACCGCCGCGACCAGCGCCGAGGCGATCGCGACCGCGTCGGCCAATGCAGGCTACCCGGCGCGCGTCTCAGGTTGACGGGATGAGCGAGCAGACCGACCGCAAGATGATCGCGACAGGGATCGTCGGCACCGTCATCGCGGCGCTCTGCTGCTTCACGCCGATCCTGGTCGTTCTTCTCGGCGCCGTGGGCCTGTCGGCTTGACTTGGCTTGGCTGGATAGACTACGTGCTGCTGCCCGCGCTGGCGTTTTTTATCGGCCTGACCATCTATGCCGTCTGGCGGCGGCAGCGGCGCAGGGCATCTCAAGAAAATGGATGAGTTCATGAAATACGAAACCAAGGCACCCACGGGCGATTTCGACCTTGCCGTGATCGGTGCCGGATCGGCTGGCTTCTCCGCCGCGATCACCGCCGCCGAGGGCGGCAAGCGGGTCGCGCTCATCGGGCATGGCACCATCGGCGGGACCTGCGTGAACGTGGGCTGCGTGCCCTCCAAGACGATGATCCGCGCTGCGGAAGCCCTCCACAGTGCGCAGTCGGCGCATCGTTTCCCGGGCCTCAGCGGAGAGGCGCAGGTTGCCGACTGGTCGGCGCTGGTTGTGGCCAAGGACGATCTGGTCGCGACGCTGCGCCAGAAGAAGTACGCCGACCTGCTGCCGGGCTACGATGGAGTGACTTATATCGACGAGGGTCCGGCGCAGCTCGTCCCCGGCGGTGTCGAAGTCGGCAGGCGCAAGATCACGGCTCCCAAGGTGATCGTCGCCACAGGCGGCAGACCCGCCGTGCCCGATATCCTTGGCATCCTCGAAGCACCGACGCTCGACAGCACGTCGCTGCTGGCGCTGGACCATTTGCCCGACAGCCTGATCTTCCTCGGCGGCGGCTATATCGGCGTGGAGCTGGCGCAGATGATGGCGCGGATGGGCACCCACGTCACCATCGTCTGCCGCTCGCGCCTGTTGCCGCACACCGAGCCGGAGGTGTCCGAGGCGCTCACGGCGACCTTGCGCGCCGAAGGCTTGCGCGTCCTAGATGGCGCGACCTACCACGCCGCGCGGCGTGATGTTGACCGCGCGGTTTTGTCCGTGACGGTGGACGGTACCGACCGCGATCTGACGGCCCACCGCCTCGTCCTGACCACGGGCCGTGCGCCCAACACCAAGAGGCTGGGCCTCGCGGAGATGGGTGTCGAGACCGACGCACGCGGTGCGATCCGGGTGGGCGACGACATGCAGACCACGAAGCCCGGCATCTTCGCGGCCGGCGATGTGACCGACCGCGATCAGTTCGTCTACATGGCCGCCTATGGCGCCAAGCTCGCGTCCCGCAACGCCGTTCTGGGCGGGACGGAGCGCTACGACAACGCATCGATGCCTTGGGTGGTGTTCACCGATCCGCAAGTGGCCGGAGTCGGGCTGACCGAAGCGCAGGCGCGTGCGGCGGGTCATGACGTCAAGACCAGCGTGCTTACCCTCGACAACGTGCCTCGCGCGCTAGCGGCCCGCGATACCCGGGGCCTGATCAAGCTGGTCGCGGATGCGCAGACCGACCGCCTGCTGGGCGGCGTCATCATGGCGCCGGAGGGAGCCGACAGTGTCCAGACGCTCGCCATGGCGTTGAAGTTCGGCATGACGACAAAGGCGCTCGGCGAAACGATCTTTCCCTATCTTACCACGGTCGAGGCGCTGAAGCTCGCCGCGCAGACCTTCGACAAGGATGTCGCCAAACTGTCCTGCTGCGCTGGATGAAACGAGCAGATTTATCCAGCTTGGACCCTCAAGCGTGTCTAAGACGAGCAAGGCAGGCGAAATGACCCCACTTTCGGGCAAGACCCCGCGCGCCTTGCGCTCTGTGCTTACCGAATGGCCCCTTGTCTCTGCCCCGATGGGCGAGGTCCTGACCAACGCTAGCCGTGCCGCCGTTCAACGCAATCTCGCCTGGACGGAAGCGCGAGGCCTGATCCGGGAGGTGACGGGGCAGGGGCGGTATCGATTGTGGCGCATGTGAGCAACCAAATGGGCACCACCAGGAGCGTTTTTGCACAAGTAGAGACAAATGGCAGTAAAGGTTCGCTGAGCACTATTGCACGGGTTACGGCAAATGTCGCGTAGCCCTTAATTGGGTTCTGCCTCACTTTGTGTGGCGCAACTATCCTGAAACTGGAAAATTCAGGAGGTATAGTTGTGAGTTCGAAGAAGCACTGGTCGCCCGGGAGCGATGTTGCCGTTCAAAGCGTTGAGCGAAGTGAAAGAGGCGGGTGGATTGTATCTGGCGTCTTGGCTCCCAACGGCATTTGCCCAGACTGTGGATTGCATTCACGCCGACGTCACGGCTGGCGGCGTCGGCGGCTGCAGGATTATCCCGCGCATGGAGACGAGGTAACGGTTGATCTCGCAATTTGCCGTTGGCGATGTCAGGCACCCGCTTGCCCACGCCGGACATTCTCAGACCAAATCGCCTCGATTGCGCGTCCATTTGCACGTCGTACTTCGCGTGTCGGGGAGATTGTCACCCATCTTGGGCATGCGACCGGCGGACGGCCAGCCGAGCGGTTGTTGCATCGTTTGGGCCTTGGAGTCAGCGATGACACGGTGCTTAGGCAGCTGAAGAACCGTGCCCAAGACAGTGGCGAGTCGCCGACAGTCATCGGGATCGACGACTGGAGTTGGCGGAAATCGCAAACCTACGGCACGATCATTGTGGATCTGGAGCGTCGCGTGGTGATCGACATTCTTGAGGATCGAGATGTCGTCAGCTGCACCAACTGGCTGAAGCGACACCCCGAGGTGGAAGTGATCAGCAGAGATCGCTGCGGTCTCTACGCCCAGGCAGCACGGCAAGGGGCACCGCAGGCGAAGCAGGTCGCTGACCGGTTCCATATCGTACAAAACCTGCGGCAGGCCATCGAGGAGCAAATGAACCTTCACGGCCGTGCGACCGGCAGGGCGCTGCTGTCCGACGCCGACAACATCACCGCAGCCGGCAGCCTTCTGAAGTCACGCCTGGCGCATAGGACGTCTCGGGAAGAGATTTTCGCCACCATTCATGCGCTCCGAAATCAGGGGCTTTCATGCAGCGAGATCGGGCGGCGAACAGGGTTCCCGCGTCGCAGCATCGCGAAATGGCTGCAGTTCGAGACACCACCGGACCGCAGGCGGGCCGCTTTGAAGCCGACATCGCCGTGGTACTTTGAAGAGTTCCTGAGCCAAAGCTGGAAGGAGGGCATTCGAACTGGCAGCGCCCTGTTCCGTCTGATCCGAGAGCGCGGTTACGAGGGGAGTCAGTCGCATTTGCAGCGTCTGTTGGCGGGCTGGCGAAAAGCAGAACAGCAAGGGAGCGACTCCAAGGTAGAGCACGAAATCCTTAAGCCAGTCCGGGACCCGGAAACGGGGCACGCGATTTCCCCGGTCATCGCAGCCGCGCTGTGCATCAAACCCCGCGGAAAGCTCACCCCGGATCAAGCGCGGAAAGTCGACGCGCTCAAGGCCGGTTCTCCCGCCTTCGCAACGATGCGAAGTCTCGCCATGCGGTTCAACGGTATCCTGCGCAGCCGCCAAGCAGACCCGCTCCCAGCATGGATCGACAACGCGATCGAAACCGATCTGGCGCCCATCGTGCGCTTTGCCCGCACATTGAACCGGGACTTCGATGCAGTCAAAAACGCCATCGAGATGCCATGGAGCAACGGCCAAGCAGAAGGTCAGATCAATCGCCTGAAGACGCTCAAACGCGCCATGTACGGTCGAGCCGGTCCAGAATTGTTGCGGGCGAGAATGCTACCGTTCCGCCACACAGATTGAGGCAGAGCCTTTAATTCTGATATTTTTGCCCATTCACATTCTGGGGGGCTCGTTCATCTCAGGACCGCCTTTACTTCAGCTTGACGCAGTTTTTGGATACAGATGCACCCGCGCTCCGATCTGAACCCGATCATAAAGATCGGATACATGGTCATTGGTCAATCGCGCACATCCATTTGAAACGGCAAATCCGATTGTCCGTGGCTCGTTTGTTCCGTGGATGCGCAAGTAAGTATCCCGTCCATCATCATCATAAAGATATAGTGCTCTTGCTCCCAGTGGATTGCCAGGGCCACCGGGAACGCCATCGGCAAACCGCGCATACTTTTCAGGCTCCCGGCGGATCATTGCATTTGTCGGACGCCAACGCGGCCACTCGGCCTTGCGCGCAACATTGAATGAACCTGCTTCGTACAACCCTTCTCGACCGACACCCACGCCGTAGCGGATCGCCATTCCGTCTTCCAACATGAAGTACAAAAAGAAGTCATCAGGAACGACATGGACCGATCCGGGCACCCAGTCGGTGCGATAGGTATTCACCAATTGAGGAAGAAACCGATCCGGAAGGGCATATGCATGCGCAAAGGTTAGATTCGGCAGCGTAGCTGCAGCCAATGAAGTAAGAACAGCCGCCCGGCGCGTCAAAAATGTCATTCCGTCTCCTAGTCAAGGCCCGCTACGATCCGTCGATTTACATGGTGCTTTCTTTGGGGCCTGCGTCAATTACGACGATCGTTGGCGCCACGTTACGGACCTCGGACATTCCTGAACCAGAACCGCTTTGTCGCAATTTGTAACTATGACACTTCCGCGACTTGACCTTCCAGTCAGTGGAACCCCTATCTCAGGAGGAAGTATGACAAACAAGGCTTCGGAAAGGGCTGTAGAATCGTGAAATACCAACTCCGCCACTCGAATAGCACAATTTCTATCAGGCCGCCTGCGATTGATCCGTTTGGCGAGGCAAAACTGGCACGGTTCGGCACAAAGGCTCTGCTTTTGCGTTGGTCTGCGCCTCAAACAATCTACGGTTTTGCGCTGATGGCCTCCGTCTTCCTCATTGCCCCGCTGATTTGATCCAGATGTTCCGTGTCGTCCTCCTCGTCGCCCTGATCGGGGGCATTGTCGTCATTGCGCGGCCCGACCTTCTGAACCTGACGCTTCCGACCCGTGCTGATCTTGAAAATTGGATTGACGCCGCGGGCCTGTTGGGTCCGGTTGTCGTCGTCACTCTGATGACAGTCGCTATCGTTGCAAGCCCTCTGCCTTCTGCCCCGATCGCTTTGGCGGCGGGTGCGGCCTACGGACATTGGGTCGGGGCCGTGCTTGTCGTGATCGGTGCTGAACTTGGTGCGCTCATCGCCTTCACGCTGGCCCGCAAACTGGGCCATCCTTTCGTTGCACGGTTTTTTGGAGACACATCTCGTTGGGCGCTTCTCGGCTCACAAAACATGCTGACATTGATCGTCTTCGTCAGCCGCCTCCTACCGTTCCTGTCATTCGACCTTATCAGCTACGCGGCTGGTCTTAGTGCCTTGCACTTCTGGCGCTTCGCCATTGCAACGCTGGCCGGCATCATCCCCGCCAGTTTCTTCCTGGCACACATGGGGGCGATCGCGATGACGGGCGATTCAGAATCCGTCCTTTGGACGATTGCCGTCCTCGGCGTTGTTTCCGGTCTTTCCTTGATCGCGGCCCTCGTCAGCAAAAAACGCAAGTCCGGGCGACTGTCCGAATTCACCTAATTCAGAAAGGTTTCACCATGAACCATCCAGACGCATCATCCCAGCCACAGGTCTATACCTGCCCGATGCACCCCGAGGTCGTGTCCGACGAACCCGGCGATTGCCCGAAATGCGGGATGCACCTTGTCCCGCAGGATGAAGTGTCGGCATCCGAAGCCGACTGTCACCATCACGGCCACGCCGGTCATGCCCATGCAGCCGGTTCCGCGCCAGCAGACGGCAAATACGATACCGTGCCGGAAGACCACGATGGGGCGGTCTACACCTGCCCGATGCACGCCGAAGTCCGTCAGACCCACCCGGGCTCCTGCCCGATCTGCGGCATGGGGCTTGAACTGGAAAGTGCCGCCATGGACGAGGACGGCCCGAATCCCGAACTGGTCGATTTCACCCGGCGGTTCTGGGTCGGCACGATCCTGTCGATCCCACTTCTGGTCTTCACCATGGGGCCTTTCGTTGGGTTTCCCGGCGTAAGAGAGATTTTCGGAGAGCGCGGCACGCTCTGGATCGAACTGATACTCGGTACACCCGTGGTCTGGTGGTGTGGCTGGCCGTTCCTTGTCCGCGGCTGGAATTCGTTCCGCACGATGAACCTCAACATGTTCTCGCTCATCGCGATGGGCGTTATGGCCGCATGGCTGTTCAGTGTTGTTGCAGTCCTTGTCCCGGATATATTCCCCGATGGTTTCCGTGATGAACAAGGCCATGTTGGTGTCTATTTCGAGGCCGCGGCAGTGATCGTCACACTTGTCCTTCTGGGTCAGGTGATGGAACTGCGCGCCCGCGAAGGCACCGGAAAGGCAATCCGTGCGCTACTGGACATGGCGGCCAAATCCGCGCGTGTTATCCGCGATGATGGCAGCGAAGAAGAAATAGCGCTCGAAGATGTGGTCGTAGGTGACCGTTTGCGCGTGCGCCCCGGCGACAAAGTGCCGGTCGATGGCGTCGTCGCCGAGGGTCGCTCCTCTATCGACGAAAGCATGATCACCGGCGAACCCATTCCCGTTGAAAAGGTCGAAGGCGACACCGTCACAGGGGCCACGATCAACGGCACCGGATCGCTGATCGTCGAAGCCACGCGCGTCGGCTCGGACACGATGCTCAGCCAGATCGTAGAAATGGTCTCCAACGCGCAGCGGTCTCGTGCGCCGATCCAAAAATACGCAGACAAGGTCGCAGGTTACTTCGTTCCGGCCGTCATCGTAATCGCCATTCTGGCCTTTGTGGCGTGGGCGGTCTGGGGCCCCGCCCCTGCTCTGTCATATGCCTTGATTGCTGCCGTCGCGGTCCTGATCATCGCCTGCCCCTGCGCGCTTGGCCTGGCCACGCCGATGTCGATCATGACGGCCACGGGTCGCGGCGCACAGGCCGGCGTGCTGATCAAGAATGCCGAGGCGCTTGAGCGGTTTGAGAAAGTCGACACGCTGATCGTCGACAAGACGGGGACGCTGACCATGGGCAAACCGCGCCTCGTCGCGGTCCTGCCCGAGGATGGCCATGACGAGGCTGAGGTTCTCCGCCTTGCCGCATCACTTGAGCGCGGCTCAGAACACCCGTTGGCCGAGGCCATCGTGCGCGGTGCTGAAGAGCGTGGTGTGGATATGGCTAAGGCCGACGGCTTCGAGGCCGTGACCGGCAAAGGCGTTCGCGGTACCGTTGATGGGAAATCCGTCGCGCTGGGTAACCGCAAGCTGGTTGAGGATCTTGGCCTTGAAACCGGACCATTAAGCGACGTGGCCAACATCCGCCGGGATGAAGGCGAAACGGTGATGTTCGTCGTTGTCGAAGATGCGCTGGTCGGTCTCGTCGCGGTGTCCGATCCGATCAAGGACACCACGCCCGACGCACTCAAGGCGCTGCACGATCTGGGGTTCCGCATCATCATGGCCACCGGCGACAACGAACGCACCGCCAAGGCCGTGGCCGACCGCCTCGGCATCGACGAGGTCCGCGCCGATGTCCTGCCCGAAGACAAGGCGAAGATCGTCCGCGATCTGCAAGAAAGCGGGGCCAAGGTTGCCATGGCCGGTGACGGTGTCAACGACGCCCCTGCCCTCGCGCAGGCGGATGTTGGCATTGCCATGGGCACCGGGGCCGATGTGGCCATCGAAAGTTCCGGTATTACGCTGGTAAAAGGCGACCTCGACGGCATCGTGCGCGCCCGCCGCCTGGCCCGCGTCACCATGCGCAACATCCGCCAGAACCTGTTCTTCGCGCTGATCTATAATGCTTCAGGTGTGCCCATCGCCGCAGGCCTGCTCTACCCGTTCTTCGGCATCCTCATCAGCCCGATGTTCGCCGCTTTCGCCATGAGCGCCTCGTCCATTTCCGTGGTACTCAACGCGCTGCGCTTGCGCCGGACGACACTATGACTTTGATGTTGTGTGCCGTGAGCTCCTCGACGTTCGCCGAGCCCATCCGCGTCAGCGTATTGCGCAGGTGGATCTAACGCATTCTTCAAAGAAGCGGCCTCCGCCGCGAAAGGACAAACCCATGAAACGACGACAGTTCATCATTGCCGGTGCAGCGGCTGGCGCGACCCTAGCCACACCGATGCTGCTGACCCGCCGTGCGATCGCGGCAGAAACGGGCGCACCCTTGCCGATCCCACCGCTGATGGACGTGGATGGCATCGCCGGGAACACGCTGACTGCGCATGCCGCCACACGGGCATTCTACGCTGGCGTCGCGTCGCCGACGCTTGGGTTCTCACAAGACTACCTTGGCCCGACATTGCGCTTCGTAAGGGGCCGCGCCGCGAGGATTTCAGTGGAGAATAGCACCGACATGCCGATCACCGCGCACTGGCACGGCATGCACCTTCCCGGTGACCTTGATGGCGGTCCGCAACTTGCGTTCGGTCCCGGCGAGACATGGGCGCCTGAACTTCCGGTGGATCACCCTGCAGCGACGCTGTGGTATCACAGCCATGTCCACGGACAGACCGCCAATCAGGTCTATCGCGGCCTAGCGGGGATGATCCTGCTGGACGACCCGGCGATCGACGTTCCACTGCCCCAAACCTATGGCGAAGATGACATACCGCTCATTGTTCAGGACCGCCTGTTCCGGCGCGGAGTAATGACCTACGACCTTGGCCACATGGACCAGATGGCGGGGTTTCAGGGCAGCGACATTCTGGTCAATGGGACACTGCACCCGAAAGTGACCGTGCCCGCCGGTCTGGTGCGGTTCCGTCTTTTGAATGGGTCCAATGCCCGCACTTACGAATTTAGCTTCTCGGATGGCCGCCGGTTCCATCAGATTGCCAGCGACGGCGGGCTTCTGCCTACACCGCATGCGGTGACCGGCTTGCACCTGTCGCCCGGCGAACGTGCCGAAATCGTCGTCGATTTCTCCGATAGCCGTGCTGTGCGGCTCGTGTCTGCCGACATCGCGGCTGGGATGATGGGTGGCGGGTCCATGGGCGGCATGATGGGCGGAGGCTCCGGCCCGTCGGGCACGCTCGACATTCTGTCGATCGAGGTTTCAGGACAGGCCTTGGTGACGCCAGACGCCTTGCCCGCGCGCCTGCCCGCCCAGTTGCCCGATCTTGGCGCGCCGGTCCGGACCCGTGACTTCACCCTGAATATCCATTCTCGCGGCATGATGGGCAGTATGATGAACAACCTCTTTGGCCGCTCGGGTCAGTCCATGGGCATCAACGGCGCCTCATATGACATGGGCCGCATAGATTTCCATGTCCCTTTGGGCGAAACCGAACGCTGGCGGATCAACGCTGACATGATGGCCCATCCCTTCCACGTGCATGGGGCCTCGTTCCTCGTGACGCATGCGGGCGGACAGGCCGTCGATCCGCAACTGACCGGCCTCAAGGACGTGGTTCACGTCGACGGGCCCACTGAAATTCTCGTCCGTTTCGACAAGCCCGCCACGGCAGAGGCTCCGTTCATGTACCACTGTCACATCCTCGAACACGAAGATCGCGGAATGATGGGCCAGTTCACCGTTGGATAGATCACGATGAAACCCTAGATTCGGTGATGTCACGTTAACTGCCCTATTGTTGTTCGCGTCGCGATTTCTTCTTATCTGACTGCAATGCAGACATCGGCTATCAGCTACAAGCGCCATCGCTTTCCATCCCAGATTATCGCTCACGCGGTCTGGCTCTACATGCGCTTCAACCTAAGCCTGCGTGAGGTTGAGGAGATGTTGCTCGAGCGCGGAATTGATGTGTCCTACGAAACCATCAGGCGCTGGACGGTCAAATTCGGGCCTCAGATCGCCCAGAATCTGCGACGGAGGCAAGCCCGTCCGGGTGATGTTTGGCATATGGACGAAGTCGTCGTGAAGATTGCCGACAGGTCATTCTGGCTCTGGCGCGCGGTCGATCAACATGGGGTTGTGCTGGATGAAATCCTCCAGTCCAGTCGGAATAAGCCGGCTGCGAAACGTCTGATGCTCAGACTTCTCAAGCGTCATGGCTTCGTGCCAAAACGGATTATAACGGACAAGCTGCGATCCTATGGCGCTGCCAAGCGCGACGTAGCGCCCGGTTTGGATCATTGGTCGCACAAGGGCCTGAATAATCGCGCAGAGAACAGCCACCTGCCGTTTCGAAAGCGGGAACGGGTGATGCAAGGACACCGATCACCCGGCGGCTTGCAGCGCTTCGTGTCTGTTCACTCAGCAACCCGAAACTGCTTCTTTGTCCCATCCTGCCGCCGCACAGCCTTAACCATCCGCTTCCATCGGTTGCAGGCACTTGATGTCTGGAAAACGGCTGCGAACATCGCTTGATCCCACTAACGCGATGCCTTCGCCGATTGCCGACAGGTTAACGTGACAACACC
>NZ_JARAMK010000018.1:0-59387 GCF_028807495.1 Roseovarius sp. SK2
TCTGGGCTATCGCCCGCCTGCGCCAGAAGCCATAGTCCAGATGGACCAAAGGCCGATCATGCACTAACAATCAAATTGGACCACTTAGATGGGGCCGATCAGTACTGCCAACCTGCCGACTATGCTGGACCTCCGGTTTGGCGAGGATTTTGTCTTTAACGCCTACGCTTTTTGGCTGGCAGAGAGCCATGAACACGTGGAAACTGTGGGCTACAGGTACTGTCAGCACGCCGCCCAGGTCAGCGCGTCTGCGTCCCAGGAGAAGATGCAGCAAAGGTTGATCTCGGACCAGACGACGTCGATGACAACCGTTTTGGAATTTCTACTGGCTCAGGAGCCGGGAAAAGACCGTGACACAGCAGTGCACGCTTTTTCCGTGCGCGAATACCATGCCACGATGCGGTTGCTACAGAACACGCTTGGAGTCACACAGGCAACGCAGATTGACGAGGTCGCGCATTTGATGGACGCCCGTCTTGCGGTCTTTGCCCCCTGGGCGCGCGAGATCCTGCGGCAGCGGGAAAGAGCCGACGGCCTTCAGCCCCGAATTGCCGATCGTTAGTGTTCGCGCCAGGAACACGTTCTACGATTGGGGTGGCATTCAGCCTCGCCCATTCGCTAAGAACAGAGATGTTTACATACGACCGGCCTGGGTCAGGCTGGGCTGACATGAAACGAAACGAGGATCACGGCCATGCCAAATGTCACTCCTGTTATACTTTCCGGCGGCTCTGGGACTCGGCTTTGGCCGCTCTCGCGCAAGGGGCATCCTAAGCAATTCACCTCGCTTATCGGCCAAACCTCGCTGTTTCAGCAGGCGGCGACGCGGCTTTCGGGACCTGGCTTTGAACCGCCCATCGTCATCACTCATGCCGATTTTCGGTTCGTCGTGCTTGATCAACTCAGGGACATCGAAGTTGATCCGGGGCTTGTGCTGATTGAGCCCGAGGGGCGCAACACGGCGCCCGCGGTGTTGGCGGCCACGTTGGCCGCGCTTGCCGAAGATCCGGACGCGATTCTGCTTGTGGCGCCTTCGGACCATGTCATTCCCGATGCGCCAGCCTTTCGTGACGCCGTGACACGCGGGCTTGAAGCGGTCGAAGAGGGCCGGCTAGTGACATTCGGGATCGAACCGGACCGGGCCGAGACCGGCTATGGCTATCTTGAGCTGAACTCTGTCCCTGATCAGGATGGCAGACCCGAAGAGCTCAAGCGTTTCGTGGAAAAGCCCGATGCGGATCGGGCCGAGCAGATGCTGGCCGCTGGAAATTACCTTTGGAACGCCGGTATCTTTCTTTTTGCCGCAAAAGACATGAAGGCTGCGTTTGAAGCTTATGCGCCCGACCTGTTGGCTCCGGTCACCGCCGCGGTCGAGCAGGCGGAATCCGATCTGGGTTTTGTGCGTCTGGCACCTGATACTTGGGCGCAGGCCGACGATATCTCGATCGATTACGCGGTGATGGAAAAGGCCGACGCCCTGTCTGTCGTCCCGTACCGGGCCGGCTGGTCTGATCTGGGAAGTTGGGAAGCGGTGGCCCGCGAGATGGGCCAGGACGAAGAGGGCATCGCCGCCGAAGGGCCAGTGACGGCCATTGACTGCAAGGATGTCATGTTGCGTGCCGAGGATCCCGATCAGGAACTGGTGGCAGTAGGTGTCAGCGACCTCTTGGTCGTCGCGATGAAGGACGCGGTTCTCGTGGCGGATCCTGCCCGTGCCCAAGACGTCAAGCTGGCCGTATCGACGCTGAAGGAAAAAGGCGCGCGCCAGGGTGAGCTTTTTGCCATGGATCACCGCCCGTGGGGGCATTTCGAGACCTTGGCGGCAGGTGACAGGTTTCAGGTCAAGCGTATCGTCGTCAAACCCGGCGCGCAATTGTCCCTGCAAAGCCACCATCATCGGTCTGAACACTGGATTGTCGTGGCCGGTACGGCACGTGTCACCATCGGTGACGAAGTGCAACTCGTGACCGAGAACCAGTCGGTGTACATCCCGCTTGGGATGAAACATCGGATGGAGAATCCGGGGAAGGTGCCAATGATCCTGATAGAAGTGCAAACCGGCACGTATCTGGGGGAGGATGACATCGTACGATTTGATGACATCTATGCGCGCGGCCAAGGCGCAAAAGGGTAGCTTTCTTGTTCAGGGCGCCGCCTGTTGAGTTGGGAAACAAGTATCGGTTTCGTGCATGTTTTGGACTGACCCGGAAAGGCTCTAGATGCTCTGGTCGTATTCGCCCACGGAAGGTTCGGTGCGGATGACGGTGTCGATCTCGGCGAAGATGGCGCGCATTTCCTCGTCTGACGTGGCGCTTTCGCAGACCACGACGAGGTTTGGGGTGTTGGACGATGCGCGGACGAGGCCCCAGCTGCCGTTTTCCAAGATCACGCGGGCGCCGTTGACGGTGACCACTTCCTTGATGGGCTGGTCGGCAAAGGTTTCGCCCGCCTCGTGCTTGGCGACGAGTTTCTGCACCAAGCGGTCGAGCACGTCGTATTTCTCGGTGTCGGCGCAATGGGGCGACATGGTGGGGGTGGACCAGGTCGTGGGCAGGGCGCGGCGCAGGTCGGACATGGACATGTCGGGATTGCGGTCCATCAGCTTGCAGATTTCCACCGCGACACGCATGCCGCAGTCGTAGCCGCGGCCCACCGGCTGGGCTAGGAAGTAGTGGCCGGATTTTTCGAACCCTGCCAGTGCGCCCAGTTCCTTGACCCGGCGCTTCATGTGGCTGTGGCCGGTTTTCCAGTAGTCGGCTGTCACGCCGTTCTTTTGCAACTCGGGGTCGGCGGCGAAAAGGCCGGTGGATTTGACGTCGGCCACGAAGGTCGCATTGGGATGCAGTTTGGAAAGGTCGCGGGCCAGGATGACGCCCATCTTGTCGGCGAAGATCTCTTCGCCCTCGTCATCGACCACGCCGCAGCGGTCGCCGTCGCCGTCGAAGCCGAGGGCGAAATCGGCGCCCGATTCCTTTACCGAAGCGGCCATGTCGTGCAGCATTTCCATGGCTTCGGGGTTGGGGTTGTAGTTTGGAAATGTGTAATCGAGCGTGTTGTGCGAGGGGATGACCTCGACCCCCAGACGCTCGAAAAGCTCGGGCGCGAAGGCCGACGCGGTACCGTTGCCGGTGGCGCAGACGACGCGCAGTTTCCGGGTCATGCGGAAGTCGCCGACGAGGTCGTCGAGATAGGCCTCGCGCACGCCCTCGACGAATTCGTAGCCGCCCCCCGAATGGGGTTCGCCTTCGCCATTCAGTACGATGTCGCGCAACTCTCCCATCTCGTCGGGGCCGTGGGTGAGGGGGCGGTCGAAGCCCATCTTGACTCCGGTCCAGCCGTTCGGGTTATGCGAGGCGGTGACCATGGCGACGGCGGGTACGTCGAGGTGGAACTGCGAGAAGTACGCCATGGGCGAGAGCGCCGGGCCGATATCCTTGACGTGGATGCCAGCCTGCATCAGGCCGACGATCAGGGCGTTCTTGATCGACAGCGAATAGTCGCGGTAGTCGTTGCCGACCGCGATCACCGGGTCGATGCCGCGGCGGCGCATCTGGGTGCCGAGACCGAGGCCGAGGGAGGTGATGCCGGGCAGGTTGATCTCGTCTGGGTATTTCCAGCGGGCGTCGTATTCACGAAAGCCCGTGGGCGTGATCATCGGGTCGCGGAGAAATTCCCAGGTGTTCTGGGTCACGTCGGCGGCAGGCTTGGTCACGGAAATACCTTTAGTTTGGATCGATGCGGCAAGGATATTCTTTTGCCAGCCTGTCGAATTGCATGAGGCTGTGCAAGAGGGCGGGCATCTGGTCGAGCGGGATCATGTTGGGCCCGTCCGAGGGCGCGGTGTCGGGCGCCTCGTGCGTCTCGATGAAGACCGCCGCGATGCCCAAGCTGACGGCGGCACGGGCCATGACCGGGGCAAACTCGCGCTGGCCGCCGGAGCTGCCGCCCTGGCCGCCGGGCTGTTGCACGGAATGGGTGGCGTCCATCACCACCGGATAGCCGGTGGCGGCCATTTGCGGCAGGGCCCGCATGTCCGCGACCAGGGTGTTGTAGCCAAAGGAGGTGCCGCGTTCGGTCAGCAGGATGCGGGTGTTGCCGGTGCTCTCGATCTTGGAGATGACATTGGGCATGTCCCAAGGGGCGAGGAACTGGCCTTTCTTGACGTTGATCGCGGCGCCGGTTTCGCCGGCGGCGAGCAGGAGGTCGGTCTGGCGGCAGAGGAAGGCGGGGATTTGCAGGATGTCTACGACCTTGGCCACCGGGGCGCACTGGTCGGGCAGGTGAATGTCGGTCAGGACCGGCACGCCGAGCGCATTCTTGACGGATTGCAGGGTCTTCAGCCCTTCGTCGATGCCGAGGCCGCGCTTGCCCGACAGGGACGTTCGGTTGGCCTTGTCGAAGGACGCCTTGAAGACGTACTGGGCACCGGCGGCGGCGCAGGCCTCTTGCATTTTGCCCGCGATCATTTGGGCGTGATCGGCGCTTTCCAGCTGGCAGGGGCCGGCGATGACGGTGAGCGGCGCGTCGTTTCCGACGCGCAGGTCTGCGATTTCAACTGTTTTCATGTCTTACGACGAAACCTGTTCCTTGAGCACCGATGCGGTCAGCGACAGCAACAGGTAGATACCGCCGAAGATCAGGAACGCAAGCAAAGTGTTCTCGAACTTGCGCGGATAGGAGGGATCCTGCGAAGCGACGGGTTTCACGGCGACTGTCAGGTAGCGGACTTGCTTGTTCGCCTCGATCTCGGACTGGCGCTTGGTTTCCAGCGCGGATTGCAGGACCATGTCGGAGGTGGCGAGATCGGCCTGTGCCATCTGGATCTCGGCAGCCTGGCTGGCGAGCGAGGCGTTTTCCTCGGTCGCCTCGGTCAGGCGGGCGTTCTGCTTGGCGAGTTCTTGAGACAGGACCTCAACTTCGGAGCGCAGGGCCTCGACCCGGGCGGTGTTGGGGCGGGAGTTGGCCAGCTGGGTGTTGAGCGCCAGCTGCTTTTCCTGCAGCTGCAATTCGACGTTGCCAATGAGCTGGCGGATGTTGGCGATCTCGCCTTCGGGGTCGAGGATCGAGCCCTCCTGCAATTCGACGAGGCGGCGCTGGGCGGCGCGGCGTTCATCCTTGGCCTCTTGCAGCGCGGCCTCGGCGGTCTTGACGGCATCGAAACGTTTTTCCTGGCTGAGTGCGTCGACGCGTTCCTCGGCGTATTCGATCAGCTTCTCGGAGAACTCCTGGCTGGTTTCGGGGTCGGCGGTGGCGACCTCAAGCCGGATCACGCCCTCGGTCGGGTCATAGCCGAGGTTCACGTATTTCTCATAGACCTTGTAGGCGTCCTCGTTCGTTGCATCGGGCTCGAGACGCTGGATCGGGTCGATCTCTTTGCCGCTGAACATCGCCTTGAAGCCCACATCCTCGTTCAGGCGCAGCATGGCATCCTTGGATTCGAGGTAGGATTGCACCGCGATTGAATCCTGCCCGGTGGCGAATTGCGAAGGCAGAAGGCCGCCCAGCCCGCCCTGGCCACTGCCGCCGCCGTCGGCGGTGATGATCAGGAACTCGGACTTGGTGGAATACATCGGCGTGGCGATGGCATAGAAATAATAACCCGCGATCAACGTCGGCAGCATCACGAATGCCGCCAGCCGCGACATGAGCAGCAGCATCTTCTTGCGGCGGCGCGAGGCGATGTCGCGCTGGATCTTCTGGATTTCGTGGGCGCGCCGGTCGGCCGGGCTGAGCTCGGTCGAGGGCAATGCGATCTGGCCCACCGGCACGGTCTGGGGCAATTGCACGCGTTCGCCGCCGGTTTCCGCGGGCAGCGTGTTTTCGCCGCCCGAGACAAGCTCGACGATGTTGGAACGCTGGAACGGGTCGATGCCGCGGGCGCGCAGGAGGCGGACCGCGTCGAAATCGGAGGTGGGGGCCAGCCCATGTTTCTGGGCCATGCGGCGAGCCATGCGCAATTGCCGGCCGGTCAGGCCTTCCTAGCGGATATCGTCGATATCCTGAGACACCGAGACCTCGCGGGTCGAAGATACTTCGCCCTCGTGCACCGGGGCGTGCTGAGTGTCGTCCACTGGCGGTTGTGGGGTGGTTTCCGGCGTCTGCTGCAACTCGTCTTCGACGCCGGTCTCGGGGCCGGGCCCGGCGGCATGTCCGTTGCCCGACACGGTGCGGCGGATGCGAAACTTTCTAGCCTTGGGTTTCGTAGTCATAGAGCCTCTTTGCCTCTTCCAAGGTGTCGAAAATATGCAGTTTGCCATCCATCAGGACGGCTGCCTCTCGCGCGAATTTCTCGAGCGTGGCGGGCTGGTGCGATACGATCACCACTGTGGTTGTACGCAGGCGTTCCCGAAGGATGTCGCCCGCGCGCCGGTTGAATTCAACGTCGGTGGAGCTGGGCATGCCTTCGTCGATAAGGTACATGTCGAAATCCAGCGCCAGCATCAACGAAAAGGTGAAGCGCGATCTCATGCCCGAGGAATACGTGCCGAGCGGCTGGTCGAAATATTCGCCAAGGTTGCAGACATAGCGGCAGTATGCCTCGACATAGTCGGGGTCGAGCCCGTAGAGCGTGGCGATGTAGCGCGCGTTTTCCTTGGCCGAGACGCGGCTGATGACGCCGCCCATGAAGCCCAAGGGGAAAGAGATGCGGCAGCCGCGCCGGATCTCGCCCTCGTCGGGTTTCTCAAGGCCCGCCATCATCTTGATCAGGGTGGTCTTGCCCGTGCCGTTGGGGGCCAGGATGCCGAGCGAGCGGCCAAGCTCCACCCGGAACGAGACGCGGTCAAGGATCACCTTGCGCTGGGTGCCCGTCCAGAAGGACTTGCTGACATTGTCGAACTCGAGCATCCAGAAGCTCCGTCGCTGCTCTTGACCCTCGTTTAGCGAGGTTTTGTTGCGGCTGCGTTAGCCATGATCCCGTACATTATGTCGGAATTGTCCACGATGTGACAACAAATCGGGGCAAATTTGTGTGCATGGTAAGAAAAAACGAGGAAGCGGCGCGAAAGCCCGGGAAGCTCTCGCGCCGCGTGGTCGAGGTGAAGGGGTCTTGCAGGATCAGGCGACGGCGTGCCACGCCATCCCGGCCAGAACGGCGCCGGTGAGCCCGAAGCCGAAATAGGCAAAGAAAATCCGTGGCTTGACTAGCGCCCAGACGGCGATGGCGGCGGGGATGCAACTGACGCCGCCTGCGATGACGAAGCTCATCGCGGCACCTTGGCTCATGCCTTGCGCCAGCAGGGCATCGACCAGCGGCACGGCGGCATAGCCGTTGAGGTAGGCCGGCGCGCCGACAAGCGCCCCGAGAAGGATCGTTCCGATGCCGTCGCCGCCCAGCACCGTGGCGATGGTTTCGGCGGGGATGTATTGCAGCATCACCGCCTCGATCACGTAGGCCAGCGTCAGCCATTTCAGCAGGAAGATGCCGTTGTCGATGACGTTCTCGCGGAAGGTGGCGGTGCGCTCGTCTTCGGCCCAGAAACGCCAGACAGGGCTGCCTTGGAACGGCTTCTTCGCACCGCAGCACCCGCCGGTCTGGCGGTTTTCGCGCAGGGGGTCGGCGAATAGGGGCGAGCGGGCGAGCGCCATGGTGACGAAGCCGCCCATGAGGCCAACACCCACCGCGGCGGCGGCCTTGGCGACGGCGAAATCCCAGCCGATCGTTCCGGAGGTGATGAGGAACATGGCCGGGTCCATCAGCGGCGAGGCAAGCCAGAAGGCCATCACGGCCCCAAGCGGCGCGCCGAGCGCCAGCATGGCGGCGATGAAGGGAATGACCTCGCACGAGCAGAAGGGCGACAGGCCGCCCAGGAGAGCCGCGAGGAAGATCATGCGAACCTGCCGCCCCTCGAAGGCCTTGGCCAGCAGGGTCTCGGCGCCGGTGGCCTTCATGTAGGCCACGGCGAGGACGGCGAAGACGATGAAGGGCGCGGTGTGCAGGAGCGCGCCCGCGGTGAAGGTCACTGTCGGCCAGAATTGCGGCGGGTCAAGCACGGCCACGGCGGAGAGGATCAGCGCCAGCGCCAGCCACGCCTTGTCGAGGCTCGCCCATCTGCGGCGCAGGGTGGTGGCGGAAATGTCAGCCATGGTCGTGGTCCTTTGGATCATCGTGCGCGCAATGGTCCCTGTCGGCACAGCATTCGCGCAGCAGAAAGTCGGCCAGCGCGTGCAACTCGTCATAGGCGACAGCGGCGCAGATGATGCTGCGGCCCTGTTTTTCCTGCCGTACGAGCCCGGCCTGCGCCAGAATCTTCATGTGATGGGTCAGGGTCGAGCCTGCAACCCCGGCGCGTTCACCCAACTCGCCGATGCGCAGCCCTTCGGGACCGGCGCGCACGAGGGTGCGCAGCACGGCGAGACGTTGTTCGGAGCCCAGCGCGGCAAAGGTCGAGGCGGTGAGGGCGAGATCGAGGTCGGGAATCGAGGTTTGTTTCATGTTTCTAGAATTATCGAAATTAGCGTCGCTTGCAAGCCATATTTCTAGAAATATCGAAATGACATGCTCCGTGAGCCCTGTGGAGCCCCTTTAACATCGCGCTGCACTGCGGTATGAGCGGCGCAAAGAGACCCGAACCGAAGAGGATTTCCCAAGATGGGTTACAAAATCGTCGTCGCGGGCGCCACGGGCAACGTGGGCCGCGAAATGCTGAACATCCTGGCCGAGCGCCAGTTCCCTGTCGACGAGATCGCGGTACTTGCCAGCCGCCGGTCCATCGGCACAGAGGTCAGCTTTGGCGATCAGACATTGAAAACCAAGGACATCGACGGGTTCGATTTCACTGGCTGGGATATGGCGCTGTTTGCCATCGGCTCGGAGGCCACCAAGAAATACGCGCCGATCGCGGCCAAGGCGGGCTGCGTGGTGATCGATAACTCGTCGCTGTACCGCTATGATGCCGATGTGCCGCTGATCGTGCCGGAGGTGAACCCGGATGCGATCATGGGCTATACCAAAAAGAACATCATCGCGAACCCGAACTGTTCCACTGCTCAGATGGTCGTGGCGCTGAAGCCGCTGCATGACCGCGCGAAGATCAAGCGGGTGGTGGTCAGCACGTACCAGGCGACCTCGGGCGCGGGCAAGGAAGGCGTCGACGAGCTGTGGGACCAGACCAAGTCGATCTACAACCCCACGGACGAAGTGCCGCCGAAGAAGTTCCAGAAGCAGATCGCCTTCAACGTCATTCCGCATATCGATGTCTTCATGGAAGACGGGTCGACCAAGGAAGAATGGAAGATGGTGGTCGAGACGAAAAAGATCGTGGACCCAAAGATCAAGGTCACGGCGACCTGCGTGCGGGTGCCGGTGTTCGTAGGCCACGCGGAATCGGTGAATATCGAGTTCGAGGAGTTCCTGGACGAGGACGAGGCGCGCGACATCCTGCGCGAGGCGCCGGGTATCATGGTCGTCGACAAGCGCGAGGACGGCGGATACGTCACGCCGATCGAATGCGTGGGCGATTTCGCCACCTTCATCAGCCGCATCCGGCAGGACAGCACGATCGACAACGGCATCAACCTGTGGTGCGTCAGCGACAACCTGCGCAAGGGCGCGGCGTTGAACGCGGTGCAGATCGCGGAAACGCTGGGCAACCGGGTGTTGCAGAAGGGCTAAGCCCCTACCATCGCTGTGAAATTCCGGCCGCGCCGTCCTTTCCCAAGGGCGGCGCGTTTTCTTTTCGTGAAAAAATTTCACGGTGCGGCCAAGAACGGCGGACTTGCGCGCGTCACATGAGAGACCGATCATCCGGCCAATTATCCTGGAGTAGACACCATGCGTTCGCTTTCCCTGATCATCCTTGCCGCCCTGCCGTTTCCCGCGCTGGCCGAAGACTTCGCCCTGTCGAGTGACGTGGGCGCGGTCACGCTTTACCCGCAAGGCGCCACCATTACGCGGCAGGTGCCTTACAGCATCCCGGCGGGTCAGCATCAGCTGATCCTGACGGATTTGCCGCGGTCGACGCCGCTCGCTTCTGTTCGCGTGGCGGTCGAGGGCGCGGCGATGGGCAGCGTCACGACGCGACGCGATTTCGTGCCGCCGCGCACCGAGGAAGACACCGCCGCGTTGCAGGCCGCCCGCGCCGAGGTGGAGCGGCTGGAAGACGAGTTGCGGGATGCCCGCGCCGCGGTCGAGACGATCCGACTGGAGGCCGAGGCGGCGCGGGCGCGAGTAGCGTTTCTTGAGAAACTGGGCGAAGGAGAGGGCGTGACCGAGCTGGACATTGCCGAGTTGCGCGACCTGTCGGCGATGATCGGAGAAGAGACCTTGGCGGCGCTTCGCAACGCTCAGGATGCCGAGCGGCGCGCCGATGCAGTGGCGCGGTCGCTGGAAGATCTGGAAGAAGAGCTGGAGCGTGCGAAACAGGCCGAGGCCGCGCTCGTGCCCGAGGACGAGGACCGCGCGATGCTGGCGGTCGCCGTCAGCGCCGAGGCCGCCGCCGAGGGCGTGCTGACGGTGACCTACAACACCGACGCGGCCGGGTGGGAGCCTGTCTATGACCTGCGGCTGGATCGGAGCAGCGGCACGCTGACGCTGGAACGGGGCGCCTACGTGGCGCAGTCGACGGGCGAGAACTGGCAGGCGGCGGAACTGACCCTGTCGACCGTGCGCCCCAGCGAGCAGACCGCCCCGAGCGAGGTGTGGCCATGGCTGCGCCGGATCTACGAGGAGCAGATGCCGCAACCGCCCATCCCGCTGGCGCGCAGTGCCGCCGAGTCGAACATGGCGGCGGGGGCCGCCAAGGAAGAGGCGATGGCGGTCATGCCCGAGCCTGTCGCCGCTGCCGCCGATTTCGACGGGCTGTCCGTGACCTACAGCTATCCGGGCACGGTGTCGGTCGCCACTGGGGCGGACCGGGTACGCCTTGCGCTGGGCACGCTGGAGACGCAGGCCGAAACGGTCGCCAAGGCGGTGCCGCTGAACGACCCCAGCGCGTTCCTGGTGGCGGAGTTCACCAACGACATGGGCGAGCTGATCCTGCCCACCGCAGAGGCGAGCTTTTACCTGGACGGGCGCTTCGTGGGGCAGCGGCACCTTGATCTGATTTCGGCGGGCGAAGAGGCGGAACTGTCCTTTGGCCCGATCGAGGGGCTGCGCCTGACGCGTACGGTCGAGGACCGGGCCGAGGGCGACCGCGGCGTGATCTCGAAATCCAACCGGATCTCCGAGACGGTGCGCATCGAGGTCGAAAACCTGACCGGCGAGAGCTGGGCGTTGCGGGTGCTGGACCGGGTGCCCTATTCCGAGCAGGAGGACCTCAAGATCAACTGGGAGGCCAGCCCCGCCCCGACCGAGGAGGGCGTCGACGACAAACGCGGCGTGATGGCGTGGGAGTTCGAGCTGGGCGCGGGCGATACGCAGGAGATCCGCCTGGAGCACACGATCCAATGGCCGGATGGCATGATGCTACGCTGAGGCGGTTCGCGGCCCGAAAAGCCGCATGCGCCGCCCACGCGGGCACGGTGCATGCGGCGCGCGGCAGCTAGACCGGGACGAAGCCTTTTTCCTCGGGCAGGTAATGCTCGATCACGCCTTCGCCGATATCGTGCCAGAGGCCGTGCAGGGTGAGGTTGCCCGATTCGATGGCTGCTGCCACGAAGGGGAAGGTGACGAGGTTTTCGAGGCTGACGAGCACGGCCTGCTTTTCCAATGCCGCCACGCGTTCTTCGGTATCCTTGATCTTTTTCACGCGTTCGTAGCCGGGGCGCAGGATATCCATCCAGCGGCCCACGAAGCTGGTCTTGTCGTTGAGTTCCGGCGCCTCGCCCGAGCACATCGCGTCGCAGCCGCGCACGCCGCCGCAATTGGAATGGCCCAGCACGATGACGTGCGCGACCTTTAGCGCGGTGACGGCGTATTCCACCGCCGCCGAGGTGCCGTGCTGCTGGCCGTCGGGGGTGAAGGGCGGCACGAGGTTGGCGATGTTGCGGTGCAAAAAGAATTCGCCCTGGTCGGCACCGAAGATGGCGGTGACATGCACGCGGCTGTCGCAGCAGCAGATGACCATCGCGCGGGGGTGCTGGCCTTCTTGCGCCAGGTGGCGGTACCAGGCCTGGTTGTCCTGGTATTTCGTGGCCTTCCAGCCCTTGTAGCGTTGCACGAGATAGCTGGGGAGCGGGCGGACTCTCTTCATGGTGGCGCCTTTGGATCTGTCACGGTTCCTAACGGTGATAATCTGGATTCTAGAAGAATTCGAGATAGAAATTGGTCGGCGGCAAACCAATTCAAAAGGCTTTGCCGGTATGGTTGGCCCTGCCGAGGGGGCATGGAAATGTGGGAAAGACCGTGGAAAGAATTACTCTTTTGAACCAGACCGAGGTCGTGCAGCTGGACCAGGGGTGGCTGGAGCAGCTTTACCTTCAACTCGGCGAGGCCGGGGCCGAGGATGTCGTCTGCCGTGCACTGGAAGAAGTGGCGGTGCGCTTGTCGCATACAGAGCGGTGCTTTCGCCGCAACCAGGTACAGGACATGCGCAAGAGCGCCCGGAGCCTGATCGCCATTGCCGAGCAGGTCGGGATGAGCAAGCTGGCGGGCGTGGCACGGGACGTGACGCTGAGCATCGACCTGTGTGACAAGGTAGCGGTGGCGGCCACGCTCGCGCGGTTGCTCAGGATCGGCGAGAGCTCTTTGCATGAAATCTGGGACGTGCAGGATTATTCTGTCTGAGGCCTTGCAGGTGCGGCGCTTAAGGCTAGGCTGAGCGGGAACGAAACCATCCCGGGACATGCGCCATGCCGCTTGAGTTTGCACCGGACGGGGCTGATGCCCTTCCGCTTCACGTGATCGAACAGGACGCGCTGGAGGATTGGCTGTCAGGCCAGTCCGCCAATGTGACGACATGGGTGAATGCGGCGGGATTCACCGGCGGGCTGGGCCAGTCGCTGCTGGTGCCGGATGGTAATGGCGCGCCGGAGATGGCGTTGGCAGGCTATGGTACCGAGGCCGCACGCAGGCGGGGGCGGTTTCACCTTGCCGGGCAGGCCGCGAGCCTGCCCGAGGGGGTCTATCGTCTGGAAGGGCTGGCGCCGGAGCGGGCCGCGGAAGAGGCGCTGGGCTGGCTGTTCGCGGGCTATGCCTTTGACCGCTACAAGGATCAGAAACCCGCCAAGGCGACGCTTGTGGCCCCCGAGGGGGTCGATGCGGCCCGGCTGGAGGCGATTGCCGCCGGCGAGGCGCTGACGCGCGACCTGATCAACACGCCCGCGTCGGATATGGGGCCGGTCGAGCTGGAGGCGGCCTGCGCCGACCTGGCCAAGGAGCAGGGCGCGGTGATCGAGGTCATTCGCGGCGAGGCGCTGCTGGACGAAAACTTTCCGATGATCCACACGGTGGGGCGCGCCGCCGATCAAGCACCCAGGCTGATCGACATGCGCTGGGGCGATACGGGGCCCAACCTGACGCTTGTGGGCAAGGGCGTGTGTTTCGACACCGGGGGGCTGAACCTGAAGCCCGGGGCCAGCATGGGTCTGATGAAGAAGGACATGGGCGGCGCCGCGACGGTGCTGGGGCTGGCGCGGATGATCATGGCGCTGAAGCTGCCGGTGCGCTTGCGGGTGCTGATCCCGGCGGTGGAAAATTCCGTCAGCGGCAATGCATTTCGCCCCGGCGACATCCTGACCGCACGCAATGGCATGACGGTGGAAATCAACAACACCGACGCCGAAGGGCGGCTTGTGCTGGCCGATGCGCTGAGCTTTGGGGCCGAGGATGAACCGGACCTGATGATCTCGATGGCGACGCTGACCGGGGCCGCACGGGTGGCGGTGGGGCCGGATATCGCGCCGTATTTCACCGATGACGGGGTGCTGTCCGGCGCGCTGGACGCGGCGGCGTTGGAGGTGGCAGACCCTGTCTGGCGCCTGCCGTTCCATGAGCCCTACGAGGCTATGATCGAGCCGGGGATTGCCGATCTGGACAACGCGCCCAAGGGCGGGTTTGCCGGGGCGATCACGGCGGCGCTGTTCCTGCGGCGGTTCGCCGGGGCTACGCGATACGCGCATTTCGACATCTACGGCTGGAGCCAGAGTGCTGCGCCGGGTCGTCCCAAAGGCGGGGTAGGTATGGGCGCACGGGCGCTGCTTGAGGCTTTGCCCGAGGTGCTGACGCTGTGACCGACCGCCGGCGGCTGCATTCCAACGGCCGCGTGGCCGATGCGGGCCTTCTGGGACAGGTCGAGGCGGAGTTGTTCGTGGAAGGCGAAGACCGGCAGGTGATCGTGCCTGTCACGCCAATCCTGTCGGAGCCGGAGGGCAAGCGCGAGCGTGAACTGGTCTTTGGCGAGGGTGTGCGCCAGCTGGAGGAGCGGGACGGCTGGGTCTTTGGCTATGCGCTGCGCGATGGGTATGCGGGGTATATCGGGGCCGGTGATCTTGCCTTGCCGAAAGGGCCGCCGAACCATGTGGTGCGGGCGCGAATGTCCTATGCGCTGGGGGAGCCGGATTTCAAGGCGAAGACCGAGCATCTTGCGCTGAGCCTTGGGGCCTGGGTGAGCGTGACCGGCACCGAGGGGCGTTGGGCCGAGATCTTGGCACCGGAGGGCCGGATGTACGTCCCGGCGGTGCATTTGCGCGTGGCCCGCGCGGTCGAAGCCGATCCAGTGGGCGTGGCAGAGCGACTTGTGGGCACGCCCTATGTGTGGGGCGGGAACTCGGCGCTGGGGATCGATTGTTCGGGGCTGGTGCAGGTCGGGTGCCTGGCCTGCGGCGTGGCCTGCCCCGGCGACAGCGACATGCAGGAGGCGGAGCTTGGTGAGGCGCTGCCCGAAGACGCGCCGTTGCAGCGTGGCGATTTGCTGTTCTGGAAAGGGCATGTGGCATGGGTGGTTGACCCCGAGACGATCCTGCATGCCAATGCGTATCACATGGCCGTCGCTTATGAACCATTGCAAAAGGCCATCGCGCGGATCGAGGCGCAGGGGGACGGGCCGGTGACGGGCCGCAAGAGATTGGAGACAAAGCCATGAGTGACCCGTTCTTTCAGCCTGTTTCCGGGTTCGAGCTGCCGCGTTTCGCCGGTGTGCCGACCTTCATGCGGTTGCCGCATCTGCTGCCGGATCATGCGCGGTATGGCGACGTGGATGTGGGGATCATCGGGGTGCCTTGGGACAGCGGAACGACGAACCGCCCCGGGCCACGCCACGGGCCGCGGCAGTTGCGCGATGCGTCCACCATGATCCGGGCGCAGCATGCGGTGAGCGGCGTGCGGCCGTTCGAGGCGCTGAACTGTGCCGATCTGGGCGATGTAGGGCCGAACCCCGCTGATATCGCGGACAGCATGGAGCGGATCACGAACTTTTACCAAGGCGTCGTGGATGCCGGGATCACGCCGCTGACGGCGGGGGGCGATCACCTGACCAGCCTGCCGGTGCTGCGTGCGGTCGCCAAAAACGGCCCCCTGGGCATGGTGCATTTCGACAGCCATACGGACCTTTTTCACAGCTATTTCAACGGCCAGATGTACACCCACGGCACGCCCTTCCGCCGCGCGGTGGAGGAGAGTCTGCTGGACCCCAAGCGCGTGGTCCAGATCGGGCTGCGCGGCAGCATGTACGATTCCGAGGACCGCGATTTCGCCCGCGCCGAGGGCATCCGGCTGATCCTGATCGAGGAGTTCTTCGAACGAGGCGTGGCCGACGTGATGGCCGAGGCGCGTGAGATCGTGGGGGATAAGCCCGCTTACGTGTCCTACGACATCGACTTCGTAGATCCGACCTTTGCGCCCGGGACCGGCACACCCGAAGTGGGCGGTCCGAACTCGTACGAGGCGTTGCAGGTCTGCCGGGAACTTGAGGGCGTCAATATCGTGGGCGCCGACATGGTCGAAGTGTCGCCGCCGTTCGATGCCAGTGGGAACACGGCCTTTCTGGGCGTGTCGATCATGTTCGAGATCCTGTGCGTAATGGCCGCGGGACGCGCAAAATGAGTGCGATCGTCAATACCGAGCAGGCCGAGCATTGGTCGGGCAAGGCGGGCGAGGTCTGGGTGCGTGAACAGGCAATGTTCGATGGGCTGATGGCGCCGGTGCTGGACTTGTTGCTGGCGCGGGCAGGACTGCAAACCGGGAGCCGCGTGGTCGATATCGGCTGCGGCACAGGCGCTGGGTTGATCGCCGCGGTGGAGCTCGTGGGCGAGGGCGGCCACGTGATCGGGCTGGACGTGTCGGAGCCGATGCTGGAGCTGGCGAAAGAGCGGCTGGAGTCAGAGGGCGTGACCAATGCGACCTGCCTTTTGGCCGATGCGCAGGTGCATCCGTTCGGCGACATGGCGGCGGATCACCTGGTGTCGCGCTTTGGCGTGATGTTCTTTTCCGATCCCGTGGCAGCCTTTGCCAACATGCGGGGCGCGTTGAAACCGGGCGGGCGCATGACCTTCGTGTGCTGGGCCGGGATGGACGGCAACCCCTGGTTTCGCATCCCTGCCGAGGCGGCGAAGGCCGTGGTTGGCGCGCCCCCACAACAGGACCCGCGTGCGCCGGGGCCGATGGCATTTTCAGAGGCGGATTACGTGCGGGATATTCTGGGGCAGGCCGGGTTCGAGGGGATCGGGCTGACCACGGAAGAAATCACGCTGACGCCCATTGGCGACCTTGAGCAGAATGCCACCTTCGCGTCACGCGAAGGGCCCGCCGGGAGGATCGTCAAGGACATGGGCGGTGGTCGCAAGGACTATGTCGCCGTGGCGGCGAAGCTGCGCGAGGCCTTGAAAGCGTTCGAGACCCCGGACGGCGCGCTGCGCATTCCGGGGCGGGTGCACATGGTCAGCGCGACCGCAGGCGGTTGAGCACCTCGCGCGAGGCGTAGCCGTCAACCTTCATGCCCGCGCTTTGCTGGAAGCCCATGATCGACTTGGACGTGTTCGGCCCGATGATGCCGTCGATCTTTTCCAGCGGATAGCCCATCTGCTTCAGCCGGCGCTGGATTTCCTTGCGTTCCTCGAAGCTGACGGGGGTATAGCCGCGCGGCCAACTGGCCTGGATCGCGGGGCCGCCCTTGATGCGGTCGGACAGGTGCCCGACGCCGATCGCGTAGGCGTCGGCATTGTTGTAGCGCTTGATCACGTCGAAATTGGAAAAGACCATGAAGGACGCGCCGGCAGGCCCCGCCGGTTGCAGGATGCGGGCCGAGCCGTAGTCGCGCACCGGGCGGCCATCGACGCCGACGACGCCCTGCGCGGCCCATTGCGAGGGCATCCGGCTCGTGTTGCCGAAGCGGGCGCCATTGGGCACGCGCACTTCGACGCCCCAGGGCATGCCCTTGCGCCAGCCGAAACGCTTGAGATAGGCGGCGGTGGAGGCGAGCGCGTCGGAGGGATCATTGGACCAGATGTCGCGGCGCCCGTCACCTGTGAAATCCACGGCATAGGCTTCATACGATGTGGGAATGAACTGCGTATGGCCCATCGCGCCGGCCCAGGAGCCGGTGAAGTTTCGCGGCGTGGTGTCGCCGTTCTGCAGGATCTTCAGCGCCGCCATTAGCTGTTTCTCGAAGAAATCGCCCCGGCGGCCGTCGAAGGCCAGCGTCGAGATCGCCTCTATCACGGGGATGTCGCCCATGCGGGTGCCGTACTTGCTTTCCAGGCCCCAGACGGCGGTGACGACCTCGGCCTCGACGCCGTAGGCCTGTTCGATCCGGTTCAGGGCGCGGCGGTGGCGGCGCAAGGCGTTTTGGCCCATGCCGACACGTTCGGGCGAGGCGGCGCTGTCGAGGTAATCCCAGATCTGGCGTTTGAACTCGGCCTGGTTGCGGTCTTTTGAGACCACGTCCGCGTTATAGTTGATGCCGCGGAAAGCGGCGTCGAAGACCTGCGCCCTGATCCCGCGCGACAGGGCGCGACCGCGGAACGAGCGGACCCAATTGTCGAAGGCGGGGTTGGAGACGCGGGTGACCTGCGCCTCGCCTGTGCTTTCGCTCAAGGCTTCGGGGCGCAATTTCGGGCGAAGGGACTTGGTCGAGACGGCGATTCGTGTGACCTGGGGCGTCGGCGTGGCCGCCTGAGCCGCTGCGGGCCGTACGACGGGCCGGATCGACGATTCGAGGGCCGTGGCCGCCGCGCCGCCGGACAGAAGGGCAGCGCCCAGAACTGGAAAGAGATACCTGACAAACATTGCTCGCCCCTTTTGGATGGGTTTGATTGGAGCATAGCCTGAAACAGAGTGTTTCAAAAGTGTTCAATGATGGGGCCGGGCGAAGTGTCGCCGTTCTTCAGGCCGTGTCGCAGGTCATGGCGGCAAGGCATTCGCGCAGGAGGATCGCGCGGCGGGGGCGGAAGGACGCGCCGGTCAGTTCCAGCCCGTGCATCCGGTCGAGGCGGAAGGCGCGGAAATCGTCGCGCAGGTGGCAGAAGGCCAGAAGGCAGAGCGAGGATTGCATGAGGACGACCGACAACGGGTCGACCTCGCGCGTGGTTTCGCGGCCCTCGGCGTCGGAATAGTCGAAACGGATGGTCTTTTCCTCCCACGTGGCGCGGCGCAGGCGGGCGGTGTCGACGCCGGATTGCGGCAGAGGGGTAAAGCGGCGGGCCGAGAGCACGGCGTGATCCAGCCGGTGCGCCTGCGCCTGCGGCAGGCGGGCGCGCAGCTTGGCCAGCGCCGATTGCGCGGCTTCAGCCAAGGTGCTGTCGCCCACCTCTTCGACCTCGCGCAGGCCCAACACAAGCGCCTCGAGTTCGTCCTCGTCAAAGTTGAGCGGGGGCAGGGCGGCGTCCTCGATCAGGCGGTAGCCGAAGCCCGCCGCACCGTCGATCACGGCGCCAAGACCGCGAAGGGCGTCGATGTCGCGATAGATCGTGCGAGCGGTCACGTCGAGCCGGTCCGCCAGCGCCTGCGCCGTGGCGGGGGGCGGCACGATGCGTAGGGCCTGCATCAATTTGAAAAGGCGTTCAGTCCGGGTCATGGCGCGGAGTATGCTGCCACATGGTGACAAGATTTGTCAGCATAGTTTGGCCGCAGGCGACGCGATGAACCTGTCACGGCAGCGAAATCTTTCCAGTGTCGTCTTGAATTGGGACGGAGCCTGCTCAGATTCGCTGCAACGCGTCTGATGCGCGGGATTGGAGTTACCTGAATTGGATATCGTCTTCGTGATCGCCGGGCTTGCAGGCCTGATCCTTGGCGGTGAATTGCTGGTGCGCAACGCGGTGCAACTGGCGCGGGGGATAGGCGTGTCGCCGCTTGTGATCGGGCTGACCATCGTGGGGTTTGGCACCTCGGCGCCGGAACTGGTGACCAGCTTGCAGGCGGCGTGGGTCGGTGCGCCGGGGATCGCGCTGGGCAACGTGGTGGGCAGCAATATCGGCAATACGCTGTTGATCGTGGGGATTGCGGCCTTGATCTCGCCCATTCTTGTGGCGCGGCGGGCACTGGCGCGGGACGGGGCCGTGATGCTGGGCGCGACGTTGGTCTGTGCGGCGCTGGTAATGAGCGGCGAGATGGGGCGCTTGGCCGGGCTGGGGCTCGTGCTCGCGCTGGCGGGCTACCTGGCCTTTACCTTCATGGCAGAGCGCAAGGGGCCGACGGCGGCGGGCGAGGTGTATGCCGCGGAAGGCGATTTGTTGCCCGAAGCGCCGGTGCGGGCGGGCCGTGCGGCGCTGGGGCTGTTGATCGGGCTGGTTGTTATCCTGGCCGGGGCGCGGTTCCTGGTGTCCGGGGCCGTGGGGCTGGCGCAGATGCTGGGGATGAGCGACGCGGTGATCGGATTGACCGTGGTGGCAATAGGCACGTCGATGCCGGAGCTAGTGACCTCGGTGCTGGCGGCCCGCAAGGGGCACGGCGAGGTGGCGTTCGGGAACATCATCGGCAGCAACATCTTCAACATCCTCGGCATACTGGGGGCGACGGTCTTGGTGGTGCCGATGGCCGCACCCTTGCCGATCACGGGGGTGGACCTGGCCGTGTTGGTGGGGTCGGCGGTGGTGTTCGTGGCGTTCGCCTTTACCGGCGCGCGGATCGATCGGCGTGAGGGGGCCGTGCTGCTGGCGGCCTACGCTGCTTATATTGTCTGGCTGTTGGCGAGCATCTAGCGGCGTTTCCGGGGCAGTTATGAAAATGCATTGTTTTCTGCGTTCGAAGAGGCAGCGAAAAGCGTTTCAATTCATCCCGGAAACGCCTTAGCGACGCTTGCGTGAGACCTTGCGCTTGGTCTTGTCGGACTTGTGCTTTTCGCGCGCCAGCTTGCGCTTGGGGCCGCCGCGCCCGCCCTTGGGCTTGCCGCGTCCCCGCCCCTTGCGGGGCGTGTCCGAACCGCCGGGCGTGATCGTCTTGCCGTCGAGCCGCACGAGGTCGAGCGCGAGACCGCCGGTGACAGGTGCCGCCTCGCTGAGGCGGACGACGACGCGCTGACCGAGTCCGATGACCATGCCGGTGTCGGACCCCATCAGGGTGCCGCGGTCGCGGTCGAGGTGGAAATACTCGTTGCCAAGCGCGCGCATCGGGATGAGGCCGTCGGCGCCGGTCTCGTCCAGCCGGACAAAGGCGCCGAACTTGGCGATGCCGCTGATCCGCCCGGTGAATTCCTCGCCCACGCGTTCCGACAGGAAGGCGGCGAGGTAGCGGTCATTGGTGTCGCGCTCGGCCATCATCGAGCGGCGCTCGGTTTCCGAGATATGCTCGCCGATGCTTTGCAGGCGCTCCTCGTCGGATTTCGACAGGCCGTCCTCGCCCCAGCCATGCGCCGATATGAGCGCCCGGTGTACGATCAGGTCGGCATAGCGCCGGATGGGCGAAGTGAAATGCGCGTAAGATTGCAGGGCGAGGCCGAAATGCCCGAAGTTGGAGGGTGCATAATAGGCCTGCGTCATGGAACGCAGGGTGGCGAGGTTGATGACTTCGACGTGGTCCGTGCCCGCCGCCCCGTGCAGTAGCTGGTTAAGGTGAGCTGTCTTCAGCACCTGGCCCTTGGCCAGCGTCAGGCCCGCGGCCTCGGCCACTTCGCGCAGGGTGTCGAGCTTCTCTGGCGGTGGTTCCTCGTGGACGCGAAACAGGAGCGGGGATTTCTTGGCAATCAGCGTCTCGGCGGCGGCCACGTTGGCCAGCACCATCATGTCCTCGATCAGCTTGTGGGCATCGAGGCGGTCGGCGAAGTTGACGGAGGTGACCTTGCCTTCGTCGCTGAGCACGACCTTGCGTTCGGGCAGGTCGAGGTCGAGCGGTTGGCGGTTGGCGCGCGCCTCCTGCAGGGCGGCGAACGCCTCGTAAAGCGGGTTTATGACCTCGTCCATGAGGGGGCCGCATTTGTCGTCCGGGTCGCCGTCGCGGGCAGCCTGTACCTGCTGGTAGGTGAGCGAGGCGGCGGAGCGCATCAGGCCGCGCACGAAGCGGTGGCCGATCTTTGTCCCGTGGGCGTCGACCTGCATGCGCACGGCGATGCAGGCGCGGGGCACGCCTTCGTGCAGCGAACAGAGATCGCCGGACAGCCGGTCGGGCAGCATCGGCACGACGCGATCGGGGAAATAGCTGGAGTTGCCGCGCTTGCGGGCCTCGGCATCGAGGGCCGAGCCGGGGGTGACGTAGCAGGCGACATCGGCGATGGCGACCCAGATGACGTGCCCGCCCTCATTTTTGGGGTCGTCGTCGGGATGGGCCCAGACGGCATCGTCGTGGTCGCGGGCGTCGGCGGGGTCGATGGTGACGAGCGGCAGGTCGCGCAGGTCTTCGCGGCCCTTGAGGCCTTGCGGTTTCTGTGCGTCGGCCTCGGCGATGACGTCATCGGGGAAATCGTCGGGAATGCCGTGCTGATGGATGGCGATGAGCGACACGGCCTTGGGCGCGGTCGGGTCGCCCAACCGGTCCAGGATGCGGGCCTGCGGCAGGCCCATGCGTCCCTTGGGCCCGGCCTGTTCGGCCTCGACCAACTCGCCATCCTTGGCGCCGCCTGTGGCGGAGGGTGCCACGGTCCATTCCTTGCCGTCGCCCTTGTCGATCGGCAGGATGCGCCCGCCCTCGGCGGTTTTCTTGAAGATGCCCAGCACCTTGCGCGGGTTGGTCCCGATCCGGCGAATGAGTCGCGCCTCGTAGTGATGCGCCTCGCCCTTGACCTCTTGCAGGCGGCCCAGGATGCGGTCGCCGGGGCCGAGCGCGGGATCGCTGGCGCGGGGGATCAGCAGGACGACCGGTTCCACCCCCTCGCCATGCCATTCCAGCGGGCGCGCCAGCAGCTCTCCATCGGGGGTCTGGTCACTGACTTGCAGCACGCTCACGGGTGGCAGCTTGTCGGGGTCGCGATAGGTTTTCTTGCGCTTTTCCAGATGCCCCTCGGCCTCGAGCTCCTTCAGGATGCGCTTGAGGTCGATCCGCGCCGCCCCCTTGATGCCGAACGCCTTGGCGATGTCCCGCTTGGAGGTCAGGGTCGGATTGTCCGAGATCCATTGCAGGACCTGTGATTTGGAGGGCAATTCGCTCATGCAATGGCACCTAGCACGAAGGTGGGGTGCGTTCCATGCGAAGATTGCCGACGCGGCCCGCCGCACCTTCTTTTTCTTGCCGGAAATACTCTCGGGGGTCTGGGGGTGAAACCCCCAGCCGGTCGACGCGGGCCTTGCCCGTGGCGAAACCGGTCACAGTGCTTTCAGGTCCTTGATCGTATCCACGTCCTGCAACGTATCGACAAGACCAATGCGCGCGCCCGGCAAGGTCTCCCTGCTGTCGGCCAGCGCATGTTCGGTGGACCACCGGACGCCTTGCAGGAAATTCGGGGGAACGGCGCTGGTGCGTTTCATCCCGATCAACCAGTAGCCACCATCGGGGGCCGGGCCGAAGACCGCGTCCTGCCGTCCGAGCGTGGCAAAGGCGCGGGCGATATGGGCGCGGGTGATGCCGGGAATGTCGCCGCCGACGATGCAGACCGGGCCGGGCGGGCGGGTCCGCATGACTCGGGCCATGCGGGCACCGAGGTCGCCGGGGCCCTGGGGTCTGCGCTCAAGATCGGCAGGCCAGGCGCGGCTGGTGAGGCCCGCAACGTCCGGGGCGACGGCCAGCACGAGGTTCCAGCGGGGATCGCGCAGGCGGCGCAGCAGGCCGGCGGTCTGGTGGCGGACCCACCAGGTTGCGTCAACCGTGCCGATATCGCGGGCCAGGCGGGTTTTCACCCGGCCCGGGCGCGGGTCTTTCAGCATGACGACAAGCTGTCGCCGGATCACGCGAAATAGTCTTTCAGAACGCGGGCATAGATTGCCTTGAGCTGTTCGATCTGAGCCACCTCGACCCGTTCGTCGACCTGGTGCATGGTCTGGCCCACGAGGCCGAATTCCACGACCGGGCAGTGATCCTTGACGAAGCGCGCGTCCGAGGTGCCGCCGCTCGTGGACAGGACGGGCGTGACGCCGGTTTCGGCCTCGACCGCGCTCGACACAAGCTTTGACAGAGGGCCGGGCGGGGTGAGGAAGCTTTCGCCGGAGTTCTTGACCTGCATGTCGCCGCGCACGCCGAACTCGGCGCAAACGTCATCGAGTTCCGATTGCAGCCAGTTCGTCAGGCTGTTGCCGCTATGGGAATCGTTGTAGCGGATGTTCACGGTCATGCGCGTGGACTCCGGGATCACGTTGGTCGTCGGGTTGCCGGTGTCGATGGTCACCACGGCCAGCGTCGAAGGGTCGAAATGGTCGGTTCCCTCGTCCAGACTGTGCGACGACAGGCGATCCACCAGCCGCGCCATTGCCGGCAGCGGGTTGCAAGCGCGGTGCGGATAGGCGGAATGGCCCTGCACGCCGGTGAGCGTGATCCAGGCGGACAACGAACCGCGCCGGCCGATCTTCATCATCTCACCCATGGTTTCGGGGCATGTGGGTTCTCCGACAAGGCAGGCGGTCATTGCCTCGCCTTCGGTTTCCATCCAGTCGAGCAGGGCAAGCGTGCCGTCGCGTGCATCGCCTTCCTCGTCGCCGGTGATGGCAAGGATCACCGCGCCTTCGGGAGGCGTGTCGCGGACGAAGTCGATGGCGGCGGCTGCGAATGCGGCGACGCCGGATTTCATGTCGGTGGCCCCACGGCCCCAAAGTTGGCCGTCGCGAATCTCGGCGCCGAAGGGATCGGCGGTCCAGGCTTCTGCATCGCCCACCGGCACCACGTCGGTATGGCCGTTGAAGCCGAAGCTGCGGGTGGCCTTCTTGTCGCCCCAGCGGGCGTAAAGGTTGGCGATGCCGTTGCGATCCACGCGGGTGCAGGAGAAGCCCGCGTCGGCGAGCAGACGCTCAAGCAGTTGCAGCGCGCCGCCTTCTTCGGGGGTGACCGAGGAGCAGCGCACCAGTTGCGCGGTCAGGTCAACGGGGTCGGTCGGGGCGGAGTTTTGCAGCATTTAGGGTTTCCTGTGACGTTTCGACAGACCTAGCCTGCACGGTTTGTAACCGCAAACCCGCGCCCGGAAAAAAGTTTGTCCTCGGGGCATGATCGATGACGGAAATTCTTAACAAAGCGAAAGAAACGTGTTAGTTGATCCTTAATAAATGACCCGAGGCAGGGCAAAAGAGCAGCTGGGCAAATTGCCCGACACGTTAGCAGGCACAAAAAACAAGCCGCGACGTGTCAGACCGGACCACCGGAAAAGCCGATTCTTGGCGTGTGCTGACCTTGGACGTACATGAGGTGGGCAGTATGGTCAGGGGCGTTGAAATCCCTATAGACGATCGTGCGTCGGCGGTAGAAATGGCCGAGACGATCTTTGGTGACGGTGTGCAGGTGGTCAGCGCCTCTTACACCGGTGACAAGGACTCTTCGGGGATCTACACACAAGGCAATTCGATCTCGCCGGGGGTAATGCCGTCGGACACCGGGGTGATGTTCTCGACCGGGGACCTGAATGGGTTCACCAATTCGACCTGGTGGTGGTCGAACGATTCCAATCAGTCCAGCGAGACATCGACCAGTTCCAACGGTCCCAACAACGACCTGATGTTCAATGCGGCGGCGGGGGCGCCCACATACGACGCCTCTTTCCTCGACGTCGATTTCATCCCGACCGGGGACGTGATGACGATGCAGTTCGTCTTTGCGTCGGAGGAATTTCCCGAGTACGCGACCGGCGCGTTCCAGGATTTCGTCGGTGTTTGGATCAATGGCACACAGGTTCCGCTGAGCGTGGGAGACGGGGATATCGACCCCAACAACCTGAACGCCGGGTCGAACGCGAACCTTTTCGTCGACAACACCTCGGACCAGTACAACACCGAGATGGACGGTTTCACAGTCACGATGACGCTGACGATCCCGGTCAATTCGGGCGACGTGAACTCGATCCGGATCGGGATCGCGGACGTCACGGACGCCAACTACGATTCGACGCTGATCATCGCGGGCGACAGCGTGCAGACGACGCTGGTGGCGCAGGATGATGTGTCGAACCTGTTTCCGACAGGCGCGAAGACGTTGGATGTCCTGGACAACGACGTCAACAACACCAGCGGCGCACTGACAATCACGCAGATCAACGGTCAGGACGTCGTCGCGGGCAGTACTGTTACGCTGGCCACGGGCCAGACGGTGCTGCTGAGCGCGGACGGCACCATCACGGTCGTCGGGGACGGCGACGTCGAGGAAGTCAATTTCACCTACACGGTCGAGAGCACGAACGGGCAGAGCGATACGGGCTTTGTCACGCTGAACTCGATCCCGTGTTTCGTGCGCGGGTCGCGTATTCTGTGCGAACGCGGCGAGGTGCAAGTCGAAGACCTGCGGGTGGGAGATCTGGTGGCGACACGAGACGACGGCCTGCAACCGCTGCGCTGGGTCGGCCACCGCGAGGTGGCGGGTGCCGGACCCTATGCACCGATCCGCATCTTGGCGGGCACGTTTGGCGATCATGGCGAACTTTGGCTGTCGCCGCTGCACCGGGTGCTGATCCGCGACAGCCTGGCCGAGCTGCTGTTCGGCGAGCGCGAGGTGCTGGTGGCGGCCAAGGACCTGGTCAACGACCGGAGCGTCCGGCGCATCGAGGTCGAGAGTGTGGATTACTTCCATCTGCTGTTCGACCGCCACCAAGTGATCGTGTCCGAAGGGTTGCCGACCGAGAGCTTCCTGCCCGGATCCCAGATCAAGAACAGTTTCGAGGCAGAGGTGCTGGAAGAAATTTGCACCCTTTTCCCCGAAATCAACCCGGAAACCGCCGAGGGGTACAGCCCTGCGGCACGACGGATACTGCGCGGCTACGAGGCGCAGATCCTGTCCAAGAAATGGGCGGCGTGACAATGGGCTGGATCGGACTGCGAGATCTCAATGACGGTTGGTTCAAACCGGACCCGCGGCTGACGGATACCGGCGCGGACCGGGTGTTGCACCGCGGCAGCCTGGTGGTCGAGACCCGTATCTCGGCCCAGATCCGGCCGCAGACATTGCTGGCGTTCCGTCGGACGTGGCCCATGCCCGGTTTGTTCACGATCCAGGCGTTGCCGCAGGGCGGGATCGTGCTGGTGAACGCGCAAGGCGACGATATTTGCCATGCGACCCTGCCGCTCAAGGGCGACGGGCGGTTGGACATCCTGCGGCTGACCTATTCGTGGGACAGCGCCGAAGGCTGGGCGCGGCTGACGCTGGAGCGGCCCGAGACTGACCAAGTGGAGAGTGTCGCGCTGAATGCCACCTTGCCGCTACCGGTGGACGATCTGAACGCCATCTTCGCGCATGGCTGCAATTTCGAGGTCGACGAGGAGGTCGTGTTCCTCGCGCTTTCGGACAAGATCGAGCCGGTGGGGCCATTGCCCGCACTGACATCGCAGGTGCCGATCATGACCGATCGCGGGGAGCGCCCGGCGGGCGAGATCCGGCGCGGCGATGTCGTGGTGACGGACGATGGCCAGCGCGTGCCGGTGTTGCAGGTCGTCAAGCGGACCGTGCCCGCGCGCGGCAGTTTCCGGCCCATCCGCCTGCGGGCGCCCTATTTCAAGCTGACCAAGGACATCGTGGTCTCGCCGCAGCAGCGGCTTGTGATGCATGGCAGCGAGGTGGAGTACATGTTCGGCCGCGAGGCGGTGCTGGTGCCCGCGCGGCACCTGGTGAATGACCGCTCGGCGTTCAAGGCCAAGGGGCCGGACCTGGTGACCTATCACCACCTGCTGTTGCCGGGTCACGAAGCGGTGCTGGCGGCGGGATGTGCGCTGGAGAGCCTTTACATTGGCCGGATGCGCCGCAAGCCCGAGGCCATCGCGGCAAGTGTGCTGGCTACGTTCGACCGCAATCGTCTGCCGGAACACGCCAAGCCGGTCTGGCCGGTGCTGAAACCGTTCGAAGCGGTGACGCTGGCGACAAGCCGCGCGGCCTGAACCGCGCGGAAGGTCAGTCGTAGAAGGGCGTCATCTGGGCAACGATCACAGCGTTTTCATCCAGCGCGCGCTGCATCAATTCCGTCTCGTCGTCGCTGATCTCGTGGCCTTCGGCCAACCGCTCGTCGAGCGTGCCATAGCCGGACACGTCAAGCGGCGCGGTGTCGGCCTGTTTCAGGATCGCCACGGTTTCGCGTACCGCCTCGGCCTCGTCCACGCCGGAGGCATAGACCACGAGTGCAGCGCCCGTGGCCTTTTCCGGCAGGCCGTCGCCCTGCTTGCGGCCGATCTCGACCAGCAGGGTGAAGACTTGCTGGGGTTTCTTCTTGTCAGGGTCTTTGGCCATGAGGACCTCGTGCCGGGCCTGCCGCGCAGGGATCAGTCGCGCAGAAGTTCGTTGATGGCGGTCTTGGAGCGGGTCTGTTCATCCACCCGCTTAACGATCACGGCGCAATAGAGGTTGAGGTTGTTCTTGGTCGGCATCGAGCCCGACACGACGACCGAGTAGGGAGGAACCTCGCCCATGAAGACCTCGCCGGTTTCGCGGTCGACGATCTTGGTGGACTTGCCGATGTAGACGCCCATGCCCAGAACCGAGCCTTCGCGCACGATGCAGCCCTCGACGACCTCGGACCGGGCGCCGATAAAGCAGTTGTCTTCAATGATCGTAGGGCCGGCCTGCATCGGTTCCAGAACGCCGCCGATGCCGACGCCGCCCGACAGGTGCACGCCCTTGCCGATCTGCGCGCAAGAGCCGACGGTGGCCCAAGTGTCGACCATCGTGCCCTCGTCCACGTAGGCGCCGAGGTTCACGAAGGAGGGCATCAGCACCACGCCGGGCGCGATATAGGCCGATTTGCGAACGATGCAGTTCGGCACCGCGCGAAAGCCGCCCTCTTTCCATTCGGTGTCGCCCCAACCCTTGAACTTGCTGTCGACCTTGTCCCACCAGGTGCTGCCCTGCGGGCCGCCGGCCTGGGGTTCCATGTCTTTCAGGCGGAAGCCCAGAAGCACGGCTTTCTTGGCCCATTGGTTGACGTGCCAGTCACCGTTCTCCTGACGCTCGGCCACGCGCAGTTTGCCGCTGTCGAGGGCGTTGAGCGTATCCTCGATCGCCTCGCGGGTTTCGCCGCCTGTGCTGGGCGTGATCTGATCGCGGTTTTCCCATGCGGACTCGATGGCTGTTTCAAGCTGTGCGTTGGACATCTCTGGCGTGCTCCCGTGGCAGGTCGTGTTGTGCTGGAATGCCCTATACGGGTGGACGGGAAAGATCGCAATGCGGCGCTGCGCCGGGCCTTCACCGGCGAAAGCGCAATGGGAACATTAAAAAGCGGGCGCCGCTCTGGGGGCGCCCGCCGGTCTGCATCTTGAATTCGTGGGAGTTAGCGTACGATGTAGACCACGCGACGCTCGGCCGGTTCGACCAGCACGGGCACGCCGTTCACGTAGGCGTAGCGATATTCCGAGTCCGGAACTGTGCGCAGGTCCACGACCTCGGGCAGGGTGGCGCCGGTTACAACCTCGCCGTCGAGGTAATAGGGGTCCATCGGGTTGTCGCGCACGTAGACCACTTCGCTTTGAACCGGGTCGATCGGACCGACATAGCTGTCGGCCAGCGGGGTGATGGTGCCGCCGGCATCGACAGTATCGGCTTCGCTGTATTCGTAGGTAACGGTCGGCAGGTTCATGGCGCTGCGGTTCTCGATAACGCGGACCGAGCCGGCATCGGTGGACGCGGCGAGATAGTCGCCATAGGCCCAGCCCTGGGTGCCGTTATAGCTGACCTCGCACCACGAGCTGGCTTCGATGCAGCCCTGGATGCTGACGGCGCCGGCATTGGGAATGACGTCGATCACGGGCTGTGCCGGGCTGGGACCCGCGCGCAGGTTCAGGTCGGTCACGGCGGTCGCGTCGACATCGGCCAACGCGGCGCCCGCGCCGAGGGTGCTGACAAGGGTCAGGCTCAGAAGTCGCTTTTTCATGGGTAGTCCTCCTCACTCACATAATCTGCCGTACGGACGGGATGTCCGTCGGCACTCTGAAGCCTCAACGCCGTGATTTCGGAGAGTGTTCCCACGCGGCCCGGCACCGAGGGAAAACGGGCGTCAATCCGCCGATAGCGGGTCCGGTGCGAGGTTGCCGCCGCAGATAAGTACCGCGACCCGTTCATCTTTGTCGGGCTGGTACGCACCGCTGGTCAGGGCCGCGAGCGCGGTGGCCCCGGCGGGTTCGACCAACTGTCGGGCGTCTTTCCAGAGCGCGTGCTGGGCGGCGGTGATGGCTTCGTCATCCACGGTCACGGCGGTCACGCCGTTCTGCTGCGCGAGGTCAAGGCAGATCGAGCCGATGCGCCGGGCGCCGAGCGCGTTGGCGGCCACGCCCGAGACCTCGACATCGACGCCTTTGCCCGCCTTTAGCCCGGCGTTCAGCGCAGCGCAGGTTGCAGGTTCGACGGCCACGACCTTGCGACGCCCGTCGAGCCAGGCCAGTGCGCCGGCGATCAGGCCGCCGCCGCCGACGGCGATCAGGATGGTGTCGGCCTTCAGGCCCTGGTCCTCCCACTCGGCCATGCAGGTGCCCTGGCCGACCACGGTGGCGGGGGCGTCATAGGCGTGGATCTGCATCGCGCCGGTTTCGGCCTCGTATTCCTTTGCCGCATCCAGCGCGTTGGAATAGGCGCCTTCGACCAAGTGCAGGTCGGCGCCCTGGTCGCGGATCAGCGCGATCTTGGCGGGGCCGGCCATTTCAGGCACGTAGATGCGCGCGCGGTGGCCCAGCTTGGCGGCGGCATAGGCCACGGCCGCGCCGTGGTTGCCGCCCGAGGCCGCGACCAGCCCGGCCTTGGGAACGTCCTGTGACAGAAGGGTGTTGAAGGCGCCGCGCGGCTTGAAGCTGCCGGTATGCTGGGTGTGCTCCAGCTTGACCTCGATGGGGTGATCCAAGCCAAAGCCCGACATCTCGGCCGCAGGGGTGCGGCGCAGGTGCGGGGCGATACGGAATTTCGCGGCGGCGATCTCGGTTTTCCAGTCCATTTCAACCCCTTTCGCACGCGCCCGTGGCTAGGCAAATCGTGCGGAACCCTATACGCCTGAGGAAACGAACCCAACAGGGAAGTGCAGGATGAAAGACGACCGCAATAGCCAGTTCCGGGATGCGCATTCCGACCGCAGCACCGCTGCCCAAGTGCCCGACACGCCGCAGACCCGTGCGCCGGCGTACAGGCTGGCCTTTGCCGATGACGATTTCCTGTGCCGTGATGAGCTGCGACCCGTGCGGTTGCAGCTGGAATTGCTGAAGCCCGAGATGATCCTGAACGAACGCGGCATCGAAAGCACGGTTGTCTTGTTTGGCGGCGCGCGCATTCCCGAACCGGCCGTCAAGGACACCGCGCGCACCGAGACGCTGGCGGGCCTGTCACGCTTTTACGACGAGGCGCGCAGTTTTGCGAAGATACTGACCGAGAAGTCGATGCAGAGCTATGGGCGCGAGTTCGTCGTGGCCACGGGCGGCGGGCCCGGCGTGATGGAGGCGGGGAACCGGGGCGCTGCCGATGCGGGCGGTACGTCGATCGGGCTGAACATCGTGCTGCCGCACGAGCAGGCGCCGAACGAGTACGTGACGCCGGGGTTATGCTTCAACTTCCATTACTTTGCCATCCGCAAGATGCATTTCCTGATGCGGGCCAAGGCAATCTGTTGCTTCCCCGGCGGCTTTGGCACGCTGGACGAGATGTTCGAAGCGCTGACGCTGATCCAGACCGACCGGATGAAGCGGGTTCCGTTCCTGCTGTTCGGTGAGGAATTCTGGCGCAGGATCATCAACTGGGAAGCCCTGTCGGACGCGGGCACGATCAGCGCCGAGGACCTGGACCTCTTTCAGTTCGTCGAGACCGCCGAGGAGGCGGTGAAGATTATCGACGACTGGTACGAAGAGCTCTAGTCGCCCTCGAACGCGCAGAGCGCGTGGACATCCATGCCGAGCGCTTCGAGCCGGGCGCGGCCGCCGATATCGGGCAGGTCGATGACAAAGGCGCAGCCGACGATCTCGCCGCCAAGCCGTTCGATCAGCCTGATCCCGGCCTCGGCGGTGCCGCCGGTCGCCAGAAGGTCGTCGACCAACAAGACCTTTTCGCCCGGGGCGATGGCGTCGTCATGGATCTCGACGATCGCCTCGCCGTATTCCAGTTGATACTCCTCCGAGATCACGGCGCCGGGTAGCTTGCCCTTCTTGCGGATCGGCACGAAGCCCTTGCCCAGCTGGTGTGCCACCGCGCCACCCAGGATGAAGCCGCGTGCCTCGAGCCCCACGACCTTGTCGATCTCCATCCCAGCATAGGGGTGCAGCAGCTGATCCACCGCCAGCCGCAACCCGCGCGGGTCTGCGAAGAGCGTGGTGACATCGCGGAACATGATGCCTTCATGCGGGAAATCGACGATGGTGCGGATGTAATCCTTGACCGTTTTCGCGTTGGGCATGGCTGTATCTCCGGTTGGGCCTGTCCGTCTTTGCGTTTGGCGCAACTGGCGCAAAATCGCAAGGTTTGGCTGAGATCGGCGGGGTATTGACGCCCAAGGAATTGATTTACAAGAGGGTTTGCCAAGGCTGCATATGCTTTGTATATACTTTGCGATACCGGTGACGGAAAACGCAAATCAGGAGCTCGCGTGGCCAAGAGTGACGACAAGAAAGCCGGGAAGAAAGACAGCCAGCTGATCCTGCGGCTGAACAAGGATGACCGCGACAGATTCATTGAACTGTGCAAGGAAATGGACACCAGCGCGGCGCGGGAAATCCGCGGGTTCATCCGGAAATTCATCAAGAAGAACGGCTAGGCCCGGCGCAGGGCGGCTGTCATGACGCCCATGCCCACCAGCGCCGCCCCGCCGCCACGGGTGAGCCAAGTGATGACGGAGGGCCGCCCGATGGTTTGACGCAACTTGTCGGCAAGCAAGGCGTATGCCAGTGCATTTATCCAGGCAAGGGCAACGAAGGTAGCAACCAGGATGGCAAACTGCGGCGCTAACGCATTGTCAACGCTTACGAATTGCGGAACGAAGGCGATGAAGAACGCGATCGACTTGGGGTTCAGCGCCGTGACGGCGGCGGCGTGCCAGAAGACGCCCCGCGCGGGTTTCGCGCCGGTTGCCGTGTGATCCAACCCGGTGCTGGGCGGGCTGCGCAATAGTTTGACCCCGAGATAGACGAGGTAGGCCGCACCGATCCATTTCAGGACCGTAAACAGCGTGGCCGAGGCCAGAACGAGCGCACCGAGCCCCAGAAGGGACGCGGTCATCGCGATGAAATCGCCAAGGGCGACGCCGGTGGCGCTGGCGACAGCGACGCGTTTTCCCTGGCTGAGCGCGTAGGACAGGACCAGCAGCACGGTCGGGCCGGGGATCAGCAGCAGCGCGATGGTGGCCGCGACGAATGTCAGCCAGAGGTCTAGGGGCATCGGGTTAAACCTTTCTAAAGGACACGGGCGGCGACGGCGTCCAGGCGCGACACCAGGGCGGGGTCGCGGGCCTCGGGCACGGTGAGGATGGCATGTTCGAGCGCGCGGTCGCAGCCATGGGCACAGGCGTCACGGTCGTCCGATCCCAGCAGGCCGGGCAGGCGGGCGACCATGTCGCGGGCCTTGTCGGCGTTGCCCAGAAGGGTCGCGATGATCTGCGTGACGTCGACCTCTCCGTGGTCGGGGTGCCAGCTGTCATAATCGGTGATCATGGCGACGGAAGAATAACAAAGCTCGGCCTCGCGGGCGAGCTTGGCCTCGGGCATGTTGGTCATGCCGATGACGTCAGCGCCCCAGCTGTCGCGGTACATCTTGGACTCCGCAAGCGTGCTGAACTGCGGGCCTTCCATGGCGAGGTAGGTGCCGCGGTCATGCACGGTAACACCGGCCGCGCGGGCGGCCTCGGCGCAGGCGGACCCAAGCCGCGGACAGGTCGGATGTGCGACGCTGACATGGGCGACGCAGCCCTGGCCGAAAAAGGAGCTCTCGCGCGCGACGGTGCGGTCAATGAACTGATCCACAATGACAAAATCGCCCGGCGCCATCTGTTCGCGGAACGAGCCGCAGGCGGAGACGCTGATGATGTCGGTCGCGCCCAGACGCTTCAGCGCGTCGATATTGGCGCGGTAAGGCACCGTCGAGGGGCTGTGCACGTGGCCGCGCCCGTGACGGGGCAGAAAGGCCATGTACGTGTCGCCCAGCATACCCGTAAGGATCTGGTCGGAGGGCGCGCCCCAAGGGGTGTCCACCGTGACCCATTCAGGGTGTTGCAGGCCGTCGATCTGATAGAGGCCGGAGCCGCCGATCACGCCGAGATAGGATGTCATGGGTGTCCTTTCCGCTTTGCCACAGCGAATACCGTGCGGCGCGGAAATTCAACCCTGTAACGACGGTATCAGGCGCCGGCAGCCAGCGTGCAGAGATCGCCGCGACCGATCAGCGAGGTGACCATGCGGCCCCGCTCGGTGTCGCGAATGGCGAAGCCGTAACCGCGCAGACGGAACTTCCATTCCCGGTCAGAGACGCAGCGTTGGCGTTCTTGCATCACGAAATCGCGGATGTCGTTTTTGGTTTCAAATCCCATCGTTTCCTACCCTTCCACAAATAGGTTGATGAAACGGGGATAATCACGCTGCGTGGCGACAATCGTCCCGAAATGTGTCACGAAAAAGATTTCTGCACATTGTGGGCGCAAGGGTTAACGGGCCGCCTGACCGTGAAAACGTGACGTCGGTATCGCATCGGTATTTCAGTGGTATCGCGACGGTGCGATTTTTGCAAATTTGGCGGGTTAACGGACCGCACGGTGTCGCCCGGAAAATGCACATTTTCCGGGGCATTCTCTGCGCATTAAATGTCGCACCGTCAGACGTCCGCGTCGTCTTCCATGTCGAGATGAGGATCCTTGGTTTTCTTCGTGTCCTTCGCCGCGGGCTGGCTGGACCCCTCGATCGTTTTGGCCTCGTCCGCGGCGCGGTCGAGGCGCAGGTGGGTGGCGGTGCCGTCCTTGTCCTCGCCGAAGTAGACGGTTTGATGTGGGAAGGGGATCTCGATGCCGCGCTCGTCCATGATCCGCTTGCAGATCTCGTTATAGGCGCGGCCGATGCCCCATTGCGTGCCGGGCACGGTCTTTATCCGGGCGCGCAGGACGACGGCGCTGTCGCCGAGGGCTTGCACGCCGAACCATTCGAGATCACCGGTGATGCTCTCACCGGCTTCGCTTGCCCGCAACTCCTCGAACGCGTCGACCATGGCATCCTTGCCGTCGTTGACGTTCTCGCGGTAGGCGATGCCCACATCCGCGACGAAGTAGGAATAATCGCGCACGTAGTTCGACACCATGTCCACGGACGAGAACGGGATGACGTGCACCACGGCGTGCAGGTCGCGCAGGGTGACCGAGCGGATGGTCAGCTTCTCGACCGTGCCGGTGGTGCCACCCAGCGTGACCACGTCGCCCACGTTGATGGCGTTTTCGAACTGGATGAAGATGCCGGTGATGATGTCCTGCACCATCTTTTGGGCACCGAAACCGATGGCCAGGCCCAGCACACCGGCGGAGGCGATGAGCGGGGCGATGTCGACGCCAAGTTCGGCCAGCACGAACATCAGGATGATGACCAACAGCGCGATGGTGGCCGCGTTGCGCAAGAGCGTCAGGAGCGTGATCTCGCGCGATGTGGGGGCGGAGCCGAATTCCGGGTTGAGGCGATAGTCCACCCAAGACACCAGCGCCAGCCAGAGGATCGCGCCGGTCAGCAGGATGAAGGCGATGCTGACGATGGCGCCGGCGGCCCAGGTGCCGAATTCGCTGCGCATGAAGCCGGAAATGTCCCAAAGCCCGATGGCGTCGAGCGCGAAGGCCAGGACGCCGATCACGATGAAGACGCGCACGACCTGGATCACGCGGCCAAGCAGCGAGTTGACACGCGGCTCGAGCGTGGGCATGCGGCTGCTGACGTTCATCGGCATGTGCATGCCGCGCACTGCGAAGCGCGACAGCCCACCGGAGAGCAGGATGCCCAGTACGATGATGCCGATCACCTGTGCCGAGTTCAGCAGTAACGGCAGGATGAGGCCGTCGGGGCGGGCGGCCACGATGACGGCGAGGCCGGCCAGATAGAGCAGCACGGGGATGTACCAATTGCGCCCGATGAAGCGCAGGGCGCTGGGCCGCTCCTCGGGGGTGGGGCCGAGGATCCAGCCGGCGACGTCCTTGCGCGAGCGGACCACCAGGATGGCGGCCATGCCGATGGCAATGAAGGCCAGCAGGGTCGAGATGCCCCGCCCGGCGGCATAGGAGGCCTGCCGGTTCACGATGGGGACGATCAGAAGCTGGCCGTAGCCGATCACGGAGGCAATGGCGCCGAACCACGACGACATGCGGCGGGCGGCGACGTCGGAGATGGCGATGAAGCGCAGTTCGTGGGTTGTGGGCGCGAGGACCGCACGGAGCGCCACCTTGGCCAGCCCGACCAGCAGGAAGGCATTGAGATAGAGCGTCTGGCGCACGCCGATGACACCGGTTTCGCCGTAAAGATAAAGCGCAACGAGATAGCCCAGGCCCCAAGCCGCAAGGACCACAAGGATGTCGATAAGCGTGGTGGCCGCGACGACCGCAAGGGTGCGCACGAAGCCCCAGTCATGGGCCTTGTCGCCCATGCGGCGATAGATCAGCTTCGCGCCGGCGCGCAGCAGGAGATAGGAACCAACGGTGACGACGATGACCACGGCGAGCGCCTGGAGCGCCTCCCACAGCACGTCGAGTTGCCCACCCTCCAGCGCCATGAGCGTGGTAGGCAGGGCGATGACCGCACTGAGGGCGGAGCCGATGGAGGTGGCGGCGGTCTCGAAGAAGGACTTGGTGAAATCGGCCAACTGGCGACCGATGGAGGTATCTTCCTCGGGATCGACGACCTCGTCGGCGGTGGTGGTTTCGGCAGCGCCGCGCAGCGACTGGATCAGCGCATCGCGCGCCTCGGGGTTTTCGAGCAGGTCAATGAGCTGCTGTGCCTCGGCGGAAGGCACGTTGGCCTCTTGCGCGCTGGCCGGCGTCAGGAAAAACAGGCCGAGCGCGGCCACGAGCAGAATACGGGTCAAAAGAAACATCGGTCGTCCAGTGCTGGTCTTCGGTTTGCGAGACACTTAGCACTGTCACTCTTGATCGCAACCTTGACCTTGGTGGGGTGTCAGGCAGCCCGCGGGATCAGGCGCGCACCACGTAGACCGAGCACTTGGCGTGGGTCACGACGTGGCTGGCCGTGGTGCCGAGCAGGTAATCCTGCACCTTGGGATTGGCGGAGTTCATCACGATGACATCCACATTGCGCTCGCAGGCAAGCTTGACGATCTGGCGGTGGATCGCGCCTTTGCGCACCACGGTTTCGACCTCGACCCCGTCAGCGGGGTTGTCCTTGATGAATTTCGCCAGTTGCTGGGACCAGTATGCCTCGGAGTCGCGGATGTTGAGGTTTCGCTCCATCTCGGGGGCGACGGTGGCCACGATCAGCTTGGCGCCACGGCGCTTGGCCATTGCGACGGCCTCTTCATAGGCGCGGGTGTGGGTTTCGAGGTGGCGCAGGTTGACGGGGCAGAGAAGAAGTTCGGTGTCGGAAGCCATCGGGTGTTCCAAATGATGCAGTGTGGATGAAAAGGGCGGGATGGCGGGCGGCAGGGGGGAAATGAATCAGAGGGGTCCCCCGGCTTGGTCCGGGGGTTTAAGAGATGCGACGATCCCGGGTCAAGCCCGGGATGACGTGAATTTTCACAGTCCCGCCTCGGCCTCGATCTCGCGGCGGGACTTGCGCTGACGCTCGGTGGCGGATTTGAGCTGTCCGCAGGCGGCCATGATGTCCTCGCCCCGCGGGGTGCGGATGGGCGAGGCGTAGCCGGCCTTGTAGATGATATCGGCGAATTTCTCGATCCGGTCCCAGTCGGAGCGCTGGTGCGGGGCGCCGGGCCATTCGTTGAACGGGATCAGGTTGATCTTGGCCGGGATGCCCTTGATCAGGTTGATCAGGCGGCGGGCATCCGCGTCACTGTCGTTGACGTCCTTGAGCATGACGTACTCGAACGTGATCCGCTCGGAGTTCGATGCCTTGGGATAGGCGCGCAGCGCATCGAGGAGCGCGGCGATGTTCCATTTGCGGTTGATCGGCACCAGCTTGTCGCGCACCTCGTCGGTGGTGGCGTGGAAGGAGACGGCCAACATGCAGCCGATTTCCTCGGCCGTCTTGTGAATTTCGGGCACGATGCCGGACGTGGAAAGCGTGATGCGACGGCGGGAGAGCGCAATGCCTTCGCCGTCCATGGCGATTTTCATGGCGTCGCGGACGTTGTCGAAATTGTAGAGCGGCTCGCCCATGCCCATCAGCACGATGTTGGACAGAAGGCGCGGGCCATCGGTGCCCATGCCGACGCCGGGCTTGGGCCATTCATCGAGGTCGTCGCGCGCCAGCATGACCTGGCCGATGATTTCACCGGCGGTCAGGTTGCGCACCAGTTTTTGCGTGCCGGTGTGGCAGAAGGAGCAGGTGAGGGTACAGCCAACCTGGGAGGAGATGCAGAGCGTGCCGCGGTCTTCCTCGGGGATATAGACGGTTTCCACCTCGTGCCCGCCGGCGATTCGGACGAGATACTTGCGGGTGCCGTCGGCGCTGATCTGGCGGTCGACGATCTCGGGCAGCTCGATGACGAATTTCTCGGCCAGCTCGGCGCGGTAGGCCTTGGAGAGGTTCGTCATGGCGGCGAAATCGCGCACGCCCCATTGGTAGATCCACTGCCAGATCTGGTTCACGCGCATCTTGGCCTGCTTTTCCGGGGTGCCGTGGGCGATCAGGGTGTCGCGCAGGGCGTCGCGGGTGAGGCCGACAAGGTTGATCGGCCCCTCGGGCAGCTTACGGGGGATGGTCAGGACATCCTGGGTGATGGGCGCAGAATCGGTCATCGGATAGATCTCAACGGGTTCGGGTTGCGCCATCATATAGGCGCGGGCGGCTGATTCCAAAACGGGGATTGCCCCCTCGAATAAAGACAAACCCCCGAAGCGGCTGCCCGGGGGTCGTCTTGACAATGCGTGTGGCCATTGCGGCGGTCTTACAGGAGACCTTCGCGCTGGGCCTTCTTGCGTGCGAGTTTGCGGGCGCGGCGGATAGCCTCGGCCTTTTCGCGCGCTTTTTTCTCGGACGGTTTCTCGAAATGTTGCCGAAGCTTCATTTCACGAAAAACGCCCTCACGCTGCAGTTTCTTTTTCAGGGCACGAAGCGCCTGATCGACATTGTTGTCGCGAACACTGACCTGCATGTGGTTGTCACCACCTTTCTAGGTTAAAGTTGCATAAAGTGCAGGAAGTGGCCGTATAGCAAAGCCGTCCTAGTTTGTCTAGGCGAAGGATGCCGATGCAGATCAGCACGAAAAGGAGCCCCGGAATGAGTGATCCCGACGTGAAAACGCAGCTTTTGGAAGCGGCAAAACCGCATGTGGCCTTTGACGGATGGACCGAGGCCACGTTCCGCGCCGCGGTGGAGGATGCCGGAGTGTCCATGGGCGTGGCGCGCGCGGCATGCCCGCGCGGCGCCGTCGATCTGGCGCTGGCCTTTCACGAGGAGGGCGACGCGGCGATGCTGGAGCGGATGGCGCGGGAGGACCTGAGCCAGATGCGCTATAGCGAGCGGGTCGCGGCCGCCGTGCGCTATCGGCTGGAGGCGGTCGAGGACAAGGAGCTGGTGCGCCGGGGCGTGACGTTGTTTGCGCTGCCGCATCACGCGGTGGACGGGGCCAGGGCGGTCTGGGGCACCTGCGACAAGATCTGGGAGGCGCTGGGCGATACCTCGGACGACGTGAACTGGTATACGAAGCGGGCGACGTTGTCGGGGGTCTATTCGTCGACCGTACTGTATTGGCTGGGCGACGAGAGCGAGAGACACGTGCGGACCTGGGAGTTCCTTGACCGGCGGATCGAGGACGTGATGCGGATCGAGAAGGTCAAGGCGAAGGCGCGGGAGAACCGCGTGGTGAGCGGGCTGATGGCGGGGCCGCTGTCGGTGTTTTCGAAGATCCGCAAGCCCGCGCCGGGGCGGACCGGCGGGTTGCCGGGGCGGTGGACACGGTAGAACGCCGGGCGTGGTGAGTTGTTGCCCACCAAAGGTGGGTTTTCACCCACCCTACGTGACATCGGATATTGGTGCGCCCGGTGACGTCTGACGGGGCCTCCGGCGGGGATATTTTCAGCCAGAGGAAAAGAGTGGGTCCTGCGGGCTGGGTGGCGGTGTGATCGGGCGCTGTTTGTTGCTTTTTCCGGGCGGGCTGATACCACGGATCGGATGACGGGGTTCTGGAAACGAGGCAAGCTGAGGCGATGGGCATGGCGCAGGTGGTGATCCTTTGCCTGATGGCGGTGAGCGTGGGCCTAAGCGCCTGGGCCATTGCGCGAGATGTGCCGCCGGTGTGGCGCTTTGCCGTGCCGGGGGCGGTGCCGACGGAGGGGGATCCGGCTTTCGAGACGGTCTTTGAGTATGATGTCGGAGAGGGGCAGGCGCATTCGGCATCGGTCGTGGTGACCGAGGGCGGCTTTGACGTACTGTGGTTCGAAGGCTCGCAGGAGGCGCAGGCGGATGTGGACATTCACGGTGCCGCATTCAGGCAAGGGTCGGAAGGGTGGCAGGCGGCCGGGCGGGACGTGCGGATCACGCGGGCGGCGCTGGGCGAGGCGATGGACCCGCCGCAGCTGGTGGTGACGCTGGGCAATACGGTGGAGAACGAGGCGAAACGGGGCCATGTGTTCGCCACGGTCGTGTCGGTGGGGGGCTGGGCGATGGCTTCGGTCGCCGATGTGGAGATGGGAGCGGCTGGGCCGGTGCGCGCCCGCAAGCTGACCCTTTCGCCGTTTCTGAACCGGTCGCACCTGGTGAAGTCGCCGATGGTGCAGTTTGCCGACGGGAGCATGGGGTTGCCGGCCTATTTCGAGATGGGGGCGGCGCATGGAGCCTTGGTGCGGTTCGGGCCGGGTGGCCGGGTGCGGGATACGGCGCGGATGATCGGGGCGGGCCAGCCGATCCAGCCGATGATCGTGCCGTTGGGCGAGAACCGCGCGGTGGCGTGGCTGCGGGATTTCGCGCCGTCGGGGAAGCTGCTGGTGAGCCACACCGAGGATGGCGGGCAGAATTGGTCCGAGGTGGTGGCTTCGGACATGCCGAACCCGAGCGCGCCGGTGGCGGCGCTGCCGCTGGGCGGTGGGCGCATCCTGATGGCGGCGAATGACGACCCAGGTGGGGGGGACCGGCTTCGGCTGCTGTTGTCGGAGGATGAAGGGGACAGCTGGCGCGTTCTGCGGGAGTTGGAGCCGAACGGGGCCGGGGCGCGGTATCCGATGTTGCGGCGGCTGAAAGGGGGCGGGATCGCGCTGGTCTACTCCGTTGGCAACAAGACGGGGCTTCGGGCGCATGTGCTGAACGGTGCCTGGGTGGCGGCGCAATGAGCGGGCTGGGTGCGACGGTGGGCGTGGCGGTGGTGCTGGGCTGGGTGGTGTTTGCCCTGAGCGGGCTGGTGCTGTCGTCGTCCCTGGCCTCCGGGCTGGCGATGGTGGCCGCTGTTCTGGTGGGCGTTTTGTGGCGCGACACGGTGGCGGTGAATGGCGCGGTGGCGGTGCTGGCGCCGTTCGGGGTGATGCTGCCGGCGTTGGCGCTGCGGCATGTGGCGGTTTCCTTGGGTTGGGACGTGCCGGGGTTTTCGGGCGTGGAGATTGCGGTGTTCCTGTGCGCCTACGTGGCGTTCCTGGCGTGCGCGTTCGGAGTGATCCCGGTGGATGTGTACCGGTTTGGCTATGCGCCGTGGCCGGTTGCGGGGATGGTGCTGGCGGTGTGCCTGTACGCGCTGGTGACGGGGAACTGGTTTCTGGCGGGGGTGGCCGTTCTGGGGCAGCTGGCGTGGGTGATGGGCTGGGGCAGCAGCAACTGGTTCGACTTGGTGCTGCACGTGCTGCTGGTGCCGGTGGCGGTTGTTGTGCTGGTGCTGCGGGTGGTCTGACGCAGGTGGCGGGCGTGAGGACGCTGCGCAAGCGGGCTTTTGCTGCCGCTGAGAATGGCTTCATGGAGCCCGGGGTGACGTATATCGTAGGGTGGGGTTTTACCCACCATCCCCGTCGCGGTGGGGTAAAACCCCACCCTACATGGGCTGTGACACGTCCGCTTCGTCCGCAAATCGGTTTTTTTACAAGGTGTCAAAGGTTGCAGGCGTAGAATGCGAAGGCTGGCTTCATCGAATCGGATCGAAAAGCGCATCGTCCAGTGTGCAGTCGCGGATCACGTCGCGGCCGCAGGGGACCGGGGCGAGGTCGCGGGAGAGGCAGATGCGGGCTTCCTGGATGCGGCCCGCGCGGCAGGTGATCGTGATGCCGTCGGGCTCGAGCTTGGGGTTGGCCTTGAGAAAGGCTTCCTCGACCACGGAGGCGGGGAGCTTGACCGGGTCTTTCAGTTTGCGAAAGACCTCGGGGCGGGTGATGCGGTCGTAGGCCTCTCGTGACAGGGCGTAGTAGGCGGGGGCGGAGAGGCCGGAGCAGGTGCCGTGTTTCTTCCATTGGTACCACGCCAGCCCGGAGGTGCCCATGATGTCGGCCATCTCGCCGGTCATGGCGCGGGAGGGCGGGCGTTCGGCGGATTGGCAGTGTTCGGGCCAGCCGCGGTGGTATTGCGGCCAGAGCCCGTGCAGCACCCAGCCGTGATCGCGCGACGCGTCGCATTGCGGCGAGGCGCGGTCGTCGCCTTCGAGCGCGCACCAGGTGGGCGACCAGCTGAGGCTGAGGACGTAATAGTCGAATTCGCCGGGGCGATCGGTGTCCGCCGCTGCCGTGGTGGCGGAGAAAAGCAGGGCGAAAAGCAGCCGCATGTTCACTCTTTCTTTTTGTGTTCGGGGCTACTATATAGCCGCCAAGTTCCCCGACAACGAGAACCCGTCCCGGCCCCCGGGACCGCCGTTTCAGGCGAGGGGAAAGATATGCGTGAAGGAGCCTTTGAGAGATGTCGAAACCGTTGATGGCCAAGGCCACCGCCGTCTGGCTGGTGGACAACACCACGATCAGCTTCAAGCAGATTGCCGATTTCGTCGGGATGCACGAGCTGGAAATCCAGGGGATCGCCGATGGCGACGTGGCCGCCGGGGTGAAGGGGTTCGACCCCATCGCCAACAACCAGCTGACGCAGGAGGATATCGACAAGGCCGAGAAGGATCCGCTGCACAGGCTGAAGCTGAAATACAATGCCGCCGCCGTGGGCGAGGAAAAGCGCCGCGGGCCGCGCTATACCCCGCTGTCGAAGCGGCAGGACCGGCCGAACGCGATCCTGTGGCTGGTGAAGTTCCACCCCGAACTTGCCGATGCCCAGATCGCCAAGCTGGTCGGCACCACCAAGCCGACGATCCAGACGATTCGCGAGCGCACGCACTGGAACATCTCGAACATGCAGCCGATCGACCCCGTGGCGCTGGGCCTGTGCAAGCAGACCGAGCTGGACGCCGCCGTGCAGAAGGCCGCCGCCAAGAAGGCCAAGGAAGGCCAGGCGATCGACGATGACGAGCGCCGTAAGCTGTTGTCGACCGAGCAGAGCCTGGAGTCGGATGCCGAGCCGCGGATGCCCACGGCCATCGAAGGGCTGGAGACGTTCAGCCTGGGTGGGGAAGAGACCGCCGGTGAGGACGAGACGGAAAAGGAATACGACGCCGACAGTTTCTTCAACCTGCCCGATGATGACGGTGAGGATGACGAGGACGACGAGGACAACCGGGGCTGACGCCTGCCGGACATCGTTGAAGACTGCGAACCGCGTCCGGGAACGGGCGCGGTTTTTTCGTGGGCGGCGCGCGTGATCAGGGAGTGGGCGCGGGGCGGGAGGTGGCCAGCAGGCCCGCGCCGACGATGAACGCGATGCCGAGAGACGAAAGCGTGTCGGGGCGTTCGGTGAAGATGAGCCAGCCCCAGAGGGCGGAAAAGCCGACGTAGGTGAAATCGAACGTGCCGATCACCGCGGGCGGTCCGTTCTGGTAGGCATAGGCGGCGCCGATGCTGCCGATCAGGATGGCGGTGGCGAGGATCGCGATGGTGCGCCAGTCGGCGGCGTCGAGCGTTGTCCATGCAGCGGTGAAGGGCGCGGGTGTGCCCGTCGGGGCAGGCAGGAGGGCGAAGGCGATGCCGCCTGCCAGGATGAAGGCGACGTTTAGCACGGCGGAGAGCATCAGCGGATGTTCGCCCCGGCAGCGCGTTCCGGTCATCAGCATGGCGATGGCATAGAGCATGGCTGCCAGCAGGGGCAGGAGCGCATGGGTGGACAGGCCCGAGGGCGTGGGCTTGATGATCAGGAGCACGCCGGCAAAGCCGATCGCCACGGCCAGCCAGTGGCGCGGGGCGATGGGGCTGCGGGTGGCCAGCGCGCCGAAGAGCGTGATGAAGAGCGGCGAGGTGTAATAACCCGCCGCCGCGACGGACAGGGGCACATGCGGCAGGGCGGCATAGTAGGCGACCCACATGGCGACGAGGATCAGGCTGCGCAGGCTGGTCCAGCCGGGGTGGCGCAGCGCGAAGGCGGACCGCGCGACGAGCGCCATGAGGGCCAGCAGTACGGGCAGCACGAGGGCCGAGCGCAGGATGAACATCTGCCAGAGCGAGATCGCGCCGGATGAGAGCTTGATGAGCGCATCGCCGAGCGCCAGGGCCGCCACCGCGAGGGTGATGACGAGGATGGCGCGGGCGGTGTTGTTCGGGGGTGTCATGGTGTGAACGGCGTGGGTTTTCGCCCAGCAAAGGTGGGTTATCACCCACCCTACGTGGGATTGCGGACAGGTCGGGTCAGGAGCGGGTCAGAGTGCCTTTCGCGCGTTGAGGGCCGCGGTAATGGTGCCATCATCGAGATAGTCGAGCTCGCCGCCGACGGGGACGCCCTGCGCCAGCGAGGTGAGGGTGACGCGGTCTTCGAGCTGGTCGGCGATGTAGTGGGCGGTGGTCTGGCCGTCCACGGTGGCGCCGAGTGCGAGGATGACCTCGGAAATGTTCTCCGTTTCGATGCGGTCGACCAGCCTGGGGATGCGGAGCTGCTCGGGGCCGACCTGATCGAGCGCCGAGAGCGTGCCGCCAAGCACGTGGTAGCGGCCCTTGAAGACGGACGCGCGTTCCATCGCCCAGAGGTCGGCGACGTCCTCGACCACGCAGAGCATGCCGTTGGCACGTTTCTCGGACAGGCAGATATCGCAGGTCTCGGTGGTGCCGACATTGCCGCAGAGGATGCATTCGCGGGCGGTCAGGGCGACCTGGCCCATCAGGTCCGCAAGCGGCGAGAGCAGCAGTTCGCGTTTGCGGATCATGTGCAGCACCGCGCGCCGGGCCGAGCGGGGGCCGAGGCCCGGCAGCTTGGCCATCATCTCGATCAGGGCATCGATGTCGCGGGTGGAGTTCATGAGGGCGGGAGGCGCCTCAGAACGGCAGCTTCATGCCTTCGGGCAGGCCCATGCCCTCGGTCAGCTTGCCCATCTCTTCCTGCGCCTTTTCGTTAGCCTTCGCCTGGGCGTCCTTGATGGCGGCGAGGATCAGGTCCTCGACCACTTCCTTGTCGTCGGAGTTGAAGATCGAGGGGTCGATATCGAGGCTTTTCAACTCGCCCTTGGCGGAGCAGACGGCCTTGACCAGCCCCGCGCCGGATTCGCCGGTGACGGTGATGTTGTGCATCTCTTCCTGCAGGTCGGCCATCTTGGTCTGCATTTCCTGCGCGGCCTTCATCATTTTGCTCATGTCGCCAAGCTGGCCTAATCCTTTGAACATCTGTCTCTCCCGGGGTTTGAGGGGTGTCGGGACATAGATACGGGCCGTGGGGGGTGTCGGCAAGGGGAGGGTGTGGGTTTGAGGGGCGGCGCGCGTGGGTTATCACCCACCCTACATGGTGTCGGGGCGGGTGCGCGGGGAAGCCGCCCCTCTTTAATGTTCAGGCCGCGTGCATTTCCGCAATGCACAGCCGATCCCGGATCGCCTGCGGCACCAGCCGTGCGGCGCTGATACGGGGATAGGCCATTTCGTTGATTGTGCGGTCCTCGCCGTAGAGGTCGACATATTCGCGGTAGTTACTAAAACTCTGCCTTCCGACGTAGTCTATGAAGGTCTCGGCAGGGGCGCCATTGGCAAGGATGATGTCGTGGTTCTCGGTCTCGATATGGTAGTAGGTCAGACGGTTCGGCAGCTCGGCGGTCGGCACGAGGGTAATGGTCTCGCCGTTTACCAACGCGCCTGCAGTGATCACCAGCCCGTCAAGGATCATCCCATGATCTGCCGTTACTGTCAGGTCAGAGTATGGGACGCCATGTCCAAAGGCTCCGGCGTGGATGCGGACTGCCGCCATCGCCCGTCCCGCAATGGCCGTCGGGCGCGAGACCACGCCGATCCAGCGGACGGATGTGGCGGTGCCCTTTGCGGTGATCAACATGTCGCCAACCTGAAGGTCTTGAACATGCACTTCGCCGGTTTCCGTCAAGATATTGGTGTCGGGAGCAAAACAGGCGCCGTCAAACGTGGCGCCGTTTGCGGAGAATGTCGCCGGAGGAGACACAGGTTCCTGATCCATGAAAACAACGACGAATTGTGGGTCGCTGGCGAAGGTAAACGCCGGCCAATGCACACCGTCGATGGCAAACGTGCCAGCGTAAGTATAGTTGGCACCCAAAGTGGTGACCGTATCACCAGTTTCAAAAGACGTGTCGGCCTCGCCGTCGTCGAGCGTTTCGGTGAAAGGTCCTTGTGGTGGTCCAAGGTACGCGTTGTTCTGATACGCGACCGTGTATGTGTACGCAAAGGTTCCCATGATGTCCTGCCCCTCATTTATGCAATCGATTAGGACCAGAGCCTATTTCGGACGCGCGCGCAACGGTTCTGTCAGGTCAGTCGTGCGCGCGCAGGAATGACAAAGGGCGTCGCTTTTGACTTGGCTTAGGCCTGCAGCACTGCATCAAGACCTTGCACCTGTCCACAGAGACCGAGCCGGACCTTGATCGCCTGCGGCACCAGGCGCGCGGCGCTGATGCGGGGCAGGGGCATCTCGTCGATGGTGCGGTCGTCGCCGTAGAGGTCGACATACTCGGCGTAGTTGTCGAAGGCCTGCCGCCCGGCATAGTCGATGAACGTCTCGGCGGGCGTGCCTTCGGCGAGGATGGTGTCGTGGTTTTCGGTCTCGACGTGGTAGACGGTAAAGCTGTCGCCGAACTCTTCCAGCGGGACCCAGTCGATGGACGTGCCGTTCACCAAAGCCCCTGCATTGATCAGCAAACCGTCGATCAAAAGACCATGGTCGGCGGTCAAGGTAAGGTCGCGCGACGGCAGGCCATCTCCCAACGCACCTTCTCGCACACGTACTGGCATCAAACGCTCCGGTGCGCCAAACAGCGTAGAGACTTTCTGCTGGCCAACCCATTTCACCTCGGTCGTTGCTCCACCCGAGGTCAAGACGGCGTCGCCAACTGTCAAATCTTCAACCGGTTTCGACCCATCCGGCGTCGCGATTGCCGTTCCTGTCAAAAAACAGATCAGCAGGGTCTCTGCGGTGAACGCATTTACGTCGACAAAATCACCGGTTGAAAGCCCGCCCGCCCCAGGCGTCGGAAGGTAAACAGCATAAATGTCCGGACCAGCAGTGCTTTGGTTGACGGGAAGTTTGGTCCCGGCCAGTTCGAACGTTCCAGCGTAGTCGAAACCGTTATCGGTCCAATCTTCGCCGATGTCCGCAATACCGTTCTCGGTCGACGCGGGCTCGGTTAATGTTCCTGGAGCGTTCGGGCGTACATTCAACACCTCGCCAGTTAAATTATTATAAACAAATGCTGATTGGAATGTGTAGACGGCCAAAGGTCTAGCTCCTAAGTTTTATTTTTCAATGTTCAAGCGACCTTCGTGACCGCAGCTGAAAGCCTCATCTTGATGTTGCCTGGCACCAACCGCGCGGCGCTGATGCGAGGCAGGGGCATCTCGACGATGGTGCGGTCATCGCCGTAGAGGTCGACATACTCGGCGTAATTGTCGAAGGCCTGCCGCCCGACATAGTCGATGAACGTCTCGGCGGCGGCGCCATTGGCGAGGATCACGTCGTGGTTCTCGGTCTTCACGTGGTAGTAGGTGACGCTGTCGGGTAGATCCTTCATCGGGACCCAGTCGATGGTGGTGCCATTCACCAGTGCCGAGGCATTGATCACCACGCCATCAAGGATCATTCCGTGGTCGCCGGTGATCGTCAGGTCGGTGTGCGGGATGCCATCGCCGAAGGCATTGGCCCTTATGCGCACCGGCTGAACGCTTGTACCGGCAAAGAGCCGGCGAACCGTCTGACGCCCAATCCATTTCACAGCCACGATGTCGCCCTTGGCCGTGCGCAGATTGGCACCAGCCTGCAGATTTTCGACATAAGTTTCACCATCGGGCGTACTGATCAAACTGCCGGGCGCAAAGCAGTATGTGTAAGGTGTCGTATCATCGAAGGTCAGGGTGGAACCTTGCAAACTGCCGTCATTCGACAGTTGGTAGACGGGATACGGAGGGCCGACAACGCGCTGGACAATGGGATCGCCACTGGGCTGCGCTGTTCCGATGATTTCAACGTCTTGTCCGGACTCGGACCAAGACAGATCGCCGTCGACCGGGGTCTGGTTGTCGTCTGCGCCGTCACGGTTGTCCGTGATCGTGTTGCTGACTGGTTGCGCTCCGGGATAGACGGTGCCGGTCGTCGGCGCCGTTTCGCCAAGGTAGTAAAAGAACGAATAGGTGGCTGTCGAGGGCACGGGGTACTCCGTTGTCACTAATTACAGGTCATCGGGTCTGTTTCTGCGTCGGGCGGGACACATGTTGCCGGCTGATCAGAGCCAAACCCCTCGTTTAAATATATCGCGCATGTGACCGGGCTTTCGTCAATGCCAGAAACCTTCGATACACATGACTTTTGCATGTTTTCGCAGACCATTCCGCGACACGTGCCGGCTTCATCGTCAAGCGGCCTGCCTCGCTCTGCCATCCAGCCGCATACGGATGCTTTGCGGCACCATCCGCGCGGCGCTGATGCGCGGCAGGGGCATCTCGACGATGGTGCGGTCATCGCCGAAGAGGTCGACATACTCGGCGTAATTGTCGAAGGCCTGCCGCCCGACATAGTCGATGAACGTCTCGGCGGCGGCGCCATTGGCGAGGATCACGTCGTGGTTCTCGGTCTCCACGTGGTAGACGATGAAACTGTCGGGCAACTCGGACAGGGGTACCCAGTCAATCGTCGCGCCGTTCACCAGTGCACCAGCGTTGATCACGCATCCGTCAAGGATCATGCCATGCTCGGCGGTCGTGGTCAGGTCCGTATGGGGCAGGCCATCGCCCAAGGCACCGGCGCGGATGCGGACGGGTTGCATGTGATGGCCGTGGCTAAGCCGGTGCAAGGTCTGACGCCCGATCCATTTGACGCGCACCGTATCGCCGCTGGCGGTCAGAATTGGGTCACCGTTGCGAAGGTCTTCGACGGCTGTGCTGCCAGCCGGCGTCGTGATCAACGTGCCTGCGGCAAAGCAGGTGGCCAAGGGCGTGGTGACAAGCGTCGGAGGGGGGTCGGAGGCATAGTTCGTGGGATACCCGGACGACGTTGTCGCGGCAGTGGGGGACACGATGGTATGTCCACCAGCGCCAAAATTGGGATTATCAAAAACCAGGAACAAATCACTGCCTTCGAAATAATGGCCGGCAAAAGTTACATTCGGGGCGCCGTCAATGAGGGGATCGCCCAAGTTCCAAAACCCGTCGTCGGTTGCCGAGCTGCCGTAAACCGTAGGGTTGTCGGTTACTACGACCCGCCCTCCGTCCCCGTGGTAGGAAATCAAGCTTTCGATGTAATAGTCACGTGCCAAAACAAATTCCCCTCATTAAAGTACAGTTCGATTGTTAAAGGCGCGCTTTGTTATTTCCAATACTATTTTGAATTTTTTCAATCATTTGGATAAAGGGGGTGTCCGGTCGGGCACCTAGCATGGAGCGGGGCACAGATTTGCGACGGCCGGTACGCGGCACATCTCGCGTGACGCACAGGCCCTAGGAGGCCTGCGCGATGGGAGATGTCTGGGCATGGATGTTCAAACGGTCCCGTATGCTTTGCGGCACCAGGCGCGCGGCGCTGATGCGGGGCAGGGGCATCTCGACGATGGTGCGGTCATCGCCAAAGAGGTCGACATACTCGGCGTAGTTGTCGAACTTCTGACGGCTGACATAATCGATGAACGTCTCAGCCGCTGCACCATTGGCGACGATCACGTCATGCTCTTCCGTTTCGATATGGTAGTAGGTGACGCGGTCCGGCAGGTCCGTCATCGGGACCCAGTCGATGGTGGTGCCGTTCACCAGCGCCGAGGCATTGACCACCAAGCCATCAAGGATCATGCCGTGGTCGCCCGTGACGGTCAGGTCGTTGTGCGGCAGCCCGTCGCCCAAAGCGCCCGCTTGGATGCGCACAGGTGCGGCGGCCGCACCAGAGAAGAACGGCAAACGGGTCTGTCGTCCGATCCATTTGACCGGCACCGCGCGGCCCTTTGCCGTGGTCACAAGGTCGCCGGCGCACAGCGCTTCTACCGCGGTTTCTCCGTCAGGGGTGGCGATCAGCGTGCCCGCGGCAAAGCAGGTGGCAAAATCGTCCGTGGAGCGCGAGTCGTAGACGATCGGTTGCGGGAAATTGAAGTCCGACACAGAGAGATAGTCCGGAACAACGATCAGCACCTGAATGATGTTCGGATCCACAAAGCTGGCCGCACCTTGAACCAGGGCCAGTTCCATCGTGCCACCTCCGACCATGTCCACGTTCAGGGTGCCCAGATATGGCAGTTGCTCGCCCGAGACCGTGGCGACGATTTCGTTCTCCGAAAAGAACATGTCGCCCGCACCATTCCCGTCGTCGAAGGTGAAGTTTTGCACCGTGGTCCCCTCGAAGAACGTGTCGGTGTTCGTGGTGTTCACCTGGTAGGACGCGAAGCCTGAAATCTCATAAGTTGCCATGTGGCGCCTTTTTTTTGCCTGGGGTCATCGAAACATTTTCGCGCAGACCGGTTGAAATGGAATGCTTGCAAAGCTGATCGGCCAATGTCGACCGGCAAAACGAAAATACTTCGGAGAGGTGTGACTTCTGCAACTGACGATGCTGGGTCATGGGCAAAGCCTGGTGGTCCGTTAGCCCCGAAAAGACGCGTTCCAGTGGGGCGTCCCAACGGTGTCCCGCCAAGCCTGGAGCGGTGGCGGGACCCCTTGGCGCAGAGGCGGCCGTCGCATGATCGTCTAGGCATACAAAAAGGCCCCCGGATCAAGCTTCGGGGGCCTTTCTGCGATGTGGTTAGATGCGGACCGGAGGGGGCGTTACTCTGCCGCCATCGGCGCCTGTGCCAGGTTGCGCAGCACATAGTGCAGCACGCCGCCGTGTTCGACGTATTCGATCTCGATCGCCGTATCGATCCGGCACTTGAGAGTGATCTCTTTCGTCGTGCCATCCTTGTAGGTGATCGTGCAGGGCACCTCGGCCTGCGGCTTGATGTCGTCGAGGCCGTGGATCGAGACCTCTTCCTCGCCGGTCAGCTCCAGCGTCTTGCGGGTGTCGCCGCCGGTGAACTCGAACGGGATGACGCCCATCCCGACGAGGTTCGAACGGTGGATACGCTCGAAGTTCTCGGCGATGACGGCCTTGACGCCCAGAAGTGCGGTGCCCTTGGCGGCCCAGTCGCGCGAGGAGCCCGCGCCGTATTGTTCGCCGCCGAAGATCACCAGCGGCGTGCCTTGCTCCTGGTAGGCCATTGCGGCGTCGAAGATCGAGGTCTGTTCGCCGTCGGGGCCCTTGGTGTAGCCGCCTTCGACGCCGTCCAGCATCTCGTTCTTGATGCGGATGTTGGCGAAGGTGCCGCGCATCATCACCTCGTGGTTGCCGCGACGCGAGCCGTAGGAGTTGAACTCGCGCACCGGAACCTGCCGTTCGCGCAGGTACTCGCCGGCCGGGGTGGTTTCCTTGAAGGACCCCGCGGGCGAGATGTGGTCGGTCGTGACCATGTCGCCCAGAAGCGCCAGAACGCGGGCGCCCTCGATATTGGAAATCGTGCCCGGGTCCTTGCTCATGCCCTGGAAGTAGGGCGGGTTCTGGACGTAGGTCGATTGCGGCGGCCAGTCGTATGTTTCGGCGTCTGAGGTCTCGACCTGCTGCCATTTCTCGTCGCCCTTGAAGACGTCGGCATACTTGGACTGGAACGCCTCGCGCGTGACGGTCTTTTCGACCAGCTCGGCGATTTCGCTTTGCGACGGCCAGATGTCCTTGAGGTAGACGTCGTTGCCGTTCTTGTCCTGGCCCAGCGGGTCGTTGGCGATGTCGACATTCATGTCGCCCACCAGCGCATAGGCCACGACCAGCGGCGGCGAGGCGAGGTAGTTGGCGCGCACGTCGGGCGAGATGCGGCCCTCGAAGTTGCGGTTGCCCGACAGCACCGAGACGCCGATCAGGTCGCTGTCGTTGATGCATTTCGAGATCGGTTCGGCCAGAGGGCCGGAGTTGCCGATGCAGGTGGTGCAGCCGTAGCCAACGAGGTTGAAGCCGATGGCGTCGAGATCATCCTGAAGCTCGGCGGCTTCCAGATAGTGCGACACCACCTGAGAGCCCGGCGCGAGCGAGGTCTTGACCCAGGGCTTGCGCGTCAGGCCAAGCTCGTGCGCCTTGCGGGCCACGAGGCCGGCGCCGATCATCACGTAGGGGTTGGAGGTGTTGGTACAGGACGTGATCGAGGCGATCACCACCGAGCCGTCATGCAGCTGGTGCTTGTGGCCCGCCTCGTCGGTGTACCAGCCTTTCTTGTGGTGGCCTTCGTTGCCGGGGATATCGCGCGGCTCGGGCGCGCCGCCTTCACCTTCCCAGCGGGCCTCGGTGTCGGCACTGGCATCCTTGCCTTCGCGGATGCCCTTGACGTAGGCGTGAAAGGCGGTCGCGGCCTTGTCGAGCGCGATGTAGTCCTGCGGGCGCTTGGGGCCGGAGATGGCGGGCACGATCGTGCCCATGTCGAGATGCAGCGTGTCGGTGTAGACCGGGTTGTAATCCGATCCGCGCCAGAAGCCGTTTTCCTTGGCGTAGGTTTCGACCAGCGCGATGCGATCCTCGTCGCGGCCCGTCTGGCGCAGGTAGCGCAGGGTCTCGTCGTCGATCGGGAAGAAGCCGCAGGTGGCGCCGTATTCGGGGGCCATGTTGGCGATGGTGGCGCGGTCGGCCAGCGGCAGGGTGTCGAGCCCGTCGCCGTAGAACTCGACGAACTTGCCGACGACGCCTTTCTCGCGCAGCATTTCCACGACCTTCAGCACGAGGTCGGTGCCGGTGGTGCCTTCGACCATCTTGCCGGAAAGCTCGAACCCGACGACTTCGGGGATGAGCATCGAGATGGGCTGGCCCAGCATGGCCGCCTCGGCCTCGATCCCGCCGACGCCCCAACCGAGAACGGATGCGCCGTTGACCATGGTAGTGTGACTGTCGGTGCCCACGAGGGTGTCGGGATAGGCGACGGTTTCGCCGTTCTGGTCCTGGTCGGTCCAGACCGTCTGGGCGAGGTATTCGAGGTTCACCTGGTGACAGATGCCGGTGCCCGGCGGCACCACGCGGAAGTTGTTGAACGCCCCCTGGCCCCATTTCAGGAACTGGTAGCGTTCCATGTTCCGCTCGTATTCACGGTCGACGTTCATCTGGAAGGCGCGGGGGTTGCCGAATTCGTCGATCATGACCGAGTGGTCGATCACCAGGTCGACGGGGTTGAGCGGATTGATCTTTTGCGCGTCGCCGCCCAGTTCCTTGATCCCGTCACGCATTGCCGCGAGGTCCACCACGGCGGGCACGCCGGTAAAGTCCTGCATCAGCACGCGGGCGGGGCGGTAGGCGAGTTCCTTGGTGCCCTTGCCGCCGTCCTTGGCCCAGTCGGAGAAGGCCTTGATGTCATCGGTGGTGACGGTTTTGCCGTCCTCGAAGCGCAGCATGTTTTCCAGCACCACCTTGAGCGCGGCGGGCAGCTTGGAGAAATCGCCCAGGCCCGCCTCTTCGGCGGCGGCGATGGAATAGTAGGCGACGGAGGTGTCACCGACCTTCAGCGTCTTGCGGGTCTTGGAGGAGTCGTGGCCGACTGTAATGGGCATTGGTGGATATCCTTTCACGTATGAAGGCAGGATTGTCTGGCTTGCTTCTGACCCAAACCTGAGAGTCGTTCAAGAGGGGTTTGGCGTTTATTGTATACTATTGCACACAATTTGTGAATGTTACAGTTTTCACGTGACTCTCTCGAAACCTTGATTGGCAGTTTCATGCCGTGATGAATACTCAGAAGCGACGTCACGAACAAACAGGTAGAGCGCCAGGCATGAAAATCAGCAGACTGATCACGGGGCTTGCGGCCGTAGTGCTGTTTTTCGCGGCACCGGCGCTGGCGATGGCGCAGGCGGTGGACCGCCCCGTGGTGGTGGAGCTGTTCACCAGCCAGGGCTGTTCCTCGTGCCCGGCGGCGGACAAGTTCTTTCACAAGCTGGCGGGGCATGAGGGCGTGATCGCGCTGTCGCTGCACGTGGATTACTGGGATTACATCGGCTGGAAGGACAGTTTCGCGAACCCGGCGTACACCAAGCGCCAGCGGGCCTATGCCAAGGCGGCGGATCGGCGGGTGGTTTATACCCCGCAGATGGTGGTCAACGGGGCCGATGACGTGGTGGGCAATCGGGCGATGGACGTGGTGGACGTGATCGACCGGCACCGGCGGTTGCCGCGCACGGTGGACCTGGACCTGATGCGGCAGGGCGAGACGGTCGTGGTGGAGGCGGAGCGCCTGGTGGAGCTTGACGGACCGCTTACGGTGCAACTGGTGCGCTACAAGCCCGAAAGCACGGTGCATATCAAGCGCGGCGAGAACGCGGGCCGGACGATCAGCTATGCCAACGTGGTGACCGAGATGCGGAGCCTGGGCGATTGGGACGGGGCCGCGCCCTTGCGCGTCGAGGCCGAGGCCGGGGGCGATGCGCCGGTGGCGGTGCTGTTGCAGAACAAGGGCGGCGCCGGGTTGATCGAGGCGGCGGCGGTTCTGGAGTAGGTTTGACCGTTGGGGTGTGGTGGGTTTTCACCCACCCTACACGGGAAGCGTCGACCGAGGCACGCGTGGGTTTCACCCACCCTACATTTGCGAATTGATGTCGCGCGGCTGTCAGCCGATTTCCTGTACCAGCGCGGGCAATTCGCCCAGGTTCTTCACCTTTCGGAACCGCGTGGCATCTTCGGGCGCGTCGTCCACCTCGTAGCCCCAGGTCAGGTCGTGGGGGACGTGCACGCCCCAGCCGCCCGCCGCGATCACCGGGTTCACGTCCGAGCGCAGGGAATTGCCGGCCATCAGCGCATGGGCCGCGCCATCGCCGTGGCGGTCGAAGATGCGGGTGTAAACCTGAGGTGTCTTGTCCGACACGATCTCGACCGCGTCGAAAAGGTCGCCCAGGCCGGACTGGGCCAGCTTGCGCTCCTGGTCGAGAAGATCGCCCTTTGTAACAAGAAGCACGCGGTGGGTGCCGGCCACCGCCTCGACGGCGTCTCGGGCGTGGGGCAAAAGCTCGATGGGGTGTTCCAGCATCTCGCGGCCCGCCGCGATCAGTTCGGAGATGACCGAAGCGGGCACGCGGCCGTCGGTAACGTCGATGGCGGTTTCGATCATCGACAGGGTAAAGCCCTTGATACCGAATCCGTAATGCCCGAGATTGCGTTTTTCGGCGGCCAGCAGGTGCTCTGCCAGGTGGTGTCCGTCGACGTAATCGCGCAGGAGATCGGCGAATCTGTCCTGGGTCAGCTTGAAGAAGCGTTCGTTGTGCCAGAGCGTGGCATCGGCATCGAATGCGATTGTCGTGAGAATTTGCGACATTGCGACCCTTGTCCAGGATGCGCCCCCTTTTCAGACGCACTCGGGAAGTTATATAACCCGCTCACGAAACGCCATACGCGCAACGGGGATTGATGCAGCATCAGGTGATCATGTCGGGCAAGGACGATGACGGCGACGGCGATGCCGCCGTGGTGGTCGATACCAAGCCCAAGACCAAGCGGCCACCGCTTTACAAGGTGTTGCTGCTGAACGACGATTATACCCCGATGGAATTCGTCGTGGCAGTGCTGGAACGGTTCTTCGGCATGAACCATGCGCAGGCGTTCGAGATCATGCTGACCGTGCACAAGAAAGGTGTCGCAGTGGTCGGCGTCTTCAGCCACGAGATCGCGGAGACCAAGGTGGGGCAGGTGATGGATTTCGCCCGGCGCCACCAGCATCCGCTGCAATGCACCATGGAAAAGGAATAAGGTGAGCACGGCATCGCGCCTGTCGCTGGCCGTGGAGGATGGCACCATCGCGTGGCCCGAGGTCGCGCGGGTGGCTGTATTTGCGCCGCGCACGGGGGCGGACCTGTCGTCGTTGCCCAAGGACCGCACCCAGATCATCACCCGATTCCGACCCGATTGGGAGGCGTTCCAGGCCGCCGGATGGGACTGTGTGCTGGAGGCCGAGGGGCGGTACGGTGCGGCGGTGGTCTTTGCCACGCGCGCGAAGGCGTTGTGCCAGGGGTTGATCGCGGAGGCCGCCAGCGTCAGCGACGGGATCGTCGTGGTCGACGGGGCGAAGACGGACGGGATCGAATCGATCCTGAAAGCCTGCCGCGGCCGGGCCGAGGTGTCGGCGCCGCTGTCGAAGGCGCATGGCAAGCTGTTCACCATCGACGCCGGGTCTGACTTTTCCGACTGGGCGCTGGCCGAGCACATGACGGTGGACGAGGATGGCAAAACCTTCGTCACCGCGCCGGGGGTTTTCTCGGCGGACGGGGTAGACCCGGCCTCGCGCCTTTTGGCCGACGCCCTGCCAGAGAAGCTGGGCGCGCAGGTGGTCGATCTCGGCGCGGGCTGGGGGTACCTGGCGCATCACGTACTGCGCCGCGAGAGCGTGCAGGCGCTGCACCTTGTCGAGGCGGATCATGTCGCGCTGGACTGTGCGCGCCAGAACGTGAGCGACGCACGCGCCGCGTTCCACTGGGCCGATGCGCTGACCTGGGCCGCGCCGGGGCCGGTGGATGCGGTGGTAATGAACCCGCCGTTTCATATCGGACGGTCGAGCGACCCGGGTCTTGGACGCGCCTTCATTCGATCCGCGGCGCGGATGCTGTCGCCGCGTGGGCAGCTTTTCATGGTCGCCAACCGGCATCTGCCCTATGAGGGCGATCTTTCGGCGGCGTTCGGTGAGGTGCGCGAGATCGGCGGCGACAACCGGTTCAAGATCGTGCAGGCGGCAAGACCGGCTCGCACCCGCGGCTGAGTTGCGCTAGACAGGTCCGACGGGCCATCAGGGAGAGATCGAGCCATGTCCTTTTCGATACAGGGAAAGACGGTCATCGTGACCGGCGCGGCGAGCGGCGTGGGCCTCGCCATCGGGCGGCATTTCGTCGACAAGGGGGCGAACGTGATGTTCGCCGACATGAACGAGAAGCTTCTGAAGCACGAGCTGGGCGAGAACGAGGATGGCGCGAACAAGCGCTGGTTCGCGGGGGATCTGCGGGAAAAGCTGACGCAGGCGAACCTGTTGTCGGCGACGATCGACGCCTTTGACGATGTGGACGTTCTGGTGAACGCGTGGCGGCAATTGCTGCCGTCGGACCCGCTGAACCCCGATGACGACGCGGTGGAGCAATTGCTGAACCAGAACCTGATGACGGCGCTGCGGCTGAGCCAGCTGGTGGCGAAACGGATGATCAAGCAGGCGGAAGGGCAAGAGGAAGGCCCGGTGGGCTCTATCGTGAACCTGTCGTCCATTGCCGGGCGGCGGACGCATCCCGACCTGCTGGGCTATTCCATCGCGTCGGCGGCAGTGGACCAGATGACCCGCAGCCTGGCCGTGGCGCTGGCGCCGCACCGGATCCGGGTGAACGCGGTTGCTTTCGGCTCGGTCATGAGCGCGTCGTTGAAGGACACGTTGCGCGACAACAAGGACTTTCGCGAAGATATCGAGGCGCATACGCCACTGGGGCGGATCGCGGCGCCGAACGAGATGGCGGAGGCGGTGCAGTACCTGGCCTGCGACGGATCGAGCTTCATGACCGGGCAGATCATGACGGTGGATGGCGGCCGGTCGCTGCTTGACCCGGTGTCGGCCCCGGCTCACTAATGCGCTCGTCCGCCCGGATGGGCGGGCCCGCTGAAGGAAGTACGATGACAGACATGAACGAACAGAAAAGCCGCGCAGCAACGTGGTTTCACCAGCTGCGCGACGAGATCGTCGCGGCCTTCGAGGCGCTGGAGGACAGCCAAGTAAGCGGCCCGCTGTCGGACGCGGAACCGGGGCGGTTCGAGGTCAAGCCGACCAAACGCACCAGCGACGACGGTTCGGACGCGGGCGGCGGGCTGATGAGCGTGATGCGCGGCGGGCGCGTGTTCGAGAAGGTGGGCGTGAACGTCTCGGAAGTGTTCGGCCAGCTGGGAGAGCAGGCGCAGAAGGCGATGGCGGCGCGGGGCGTGCCGGGGATGGAAGACGACCCCAGCTTCTGGGCGAGCGGAATCAGCCTGGTGGCGCATATGCAGAACCCGCATGTGCCGGCGGTGCACATGAACACGCGGATGTTCTGGACGCCCCATGCGTGGTGGTTCGGGGGCGGATCGGACCTGAATCCTTGCATCGAGTATGACGACGACACCACGCATTTCCACGACCAGCAGAAGGCGCATCTGGATCCCCACGGGGAAGATATCTACCCGGCGCTGAAGGCCTGGGCGGACGAGTATTTCTATATCCCGCACCGCCACCGGGCGCGGGGCGTGGGCGGTATTTTCATGGATGACCGCAACACCGGCGACTGGGAGGCGGATTTCGCCCTGACACAGGATATCGGCCGGGCCTTCCTGAAAGCCTACGTGCCGCTGGTGGAAAAGCGCCGCGCACAGGACTGGAGCGACGCCGACAAGGAGGCGCAGCTGGTGCATCGCGGGCTTTATGCCGAATACAACCTTGTCTACGACCGGGGCACCAAGTTCGGGCTGGCCACGGGGCATGATGCCGATGCGGTGCTGATGAGCCTGCCGCCGCTCGCGAAGTGGACCTGAGCGCGAAAAGAGTTTCATGCCTCCGGCGGGAGTATTGTCAAGGCGTAAAATCACCTTATTTCAATGCGTTAAGCGGATACGATTGTTTATATCCCTTTTTCTGTCCACGTTTCGAACTGCCGCTGGAATTCTGGAGCAAAGCTCGTGGAAGGTTTTGGCAAAACCGGTGCAGATACCGATTTGGCTAAGCAAACATCTGAAAGGCGATAAGCTTTCAAACTGGTGACGGTTGGTTCGGTCGTCAGATGTGCCATTGACGCGATTTTCGTTCACACATTCAGTCAAGCAAGATCGGACCTGAATTCCCAATTACATTTGATCGCATAAGACTTTCGTGACAAGTCGAAACTTTCTCATGAGAAAAGGCGGCAAAAACGCTTATGAAGGCAAACTCATTTGCCGAGGCTGAGCTGTGCCTGTGTACCCTGAGGCTAACACCTCGGTCAGCATCTATGTCTAGAAAAACGTGCCGACTATGAGGTTCGTCGATGCGGGTTCATGTGCTCTGTGGATGCAGTTTCGTTTGCTGTCCTGTACTCAATTCAAGCCAATAATAGCAGAGATTTTCTGTGAGGCCGTTGTGACAATGCGGCTAGGTTTCGTCCATGAAGAAGACGATTAACACTTCGATAATTAATAATAAAAACATTTTCTCTCTATAGAAGTTCTGCAATGACCTCGGCTTTCAATCAGCGACCTTCGAAGGTTGTGAATTTTGCTTTGGACTTATCGGTATGCGTTTACTGGCTGTAATGATGTCCAACGGAGTTCCATACGGTGGGATAAGGAGTTCAAAATACCAAGAGCAATTGGAGTGGATATGTACCTGGTAACAGTTAGCGTTGCGAGAGCGACTTGAAGTACGATTTGCCATATCCATCGGGACGCTCACCTCTCCTGGCTCGTAACATAGTTTCGACTTCGCAGCCGTTGGCTACGCAAGCTGGTGTTGATGTCCTCCGCAAGGGCGGCAACGCCGTGGACGCTGCTCTTGCCGC
>NZ_JARAMK010000019.1:0-26277 GCF_028807495.1 Roseovarius sp. SK2
GGTCGCCAGCCTGAAGAACCACAAGTGGACCAACATCAAGGAACAGGTCGACATGATCGAGATGCCCTCGGGCAACCGCATCATCCTGCTCAGCGAAGGGCGCCTGCTGAACCTCGGCAACGCCACCGGCCACCCGTCCTTCGTGATGTCAGCCAGCTTTACCAACCAGGTTCTGGCGCAGATCGAGCTGTGGAAGAACGGCGGCGAATACCAGAACGAGGTCTATATCCTGCCCAAGCACCTGGACGAAAAGGTCGCGCGCCTGCACCTGGACCGCATCGGCGTGAAGCTGACGGAACTGGCGAAAGACCAGGCGGATTATATCGGTGTCTCGCCGGATGGCCCGTACAAGCCCGAGCATTACCGGTATTGAGGAGCCAGACATGACCGAACGAACTCCGCATATCGTGGGTTTGGGCAACGCGCTGGTCGATGTCGTCGCCGCGGTCGAGCCCGATGTCGTCACGCGGCACGGGCTGACCCCGGGAGGCATGCACCTGGTGGATGCCGACGCGGCCCACGCCCTGTTCGAGGATGTCGGCCCCGGTATCCGCCAGTCCGGCGGATCGGTGGCCAACTCCATCGCTCACCTGGCCGACACGCCTGTCCGGGGAACCTACCTGGGCAAGGTGGCCAACGATGATCTCGGCGACGCTTTCTGCGAGGAAATGTCGGGCATGGGGCTGGCCGCACCGGTTGCCGTCGCACAGAACGGCGATCATGGGACCGGCCGCTGCGTCGTGCTGGTCACGCCGGACGGCGAGCGCACCATGAGCACCTACCTGGGGGCGGCGACCACGTTGATGCCTCCGGAGGCGCTCGCGGCCCTTCCCGAAGAGTTCGATATCCTGTTTATCGAAGGCTACATATGGGACGCCCCTCATGGCGCCGCGGTGATCGAACGCCTGGCCGAAGCGGCGCAGGCCGCCGGGGCGAAGGTGGCGCTGACACCTTCGGATGCCGGCTGCGTCGAGCGCAACATAGACGTCATGCGCAACTTCGTCTCGCGCCATGTCGACATCCTTGTCGGCAACGAGGCCGAGGTGGCCGCGCTTGCGGGACGCGAAGGCGCGGACGCCGCGCTTGGCTGGGCAATGACGCGGGTTTCGGTCGCGGCAGTGACCGAGCACGACAAGGGCTCCATTGTCGCCGATGCCGACGGGCGCCACCACATCCCGGCTGTCGACGTGCCGGAAGTCGTCGACAGCACCGGCGCGGGGGATGCCTACGCGAGCGGTTTCCTGGCGGCACTGGCCCGCGGCTTGCCGGTACAAGAGGCTGGTAAACTCGGTGCGGAAAACGCGGCCCGGGTGCTGGTCCACTACGGTGCGCGGGACGGTGACGCAGCCAAGGCGATCGCCTTGCCGGCGGCCTGACTACAACAGCAAGCAGCGGTTTGCCGGTCTTGGGTGCCACGAACGCTCATGGTTCCACCGGCCAGCATTGACGAAGCAACTCGTGGTATCGGCCAGACGAATGGGCTGGCCGATACCACGCACGGCCCTTGCCGCGCGCCACAAGTGCGTCCTGTGCGTTCTGCAAAGGTTTCCTGCTAGGCATGCCCCCTTGCGTCGGGCGAGACGTGACCGCGCAGCTATGGGTTTTTCATGAAAAAGCCGGGGCGAGGACAACGCATTCAAGCCTTTTGCTCGCAAACACCAATTTGAGCCTAGACCTGGTCCGCCCGCGCCCTCTCCACAAGTCCGGTCTTGAGCGCGAACCAGACCATCTGAGCGTCTGTTTCCAGGCCAAGCACGCTCTTGATCTGGTAATGATTGTTCCGCACCGTCTTGAGGCTGATAGATAGAGCGTCAGCGATTTTTTCAGCCGGCCAGCCGCTTGCCAGCAGGCGCAGGATTTCAGTCTGGCGCGTGCTCAGCTCATCCAGTCCGCTGCCGGCGCCCGAGATCCGGTCTTGCGCGATACCCTCTATCACGTCGGGTGAGATCACCGTGCGCCCCTCCAGCACTCCGAAGATTGCCTCGATGAGGTTTGCCGGATCGCTGCTCTTCGTGACATAGCCGGCCGCACCGGCTTCGACCGCTTTCAACGCAAAGGCCGCGCCTTGATGCATCGTGAACACAACGATCCTTGCGGCCTCGTCGTATTGCCGAATGTGGCGGATCGCTTCTATGCCGCTGGCACCGGGCAAGGTCACATCCATCACCACAACGTCTGGCGATGTCTCGCGGTAGCGGCTGTAGGCGCTGCGCGCGTCTTCCGCCTCGGCCACGATCCGCAGCCCCGGTTGCAGGTCGATCAGCCGGCGATAGCCTTCTCTCACGACCGGGTGGTCGTCGACGATCATCACAAGGCGCTCGGTCATGCCGCGTTTCTCGCAACAGCGGCAGGTACGGTCACGTCGACCCGAACGCCAAGATCGGTTTCCCGCATCTGCAGTTCGCCGCCCATCGCGGACGTGCGCTCGCTGATACCCAGAACACCATGCCCACTTTGCCCCCGGACCAGCGTGCCGCCGCCATCATCCTCTACGCTCAAGGATATACTGTCGCCGGCCTGCCGCAGCGCCACGCGAACACGGGCCGGCGCGCCATGCCGCATCGCGTTGGTGACACATTCCTGTACGATCCGGTAGAGGTCCAGTGCCACTGCATTCGACATCCCCTTTTCGTCCAGGTCATAGTCCAGCGTCAGCCGGGTACCGCGCTGGGTCGCCCAGCCGTCCAGCATGGTGCGCAAGCTGGCAGCAAGGCCGACGTCCTCCAGATCCGGCGGACGCAGACGGGCGAACGCGCCGCGCAGGCAATCCATCATGTTGCGGATATTGGCCCCGATGGTCTTTGCATCGCGATCGATGTCCGGGCGGTCCTGCGGGGCGGCACAGCTCATGGACGCCGCGAGTGCGGCCGTCGCGGTGAGGGTCTGACCGAACTCGTCATGCAGGTCCCGCGCCAACTGACGCCGCTCCACGTCCTCGACCTCTATCAGCTTTCGCGTAAGCGCATGGCTCTGCGCGGCGCTGGCGCGCAGCCGCTCCGCCAAGTGATTGACGGCCCGGGCAATCTGGCAGAACTCCTGTGCGCCGCCCGGCTCGACCCGCGCATCAAGATCGCCGCAGGCGAGCCGGTCAAGCCCGGACACGATACCGCGGACCGGTCCGAGCCTCCAGACTATTGCGATGGAGCCCAGGACCAATACGCCGGCCGCCATCGCCAACGTCTGCCACAGGGCCAGACTTGTCCGCTGCCACGCCAGCGTCGCTGCGGCCACCGGATCGAAGGACGCCTGAACGTGGAACGCGCCACTTTGCGACGCGGACCCTGACCGGGTGACCGAGGCAGGCGGTTCGAACACCCGTTCGGAAAGGTCGCGAAACCATCCCGGCGCGATCTGGCCGAAGACTTGCCAGCCGGCACAAAGACGCCGTTCCGAGATCAGTCGCTGTTCGTACAGGATGCACGTGCCCGGTGCCATCACCCCCAAAAGCTTGATAGACGTCATCTCTGCATAAAGCGGATCACCCACGCGCGGCTCCATGTGATAGTTTCGCTCCAGCACATAGCTGGCGCGCGTCAGCGTGGTCTGGGTGTCGCTCCGGGCGGACCGATAGGCATCCCCGGCCGCCAACCCAAGCGTCATGGCGCCTGCCAACGCCGTGACCAGCCACAGCGTCAAGACCAGTCGAAACCGAAGGCTCATGTCATTCCCTCCCTAAGCGCGCTGCCACCAAGGATCGGGCAAACCGGCCCGCATGTCTCGGGCAATTTGCCCGACATGCACCGAAAAGCATTTCGAAGCCTTCTTTGCCTGCACTCAGCGTGGTTATGTCATCGAAGCAACAGGAGGACCGGATGGAGGATATCGCAGACAGGACGGCACGCGTTCGACCGGACTCCGCGAAAATTCTGGTGACCCGGATGGAAGCGGGGCTTGTCGGGCACGCGGCGCTGGTGGAACGGCTGATGATCGCGCTTCTGACCGGCGGGCATGTGCTTATCGAGGGCGCCCCGGGCATTGGCAAGACCCGTTCGGTGCGCAGGCTGGCCGACGGTGTAGAGGGCAGCTTTGCCCGCATTCAATGCACGCCCGACCTGATGCCATCCGACATGACCGGCACGCAGGTCTACCGGCAAGAAAGTGGCAAGATGGATTTCCTGCCTGGACCGGTGTTTCACAATCTTGTCCTCGTTGACGAGATCAACCGTGCTCCGCCCAAGGTGCAGTCCGCCCTGCTGGAGGCGATGGGCGAGGGCCAGGTCACCGCCGGCGGGCAGACCCGTCCCCTGCCCGACCCTTTCATGGTGATCGCCACACAGAACCCGTTGGAGCAGGAAGGCACCTTTCCCCTGCCCGAGGCACAGCTTGACCGCTTCTTGATGCATGTCGTTCTTGATCTGCCGGATGAGACCGCGGAAATGGACATTCTCGACCTCGTCGAGACGGAACTGCGCAGCCATGCCGGGGGCGAAGCCCCGACGCTGGATCACGCAACGCTCGCCGCCATGCAGGAAGACGTGCTTCAGGTTCACCTGTCGCCCGCCTTGAAGCAATACATGGTGGCGCTGGTGATGGCGACACGCCGTGCGACGGAGGCCATTGATGTGACCGACCGGATCCGCCACGCGGTCAGCCCGCGCGGCACGCTTGCCCTGGCGTCGAGCGCCCGTGCGCGCGCGTGGCTGCACGGCCGCGATTTCGCGGTGCCCGAAGACATCGCGGCACTGGCATCCGACGTTCTGTGCCACCGCATGGCGCCGACCTGGCGGGCGCAGGCCGAAGGCCACACCTCCCGCACGATCGTGGCCGAGATCCTTTCGGCGGTTCCGCCACTATGAGCCTGCCCCGGGCATCCGGGGCCGAGGTCTCTCTCAACCGTCTCGTCGCGATCGGCGGCCTCGTCACGGGCAAACACCCGCCCGGCCTTTCCCATGGGGTCGCGGGGGGTCTCTCCGGCCCGCGCCGCGGCGAGGGCGGCGATCTTTTCGACCTGCGCCCGTTTTCAGGACGGTGACGATCCGCGCCGGATCGACCCGTCCGCCACGGCGCGCAGCGGACGGCCGCAGGTCCGCAGCCGGCACGAGGAAGTAGAGCGCACGCTTTTGCTGGTCGCCGATTTTCGCCCGCCGATGCTCTGGGGCACACGCGGGCGTTTCCGCTCAGTCGCCGCCGCAGAGGCATTGGCTTTGGAAGGCTGGCGCGCGGTTGTGACCGGAGGACGCGTCGGCGTGATGATTGTCACCAGCGGCGGCGTGGAGATACTGGACCCACGCCCGCGCGAAGCCGCGATGCTGCGCATGGCGGGCGCTTTGGCGCGGGCCCATGAAGCGGCCCTCGACGCCCCGGATGCACGCTATGAAAGCCTTGCGGTGATGTTGGAAACCGTAACCGCGCTGACAGCGCCGGGTACCGCTGTCAGGATCGCGACAGGGCTTGATACGCCCGGCGCGGATTTCGGCATAGTGGCGGCGGCCTTGATGCGGAAATGCCCACTCGAGGTTCTTCTGGTGCAGGATAGCGTGGAGGAGGCGCCACCGCCGGGCCGCTTTTCGGCGCGTATCGGCGGAAGCGTCAGGCCAGGCCGTTTCGGGGCCTCCACCTCTGCCGACCGTCTTGCAAGCCACGCCATACCCCACCGGATATTGAACGCGGCAGACCCGGTGTGTCCGGAGGCCGCATGAGACCCGAAGATCTGATCGCCCGTCTTGCCGATATCCGCATCCCGGAGAGCTTTGCCCGCTTCGGCCTGCACGACGCGCTGGCGGCTGCGGCGCTCGGCCTGATCGTGGGCCTGTTGTTCGCGCGGCTGGCAAGGTTCGCAACCGTCAGGAAGACGCGACCGACACAGACGGCCCGCGCCGCCATCGCCGATTTGTCCGGTGACGATCCCCAGGCCCGGCTTGCCGGACTTGCCAGCCTTCTGCGGGATCTTGGTGGCACGCCTCCGGACGGTCTGCGCGAGGCGCTCTACAATCCGCGCCACCCGCTTGATCCGACGGTGCTGGAAACCGCCATCATGGCCGCTGCCCAGCGAAGGGCACACCGATGAGTTTCGCGTTCCCCTGGGCGGCGCTGCTGCTCCCGCTGCCATTCCTGCTGTTCCGCCTTCTGCCCGGACGCCCGGTCGCGGCCAGCGCGCTGAACCTGCCACCGGCCATCGCGGAAACATTCCGCCCCATCGATACGGCACCCGTGCGGCGCCATGCCTTGACGACAATCCTGGTCCTTGCATGGATTTTGCTGGTCGCCGCCCTGACCGGCCCGCGCATGGAACGCACGCTTGAAATGGTGCCCGCCTCGGGGCGCGACATCGTCCTTGCGCTTGATCTTTCCGGCTCGATGGAGCGCGAGGATTTCGTTCTGGACGGCGCACAGGTTTCGCGCCTGGCCGCAGTACAGGACGTGGGCGCGCGTTTCGTCCGCGCCCGCAAGGGCGACCGGGTCGGACTGGTCGTCTTCGGTGAGCGCGCCTATGTCGCGGCGGCCCTGACGCATGACGTCTCCGCTGTCGCCCAGGTGATCGAAACCGTTCAGATCGGTGTCTCCGGCAAGGCCACGGCCATCGCGGATGGCCTGGGTCTTGCGCTTCGCCGGCTGCGAGTTCGCGATGCCAAAAGCCGCGTGATCGTGTTGTTGTCGGATGGGCAGGATACGACCGGAACGGTCGATCCCGTTGCCGCCGCCGTCACCGCCGAAACGCTGGGCGTGCGGATTTACACGATTGCACTCGGTCCGGCCGATCTTGAAACCGCCCCGGATGCCCGCGACGCGGTCGACAGCGATACCCTGCGCCGCATTGCCGAGGCCGCACAAGGCCAGACCTTCCGCGTGCGCACCACCGAGGACCTCGTGGCGGTGACCGAGGCCATCGACCGGCTCGAGCCCAGCCTGGCCGATGCCCCCCCGATCCGCGGATGGCAGAACTACTGGCCATGGCTGGCCGGCGCGGCGCTGGCGATGCTGGCGACGGCGCTCGGGTTGCAGGCGCGGGAGGCAGCGTGACGGACCTGTGGCAGATCATCCTGCTTCGCCCGCTGTGGCTGGTCGGCGTTCCGCTGTCCTTGCTGGCCGGGGCCGCCGTCGCCCTGAGGGGCAACGGACTGGACCGATGGCGCCGCGTCATCGACCCGGACCTGCTGGTTGCCCTGCGCGGCCTGGGGCATGTCGTGGAAGGCCGACGCGATGCAGGGCCGTGGCTGCTGGCTCTTGCCGGCGGGCTGACCGCTTTCGGGCTGGCGGGGCCGGCCACCCGCGATCCCGACGCGCCGGTACTACGCAATCTCGACGCGGTCATGATCCTGATGGACCTGTCCCCATCGGTGACCCAAGGCGGCGGGTTCGATGACGCCCAGGCCGCCGTGTCGCGCATGATCGACCGTCACGGCACACGGCCCGTGGCCTTGGGCGTCTACTCCGCCGAAAGCTTTCTTGTCAGCGTGCCAACCGAGGATCCGGCCGCCTTGCAAACGGTCATCGCCGTGGCAGACACCGAGACGATACCGGTGGGGGGCAGCCGCCCGGACCGCGCGCTCGACCTCGCGCGGCAGACCCTGGCCGACGCGGCCGCGGCGCATCCCGATGTGGTGCTCGTCTCCGACGGCGGCGGGGTCGGACCCGAGGCGCTGGACCGGGCCCGCCAGATGGCGGCTGCGGGCCTGCGTGTCTCGACCGTCTTCGTGGCGCCCGACGACCCGCCCTACGGCATGCCCGCCGCAGACCGCGAAGCGCTTGCCTCGGTCGCAAGCGCGGGCGGCGGCGTGATCGTGGATGCGTCCGACCTCTCGGGCGTCGAGACGATCCTGAGCGAGCGCCAGGGCGCCGCCGAGGCAAACGACACCCTTCGCAACCTGCGCTATTCCGACCAGGGCAGATGGTTCGTCGCCCTTGCCCTCCTGCCGCTTGCATTCCTCCTCCGCCGGAGGCGTGACGCATGAGCCGCGTGTCGCTTTCGGTCCTTGCCGCGGCCCTGCTTTGCGCCGTCATCGCCGGCCCCGAGGCATGGGCGAAACTGATCTGGCGTGCGGGCTTTCCCGACCTGGCTCTCCCGCTGATCCAGACCCCCGGCGCACGCGGCGCGGCGCTCTACCAGGCCGGACGCTATGTCGAAGCCGACGCCGTTTTCGCCGAGCTTGGCCGCAGCGCGACCTATAACCGGGGCATGACACTGGCCGCGACGGGCGACCACAGCCTGTCGGTCGCCTATTTCGATGCCGTGCTGTTCGCCGACCGCTACGATGCCGACGCCCGCCACAACCGCGCGGTCGTATCGGCCCTGATCGAGCCGGTGATCGGCGAAGCCCGCGGGCACGGCCGGATCGAGACAATCCTGTCGAAAAGCGGCGTCGAAACCGCGGCTTTTGATCCCGACGACCCCACGCAACCCATCCAGGCGGAGGAACGCGACCCAAGGCGTGCCAGCCTGAAACGCTCGGTCACCGGCGAGCGGACATCGGCGGCGGACGCAGGCTGGCTCGACACGCTCGCCGATGCGCCGGGGGCCTATCTCAACGGCCGCCTTGCCGCCGAGATGGAACGTCGTCGCAAGGACGGCGAGGCCCATCGCGAGGAGCCCAGCCGATGGTGAGGTTGCTGACCCTTCTGCTTCTGCTGGCGACACCCCTGGCCGCGCAAACGCCCCAGACGCTGAAACTGGAGCTCGTCCTGGATCCGCGCGAAACGGCACCGTTGGAGGGCGAGATGGTCCTTGCCACGATCCGCGGCACCTATCGCGAGACCATCACCAACGAGGAACTCAAGCTGCGCAGCATGACTGATTTTGACTGGACGCGGCTGGGACAGGACGCTTGGAGCGATCAGCGCATCGACGGTCGCACCGCTCGGGTGTTCGAGCGGCGCATCGCCTTTTTCCCGAAGCGGGCCGGAAATCTGGAGATTCTGCCGATCGTGCATGAACTCGAGATCATCGGCAGCGGCGGACAACGCGAAATTGTCCTGGTCCGGTCTGATCCCGTGCGCATCGAGGTCGAAGAAAAGCCGACAGGCGCAGACGAGTCGTGGTTCCCGGTCCGCGCGCTGGAAGTCTCCGACACCTGGGACGCCGATCCGGCACAGTTGGAGGACGGGCAAAGCGTGACGCGCCGGGTCGTGATCCGAGCACTTGGTGCGACCCCCGAGATGATGCCGCAGCAGCCCGCCTTGCGCGAACCATGGCTGATCACCTTCACCCCGCCGGAGGACCTCAGCTTTCAGGTCACTTCACAGGGTCCGGTCACGACCTTGGTCTGGGTCTGGAAACTCCGCCCGATCACCGGAGAGCCGGGCGTTCTTTCCAAGGCAACTCTGCCCTATTTCGACACGACGTCACGGACGGCGACCACCGCCACGCTGTCTGCGGCAAACATCGGCTACGCGAGTTTTGCCGACAATGCGGCATCCGGTTGGCGCAAGGACACCGGTGTAGGCTGGCTGCATCTGGCTGTTCTTGGCGCAAGTGCCGTGTCAACGATGATACTGGCGTTGCGCGGCCGCTCCGGTGTCTCGGCCCCGGCCGCGGGGCTGCGCCGCTGGATGCGCATGCGACGGGACTTAAGACGCTTGCGGGGCCATGCGCGACGTGGAGATGTTCCACGCTTCCGGGCGCTTGCGGCAGGCCTGCTGTCCCCGCCCTCGGCCACGCCGCCGACCAGTACGCACCCTGCCCTGCGGACGGTCGATGCCATGCTGTTCGGCGATTGCAGCGGGCGGATCAGCAGGGATCTTCGGCCCGTCCTTCGCAACGTCGAACACGCGCTGCTTTACTCCGCACGTGAGCCCGGCGAAACTGCGGGCCGCGCCGAAACTTCGACAGGTCCGCACCCGACGAAATCCGTCCGGGCGTACAAGCACTCGAATGGCTCGCGTTTCAGATCGAAGACAGGGTCAATGTTGAGATAACCAAAGAAGCCGGCATCATGAGAAAGGCGGCGCTGATGAAGCGGCCGATGAAAGCCGTGCAATCCCCTCCGAGTCCCCTCGGCTGGTAAGCAATGTCCCCGGCATTCTCTTCGCGCAAAGGCCCTAGAACATATCTCAGAAGCAATGGCGCTTTTACCGAAGATCCGCGCCAGCGCCGCTTTCGCGACAGGCTGTCCGCAGAAGGTTCAGTCGGTGGCGCCCGCAGTGGACCAATCTTCTGCCTGGGGCGACACCGTCGAAGCTCACTCGGACGACGGTTCCGGCGGCGCGGTAAGAGACCGGGCGAGCCGGTTCAATTCACCACGGCGGCTGGCGCCGGTTCGGTTGAGAACGGCTTCGCAGTGGCGCCGGGCGGTATTCAGGCTGATGCCCATTCGCACCGCGGCATCCTTGGTCGAGAGCCCGTCCAGCAGGCAACACGCGATATCCGTCTGCCGCTTGGTAAGGCCGAAATGCTCGGCCAGCCGGGCCGCCAGCGTCGCCGCGTCCGGCGGCGAGATCGCAAGATATCCGGCATCCGGTCCCGGCAAAGGAAGGGTCAGAAATGCCCGGCTTCCGCTGTCGCCCTCACGCTGATCGTCCCGAACCGTCACGTTCATGTCACTCTCGTCGATGGCACGCTGTAGGCGTTCGGCATTGCGCGCTTGTCGGTCCAGCGTGTCGAACCTGTGCGCGAAGGCTGGCAGCAGCAGGTTCAGAATGATCTCCGCACGTCCCCCAGCAAGCGCCGGGGCATCGGCGCTTGCGTAGCCCATCGCAAAGACCGCCTCACCCACCGCCAATCGCGTCGTCATGCCCATGACATGGTTCATACCCGCCGGACGGAACGCATCGCGGTGAAAGGCGGCGTTCTCGACCATGCTCCGGCCTGCGAACGCGCTTTCGTGGTATACCCCGCTACCCATCTGCCTCCGGGTCAGGTTGACGTTGTCAAGATCGGGGTCGGTCGACCGTATATTGCCGTCGCGATCCACCCCGGCGAATGTCCGAAAGAAGTACTCTTCGATTTCCGGTCCCGCGTTCCACGTCACCAGCAAGGGCGTTCCCTCGTTCAGCCATGCCGCCATGGCCGCATCCGCGTCCAATAGCTCCGCGGCATCCGCGAGAATGGCTTCGCCGGTGTCCGCGTCGGCCTCGAATGTCAGCAGGCGGCGCTGGATGTCGGCGATCTTGAGCGCGCTTTGCAGGTCGATCTCCATGTGACCAAGACCTAACATGTTAAAAAAATAGGGCAAATGCCCCATGTTTCCGCAAGTTCAAGCTGTCACCGTGTCCTCAAAACCATCGGGAGGGATACGTGCTTGAGAATAGAATGATGACCGGATTGATCAGTCTGGTCGCGCTGACAGGTAGCGCCGTGGCGCAGGATGAAGGCGCAACGATGATCGTTCTCGACGGCTCGGGCAGCATGTGGGGACAGATCGACGGCACGCCAAAAATCGAGATCGCGCGGGAGGCCATCGGCCGCATGCTGGCGGACTGGCCCGACAACCGGCAGCTTGGCCTCGTGGCCTACGGACACCGGCGTGAGGGCGATTGCGACGACATCGAAACGCTGATGGAGCCCGGACCACTTGACCGCGATGCGATAGAGAGCAAGCTCGACAGTATTACTCCGCGCGGCAAGACGCCCGTCGGCGCGTCGGTGCGCGCCGCCGCCGGGATGGTTGGCAAGAACGGCTCTGTTGTCGTCGTGACGGACGGGCTGGAAAATTGCGGGGCCGATCTCTGCGCTCTGGGCGAAGACCTGTCGGCTTCCGACCCGGGCTTCACCGCGCATCTCATCGGATTCGACGTGCAAGACGCAGATGGCCAGCTTGCCTGCCTCGCGGAGGCGACGGACGGGCGCTATATCCCGGCCTCGGATGCCGCGTCGCTGAGCGGTGCGCTTCAACAAGTGAGCGCGCCAGAGCCCGCGCCGGAACCGAAAGGCCCGCTTTTCGTCGATGAGTTCGACCGCGCCGAACTCGGCGCTGACTGGACGGTAAACAATCCCGATCCGTCCGGCTTCATTCTCGACGATGGCGCCCTTGTCACGATGACCGTTCAGCCCGGCTACATGGGCGATGCCGAGGACCAACCCAATGTCTTCCGCTGGACCGCGGCCGAGTTTCCCGAGGGCGACTGGGATCTCAGCGCCGATTTCACTGCGCGCATGGGCGAGGTCCAGTCATTGGGCGGCCGGCGGGCCATCGTGCAGGTCGGGCGTCATGCGGATATCGACAACACGATCTCGGCCTATGTCTATCGGCAGGGCAATTCCAATGACGATCTGTGGCTGCGGCTGCGGGCCATGTCCGGCGGCACCGAAACCCGCGCCGAAGTCGAGATCGCCGGCAATGTCCGCGGCTACGACCTGGCCCGGATCCTGCGGGATTTCGAGGAAAAGGGCGCGCGACTGACCATCTCGAAACGTGGCCGTGACTACGTCGGGCGGCTCACGCTGAACGGCTGGACCCTGCAGGAGGGTGGCCCCGAGGTGGTCGAGACGGACCCGGTCCAGATCCTGCGCGCACGCGGCGACCCGGCGCTCTTTGCCGGAACGCTGGGGTCGGAGCAGACCGTCGCGGAATTCGACCGGATCGAGATTGTGGAGGTGGAGTGATGCAGTGCAAAACCGTCTGCAAGGTCATCGCATGCGCCGGCGCGATTTGCGTTGGGACGACCCTCGGCGCCCAGGCGCAGCCGTGCGGCACGCCAGCTGAAACCGGTGGCACTCCGCTCTATCCTCTGCCGCATGAAGCAGAATGGGGGTTCGTCGGCCGCGACGGCGAATGGCGTCTTGCCCCCGCCTGGCGACAGGCCCGCCCCTTTTCCGAAGGAGTCTCGGCGGTCGAAACCGCCGCGGGCTGGGGCCTGATCGATCGCACCGGCAGCTATCTCGCGGCGCCGGGTGCGAAAGATGCGGACAGTATCATCATATCAGGTGAACGTTTCGCGCTCTCACCCTTCAAACCGATGTCCGAAGGTTGCAGCGCGGCAACCCCGGCCGATGGCACCCCCCATTACATCACCGCCGACGGCGATACCTGGACCCCGCCCGCCTTCGAGGGTCGCAAGGTGCGGGATATCGGCAGCTTCTCGGATGGGCTGGCCTGGGTGCGTCTTGCCAACGACCGCGTGGGCTGGATCGACACCGGCGGCCAGATGGCGATCGCGCCGGACTTCATCGACGGTGGCGATTTTGTCGACGGCCATGCTCCGGCCGCCGTGAACACCGAGAACCGCGGCTATATCGACCGCTCGGGCGAGCTGGCGTTCCCCCGAAAATTCATTCTTCAAGAGGCGGCTCGCGCTACCGAAGGGCGCGCGCCGGTCCGCATCGGGGGCGATGCCGGTTACATGGATGACACCGACTGGATCATCCGCGAGATCTCGATGCCGGGCGGGGAAACGCGCGCGCTCGACGCCGTGACGCCGTTTTCGGACGGGCGCGCCGCGGTGCGCCCAGCCGGCATGTCGTCCGGCCCGGTCTGGATCGACATCGAGGGGGGCGTCGCCGTGTATCCCGAGGCAGGCGCCCGTTTTACGATATGCAGCGATACGCGCTTGCCCGCCTACCAGAATGGCCTTCTTCCGCTCGTCGTCGGCGCTGGAACGAATATCTGCGGCAATACCCCAGACATCAGCTACGAAGGTCCGGGCGACCCGCGCTCCGGCCCCTCGCGGATGCTCTGGCACCTGCCATGGGAGCGCGACAAGCTCGTCTGGCTCGACCGGGACGGCGCCACGCAGATCGATTCCACCGTCTGCCGCCGCGCGCCCGGCGTGGCCGCCCTGCCCACGGAAACCGACGATGGCGGCCTTGCGTCGGGGGCCTATCGCATGGCGCTTGCCGGCATGGTCCAAGGCAATGTCGGACCCCACCGCGCAGACGCCCCCTGCAACCGGTCGGAGTTCAAGATGGACGGCAACCAGGCCACCAATGCCGAAGGCCCGTGGACCCTGTCGCTCACCGGCATGGCTCAGTGGCAGGGCAAAACCGTGGACCTGTCGCTCAGCCTTGGCCTGCCTCAAGGGATCGGGCCCGGCACGCACCAGATCGGGCCGACCGGCAAGGATGAGCTTCCATCCGCCTACCTGTGGATGAGCGTCAGCGATGCCGGTCCGAACGGCCCGCGTCCGGCCACCTACACCTCCAAAGGCGGTGGTAGCCTTACCCTGGCACGGCGCGACCAGGACGCGATCACAGGCAAGGCCGAGATCACTTTCGTGTCGCGGGACGATCCTTCCGACGAGATGACGCTGGCGGCGGACTTTGACGAAATCCCCTACTCGGCTGGCCCGGAGGTCACGCTTGTCGAGACAACCGGCGCCGTGACGGCTCTGGACGAGTCGATGCCCGACGATCCCCTGATCAACTTTTTCACCCCGGCAAAGGCCGTAGAGGGCGAAGACAGGCTGGTGCTGTCACTTGGAAAATTCGGCCCCAAGCTGGAGCTGGACTTTCCCGCCGGGCACAGCGGCACCTTTACGGCCGGCGCCGACGCGCCGGTGTCGATCACCTTCGCCGGCATGCCGGTCAGTGCCGAAGGCCGCCTTGAACGGTCCGAGGACGGAGGTCTGGGCGGCGAGCTCACCGCAGAACTCGGCGCGCACGACCAGGTCGACGGCTCGGGCAGCGTAAGCCTTCGCTTCGCGGACATACCTGTCGAGAGCGGCGAATGATCCGGCTTGCCCTTCTCGCGCTTGCCCTGCCTGCCGTGGCCCATGCGCAGGATATCGACAGTGTCTACACCAGCTATGACTGGGACACCGATTGCCGGACGCTGGAAAAGGACCTGCCCCCCGACGAGGCGGCGATGGGTTTTCAGCTCGTCTGCCCGGGGCCGCAGGGCTTCTACCTGATGCTGACCGAGGGAGATGCCCGCATCTCGATGGACTACGGCAGGACGCAGGTCTTCGGCCCGTGGGAAAGCTTCACACCGTTCAATACCGTGCACGATACCGTCGAATGGCGGCGGCAGAGGCTGAACGGAGAGATGCAGCCCTTCGCCACCATTCACCGCTGGGATGTCGGACCCAGCTTCGATGACCGCGAGATGCTGGTCATCAGTACGGTCGCCACCACGCCCGACGCCGAAAGCTGCATGGTCGGCGTCATCGACACAACCGACACACCAGACGCCAACGTGCTGGCTCGAGCCGTGGCCGATCGGTACGCCCCCGGCTTCGTCTGCGGCAACGCGCAGGCGCGGGCCTTCGGCTTTGTTCGTATTGACACGCTCTTGCCACGGCGTGTTCCGCCTCATTCCAACGCAACGAAAGGAGACCAATGATGATCCGTCCCTTCACCGCTGCCCTTTTTACAACCCTGGTCGCTGCCACGAGCAGCCTTGCCGAAGGCCGTGTCAGCTTCATTGCGGATGCGGGAGACGCGGGCCAGATGAGCATGACGGAACGTTGGTCCGGCAGCGCGCTGCGCACTGATATCGAGGGGATGGACGCCTACATGCTCCTGCGGGACGACAGCGTGTATTCCATCATCTCGATGGCCGGGCAGATCACCGTCATTGACCTCGGCCAGATGAAGGACATGCCCGGCGCGGCGGCGAACCAGACACCGTCTCAGGACGAGGCTGGCGTGGTTTTCCCCGACGAGATCGTCACCATCGAGGAGATGGGCGAGACACGCGAGATCGCCGGGGTCGAGGGTGACGTCCATGAGATCGAATGGGTCGACAATGCCGGAGAGCCCCGGACAGACACCGCCGTCCTGACCGACGATACCCGCCTGCTGGAGCATCAGGCGCTCAAGATGCAGCTGATCGGGGCGATTAGTGGCGAGGCGCCAAATCCGCTGATGGTCGAGCTTCAGGATCGCGGCCTTGCGGCGCTGTCCTTCGGTGACCGCTTCAAGGTGACGGAGGTGAACGGCGATGCCGGGCCCGCCGGGGATTTCGAGCTGCCGGCAGAGCCGATGGACCTGGGCAAGATGATGAACATGGGCAACCAATGATCCGGCCAGCGCCGTTTCGCGTCGTACTGGCGGCCGTCCTGTGCGCTGTGGCCTTGCCTCTGCATGCGCAGGGTAGTTGCGATCTGGACGCGCCGCCGCCAGCCCCTCTCTGCTCGGTCGAGGGTATGCTGCAAGCGATCAATCCGACGCAGACGCTCGACCTTCTGGGCAACCTGAACCCGAACGCCTTTGCCGGTGGTGCGAATGCCAACCTGATGCCGGGCCAGGCCAGCCTGTCGATCGCGGGCGGGGTCAGTGCCGGGGGTGCGGCCTGCGCGCGTCACCTTGCGGCAAAGCGCATCGGCGGCACCGAGGGCGTGCCGGGCCTTGACCAGGGCACGATCGACTTCGTCGAGGACATGTCGGGCGAGTCCCTCGACATTCCCACGGCCAGCGGCGGTACACGACGCGCGGTGTTCGAGGTTTTCAGTCCGAACCTCTTTTCCTTCCAGGGGGGCAGTCTCGGCCTCCCGCTCGCTTATCGCCATGGCGGCATCGGTGGCTGGCCGCGTAACAGCGGTGCGCATCTGGTGATCGCGCTGACCGATGCCGGGCCCGGCGATCTGCGTGCCGGTGCAAGCTACGAGGCACGAGCCGTCGGCGCCGGAGGGGATGGAAACCCAGCCGCTCTCTTTGCCTCCTGGACGGGTCAGACCCGCCCACGCCCCTATTTGCCGCCAAACACAGAGAACCTGCGCCGCGAACAGGAATTCGAGAAGGGCATGTGTCACAGTGTCCGCAAGGCCGCGCTCAAGACAATGGGGCAAACCGGCATCCCCATGGATGCAACGGTCGGGCGCCAGCTTCGGGCGATGAATTGCGACGTAGACGGCATCGGCCAGGCCGGCACCCGAACAAGTGTTTCCGGCGGTGAACTGCGTGGCACGGTCCACATCGAGCGCATCACCGACACGCAGGTGATCGGGCGGTTCGACCTTTCCGGCACCGCGGCGGTGGAGCGGGAGCGCCGGACGTGGAGTTCGAGGGGTCCCGGTCGTGTCGATGTTGACCGAGAGACGGGGGACGAGCCCCTGCAAGTTACAGGCCGCTTCGCCGCCCCCAACATGCGCAACATGGGCTACGCGATGGGTATGCTGGAAATCGCGCAGGCCCCGACGGACGGCGAAGCGCCCGCCGCCCAGCTGCGGCTCGTATCGCACCGCCCGGCGCGCGACGCGCAAAACCTGCCCTGGGACGCGCCCGGTATCCGCTTGACGTTCGACCGTCCGCTCGCACCGGCCTCCGTCACCCCGGGTGCGGTGAAACTCGAGACCGGCTATGCGACCGGTGACGGCGGCACAGAAATGCGCCCGGTCGAAACGCGCCTCCGTTTGTCCGGGGCGGAGACCGTCATCGTCGCCCCGCAGGCCCCGCTGCGCGACGGCGTGCGCTATCGTCTCACGGTGCGCGCCGGGGCATCAGGCATACGCGGCGCGGAAGGCGAGCAGATGGCGGCCGACCGAGCCTGGGGGTTCGACACGATGGTTGATCTCGACGACACGGAACCCATGCAGGACGGCCTTGCCGAACATCTCGTGCAGGCCGAAGGCATCGAGAGCGATACCATCCAGGTAGTCACCGACACGCCGTTGGTCCGCGGCAAGCCGACGGTGATCCGGACCTATCCGAAATGGCGCCCAGACCCGGACATCGCCGAAGGCTGGCGGGTCCAGTCTTTTCCCGCGCATATGCGGGTCCGCCCCGGCGCGTCCATCGATGCGCCCTTGCTGGCCCCGGAAAAGCGCAAGGTGACCGTCCGGCGCCCAGACATGTTCTCGCCCACGGAACGGCGCATGGCCGAAAACAGCGTCAATTTCTTCGGCTTGACGCCGGAATTCGAAGAGGTCGCCTCGGTACGAACCGAGGTTGAGCCGATCCGCGAATGCGATGACGGCACGCGCATCTTCTCGGGCTACGAGAACATCCGCTGGGATCCGCTCGACCGGGATCTGAACATTGGCTACGTCTTCGCCCGTGTCGGACCCTGGTACGATTACCTTCCGCAGAACGTGATCAAGGAGGTGGCCCTGACCGTCGAGCGGTCCGAGGACTACATCGAACAGTTGTTCCCGGTTCAGTCGGTCCGGCTTTCCGAGGCCCCGACTCCACCGCCCGACCCCGACCTCAACGACAAACTCGTGGCCGAAATCGAGAAGATCTACCAATTCGAAATGCTGGCCGAAACCTTCTCGCCCGACACGATGGACACCCTCCGGGCCTTCAACGACTTTCTCGCGAAACCACCCGCGATGACCGAGAAAATACGCAAGCGCGGCACCGTGCGCGCGAGGCTCCTGAACGCCGTGCAGGATCACCTCGTCGCGAACAACAGCTACGATCGCTTCGACCTTGTGGTGATCTTCATGCCCTATGAATGGATCAAGCTGCTGGGCGTCACGATTACCCCGAGGATCGACCAAGCCGACAATCCAACCCGCGAGGCCGCGCAGCCCTTCATTGGCATGAGCCTCAGCAAGGCTCTGACCGGGGTCAAACGCACCGCGAACAACGGGGCCATCGCACACGAGGTGGGCCACGCATTCGGCCTTGACCACATGCCCGGCGTTTCGCTGCAGACCACCACGACCGCCGTGGCGGACCTGCACGAGGGCACCCGTTGGGACGGGATCGAAGGTATGCGCATCGCCCCCGACGGTCAGTCCGGGAAAAACAAGTCCTACGAGGACGGAAACGCCGAAACCGAACTGGAACTGCTGCCGCTGATGTATCCCCGAACGCAGCCAAAGGAAAACCAGTTCATCTCGAAGGATCACTACCTTCTGCTGTTAAGAAACCTGAAAAAGGATTTCGTGGCCTTGTCCCCGTAGAAAGCCACAAAAGTGCAGACGTCGGAAAGCGGTCGCGCGGCTTCTTGGTTCCGCCCCGTGCCTTTGACAAGTCGGCGGCCCAAGCCTCCGGCGGCGCGATCAGCTTGCCAGCTTTTCCTGCTGCGCAAAGGGGCTGAGGCCCAGCCATGTCTGCATGGAGCGGATCAGCTCCGAGGATCCGACCAGCAGCAGCGCGTCGCGGTCGACGGCATCTGTCACCGACCGAAGGCCCATCCAGATTTCCGTCATCGTGCGCAGATCGACGGTCGCATAGAGATCCACGTCGAAACCAGGGTCGATATGGCACAAGTCCACGGTCCGGTCCGGCTCGACGATCAGCCACCACCTGCGCTGAGACTCGGGCAGTTCAGGATAGATGAACTCGATTACCACGCGCTGGTTCGGCACAGGCGTCGTGTCGAGGTTGCGGCGCATGTCCCACATCAGAAGTTCGGGATCGAGGTTTTCCAGCGATGGCTCGGTCTCGACCCATTTCTGACCCCACATGCCGATGGCCTCGATCACCGGCTGCAGATCCTGCCCGGCCTGCGTCAGCCGGTACGCCTCCACGTCCGGCGGATCGGTCAGCCGCGTGCGCTCCACGACACCCGCCGCTTCCAGCTCGCTCAGGCGCTTCGACAACAGCGCCGGCGACATCCGCGGAACGCCGCGCCGCAACTCGTTAAACCGGGTCGATCCGGCGACCAGCTCGCGCAAGAGGACAACCGTCCAGCGGGTGCACAGCACTTCAGCCGCCATCGCGACCGGGCAGAATTGCTTATAGCTCGCATTGGTCATGACAACCCTCCCTTGGTTTTCGGGTCGATACCATGACTGATTCCCCCCGGACCCCGCCAGTTCAGACTCTGTACCGGGGCGATTCAGTTCGTGAACTGGCGCGATGGAGCGGCTGGCTGGCATTTTGCACTCATGCCGGTTCGCACCGGCAGAAAGACAACTGACTGGCACGAAAGGAGAATGGATATGCCCCTTGTCGATATCGAATTGATCGAAGGTGTCTTCGACGAAGATCAGAAACAGCGCATGATCCGCGACGTGACCGAAGCGATGGTCGGCATCGAAGGCGAGGCCATGCGCGGCGTCACATGGGTCCGGGTGCAGGAAATCGCCAGCGGCGAATGGGCCATCGGCGGCAAGCCGATGACCGCCAAGGACGTCAGGGCCGCGCAGTCCGAGCCGGCCTGAGCAATTTGCCAAGCAACTTTAACAGGAGGAGTCATGACCCGCCAAGTCCCCGAAGACTTGCTGACCGTAACGCTGTATGAGCGCCTTGGAAGCGGCGCCGGCATCCGCCGGATCGTCGACGGAGCAGTCGCGGCCCATATGCACAACCCACTGATCGGGCACCGGTTCGCACCCTACGCGGACCAGCCCGAGCGGGTCGAGGAGATCAAGCAGCACACCTGCGATTTCTTCGCCGCGGGCAGCGGCGGGCCCGGCGACTACCGGGGCCGCAGCATGGCCCACGCCCATCGCGGCATGGAGATCGAACCGTCAGAATACGATGCCGCGTGCGACGACATCCTCGGGACGATGGAAGCCTTGAACTACGACGCGCCTACGCGCGGCGAGGTCAGGGAAATCCTACAGTCCCTGAAACCCGAAATCATTCACGTATGAAATGCTCGGTTCCGACGAACCGGGCCGACGAAAGGCAGGATAGACATGACAAACACCATCGAAACCCACCGCTTCGAGCGCCCTGACGATCGGCTCGACATGAAGGACCGCGGCGGCATCGACATCGTGAAGACATCACAGGGGTCGACCGGCATGCACGCCGTGTTTGAACCCGGCTGGACCTGGGAGGCGGACGAGAAGCCGCTCCTCGGTCATCCCGACACATGCCCGATGCACCACACCGGCTACTGCATGTCCGGCCGGCTCGTGGTTCGAATGGCCGAGAGCGGCGCGGAAACGCCGATCACCAAGGGCGATTTCTTCGAGATCCCGCCGGGTCACGATGCCTATGTCGACGGCGACGAACGCGTCGAGATGATCCTGTTCGAAGCGTCCGGCGCGCATCCGTAACGCACCCCGGAGACCCGGCCACAGGACAAGATAAAGCGCGGGCTCCTGCCCGGACGGAGCCCGTGCCGCGCATCAAGGTGGCGGGTCTACGTCCTGATCGGGCTGAAACGATCACGATAGGCCGACGGCGTTACGCCACAATGGCGTTTGAAGATGCGGCGGAAAAAGGCGACATCCTCGTAACCCACGGCGAGTCCGACCTGCTGGATCGATGGTGCGCCGTCCTCGAGCATCTTCCGTGCGGCGTTGACGCGCAGCATCTGCTGGTAGACACCGGGCATGTGGCCGGTGGCCGCCTTGAACCGGCGCACGAGGTTGCGGCGGCTCATGCTTGCGCGTTCGGCGAGTTCCTCCAAAGGAACGTCGCGGGCGAAATGTTCGGAGAGGTGATGTTCGGCATCCCGGATCTTTTCGTCGTCGTGCCGTCGCGCCAGTGGCAGCAGGGCATAGCCGGACTGGCTGGGCCGCGGCATGTCGAGAAGCAGTGCCTTCGAGCACTCGATGGCAACGGTTCGACCGCAGAGACGCTCGACGAGGTGCAGGCTCAGGTCGCTCGCGGCGTTGACACCGCCGCTGCAATAGAGGCCGGCATCCTCGGTCACGAGCAGGTCGGTCTGCCAGTCCACATTCGGGTATCTTTGCCGGAACCCGTCGGCGACGCCCCAATGCGTCGTGGCCCTGCGGCCATCGAGCAGGCCGGCCTCGGCCAGGAAGGCGACCCCAGAACAGACCCCGGCAACCCGCGTGCCGTTCCGATGCCTCTCGCCCAACCAGGGCGGGATCGCGGCGTGGCGTGCCATCCATTCCGCCGGTACCGGGCCGGAAGCCGAGACCATGATCAGGTCGGCTGGCCCCAGATCCGCAATAGCCCGGTCTGGGGCTATGTTCAGCCCGTAGGCGCTTCGGACCGATGCGCCGTCGATTGACGCCGTCGTGACCCGGAACCGCGGTTCGGGATCTTCGCCGCACATCTCGGGCCACATCGTTCCCGCGGCCGAAAAGACCTCAATCGGCCCAACGGCCGTCGACGCGTAGCCGTCGTTGACGAGAACGACCGCGACGTCCAGCTTGTCGTCGCACTCCGTCATGCATGGCATACTGCCATTTCGGCGCGGAAATTTCACCCGTTCCACGCATGTTCGGCACGATCCTCCCTGCCTTCCGTCCGCATCACCCGGTGCCATTTCGCCCGATCCAGCGCCATTCTTTGACCATGAACGAAACTGAGAGGAGGCAAAGATGGATCTCTACATCATCCGCCGTCATGGCATCTGGTCGACCGAAGACGAACTCGCGGCGACCAACGAAAAATCCCTTCAGGTCGGCGAGGAAATGAAGGACCGGCTCCGCTGGATCCGCAGTTACGCGGTGACCGAGGAAGATGGCCGCATCGGGTCAGTCTGCATCTACGAAGCGCGGGACCGAGAGGCCATCCGAGAACACGGGCGTCGCATCAATGCGCCCAGCGAGGATATTCGGCTCGCCCGCGGCACCGCCGTGAAGCGGAACGATCCCGAGCCGGTGACCATCGTATGACAGCATTTCCCTCGCAGATCTCTGCGAGGGAAACCCAACAGCTTCGATGAGCCCTGTTCCCACGATGCGTACCGGTCAGCACATCCGACTTACGGCTGGACGCGCCAATAGCACACTTTTCGCATCTGCAGCGAATGCCGGTTCGACGCACAAAATCGGAGACAGCTGCTGGTCAGGTGAGTGACAGCCAAGGGCCGTTTGATCTGTTCAAACTGTAGGGGCAGGAAGCCGATTTTCTTCACAGGCGCGCACATAACGGTCGCCGAACACGAAATCAGAATGTTACATCTTTCAACTCCCACATGCGTTGCGCTTACGTGGCCTCTTGTGGGTGTCAGAAGACTTGGAGATTGGGCAATCCTTCTCGGCTAAACTCTTTGAATGCATGCAGTAATATCCTGCATGGCTATCCTGTCGTTGCCCAAAGCGCCAAGCCCAGTCCCAGGGTCGCGATAAAGATCCACGCCGACCCACCCAGGATCAACGGACGCAGGCCCTTCTGCCGCAATCTTTTCAAATCGGTCTCCAACCCCATCGCCGCCAGTGCCGCCGTCAGCATCAACGCCGTCAGCGTCACCGTGGCGTCATGCAGCCGGTCCGGCAGGCTCACCAGCGAATTGACCCCCATGAGCATCACGAACCCGAGCACGAACCACGGCACGATCGTAAGCTTCGAGCCAGAGGCCTGCTGCCCGCCCTGGCGGAACTGCAGGACACCCAGCGTCAGGATCAAAGGCGCAAGCAGCAAGACCCGTGTCAGCTTGGTTACGGTACCGACGTGGCCGGCCTCTTCGCCCATTGCAAAGGCCGCGCCCACGACCTGGGCCACCTCGTGAACCGTCGCACCCGCCCAGAATCCGTAGGTTTCAGGCGACAGCTCCAGCATGTGAGCCGCCATCGGCCCAAGCAGCATCGCGCTCGTCCCGAACAGCGTAACGCAGGCGATGGCATAGGCGACATCTTCGTCCGATCCTCGTGTCACCGTGTTGCACGCCAGAACCGCAGAGGCACCGCACACGGACGTCCCCGCAGCGATCAACTGTACCAGCCGGCTTTCCACGCCCAGCAGACGGCCAAGCAGGCACGTGAATGCAAACGTCCCGGCCAGGGTCGTCGTGACGGCGACAACACCCCGCAAGCCCAGGGTAGACACCTCTCCGACCGTGACCTGAAGCCCCAGCAATACGATCGCAGTGCGCAGGACAGGCTTGAGGGCAAAGCGGATACCGGGTTGCAGCAACGGCGGGCTGCCCACGGCGACACGCCAGCCGATTCCGAGCAGCAGTGCAACGACCAGCGGGCTGAGCGCTGCCAGACCGGTCGCCCTCTGGACAAGCGTGGCGATGGCGGTGATGGCCATGACCAGTGCCAATCCGGGCAGGTGCGCATAGAGGTCTTGAAGCACACCGGGGTGTGCGCGTTGGCTCAGGGTTTGCATGGCTTAGGTCCTCGGTTTCTGCACCTGCAAAATGCCCCAATTGAAATGTTCATAAAATTAACTAATATCGAACGTAATAATCGATTGGATTGATGATTGACGCTAGACCAGCTCCGCATATTTCTTGAAGTCGCCGAACGCGCCCATGTCACCCGTGCGGCAGAGGCGCTGAAGATGACGCAATCCGCCGTGTCGGCCGCCCTGCGCGCACTGGAGAGCACTCATGGAGTGCAGCTTTTCGACCGGGTCGGGCGCGGCATCACCCTCACCGAAGCAGGCCACAGGTTCGTGCCCGCGGCCAAAAGCGTTCTGAACCAGGCAGAGACCGCTGAACTGATCCTCGATGATCTTTCGGCGCGGCCGAGGGGGCGATTGCGGATCGAGGCAAGCCAGACGGTGGCGACCTATGTCCTGCCCCCGGTTCTGGTACGCCTCAGGCAGGCACACCCCGACCTCTCCGTCCGGCTTGGCGTGGGCAACACCTCAAGCGTTGCCAGGGCCGTGGCCGACGGCGCTGCCGACCTGGGTTTCGTCGAAGGCGAGGTCGTGCTTGGCGATCTTCGTACGCGGGTTGTGGCGCGCGACGAACTCGTGCTGGTCATGCGGCGCGGACATCCCGCAGCCCGCAGCACGATGTCAGCCCAAGCCTATCGCAAGCTCGACTGGGTGATGCGGGAGGAAGGCTCGGGCACACGCGCCGAGGTCGAAGTTCACCTGGCCCAGTTGGGGCTGAGTCGGGATGACCTTGCGGTCCTGCTGGAGATCCCGTCGAACGAAGCGGTCCTGTCGGCAGTGGCGGGCAGCGACTGCGTGTCCATGGTGTCACGACGCGTCGTCGACGCGCTGGCGGAAGACGGTGCAGTCCACCAGCGCCGCGTGACCTGGGCGCCGCGCCCGGAGCGTCCGTTTACCGTGCTGTCGCATCCGGAACGGCATCGCACCCGGGCAGTCGAAGCGCTTATGGCCCTGATCGACGCGGGCTGAGCCGAAACCCACCCCTCCGATGGCCGGACCGACCGGCCTCAGCCGCCGGTCAGAGCCGGGGACATGCGTTGCGACAGCTCCGCCGTCAGCCGTTTGCGGTCAATCTTTCCGACATGGTTTTCCGGCAGGCGGTCCACGCGTTCGATCCCGGCAAGACAATGGGCGCGACCAAGTGCGTCCCGGATCTTTCGGTTCAATTCGTCGAGCGCCTCAATCTGCCCCGTGCCTTCCACGAAGGCGAACGGCACTTCACCGAGATCAGCATGTGGCGCGGGCACCACGCAGGCCGCCCGTATGCCCGGACTTGTGAGCAACACATCCTCGATGCTTGCGGGCGCCAGGTTTTCACCACCGCGTATGATGATTTCCTTCAGGCGGCCGGTCAGGAAAAGATACCCGTCTTCGTCGAGATATCCCAGGTCGCCCGACCTGACCCAGCCCTCCGGGTCGAACGGCGGATGGCCGACATAGCCAAGGGCGGACAAGGGACCGCGGAACGCCACTTCGCCGCGGCTTCCGTTCGGCAAGGGCGTGTCCCCACCAGGTTCGAGAATTGCCACCTCGGCACCGGGAATCGCGCGTCCGACAGAGCCGCGCCGGGCCGCCCCCGGCGGATTGGCGCTCGATGTGCAGGTAAACTCCGTCTGTCCATAGCTCACCAGCACCTGGCAGCCCAGATGCGCTTCGATCCGGTCCTGTGTCTCGACCGCCAGCGGCGCCGAGCCGCAGCGCAGCATCCGCAGCCGGTCCGTCGCCCCTTGCGGGATCGTATGATCCAGCAACCTTTGGAACATCGTCGGCACACCAGTGACAACGGTGGGCTTGAGGTCCGCCATCGCGTCCAGCGCGGCTTCCGGCGTGAAGCGCGGCAGCAAGGTAATCCGCGCGCCGCGCATCAATGGATACAGCAACTGGTTCAGAATACCGTTGGTATGGCTCAGCGGCATCATGTGCAGGTAGTGATCATCGCCACCCACGGGCGTGATTTCCGACAACCCCCGCGTATTCGCCGCGATGTTTCCGTGGCTCAGGCGCACCGCCTTGGGACGTCCGCTGGAACCGGACGTAAAGATCAGCAAAGCTTCCTCTTCGGCGCTTGGAACCGGAATCGTGTGACCGCCGGCGGCACCTTCCGGCACAGGCGGTGTCACAAGGCGCAATCCGGCCGCGTCGGCCAGCGCCTGCGCCGCCTCCCGGTTGGTGTCGTCACAGATCAGACCTGTAAAACCACCGTCCACCAGCTTGGCCACGACCGAACCTTGCGCCTCGCTCCTGCTCAGAACGGTCAGGGGCAGCCTGGCGTGCAGACAGGCCAGAAGGTCCGTGCAGAGATCCACGCTGCGATCCTGCAACAAGGCGACCCGGTCGCCGGGAACAAGGCCCGAGGCCAGCATTGCCCCGGCACGGGCCACGACTCTGGCGTGCAGCGTGGTATAGCCTATCGTCTGCCCGTCCGCGGACAATGCCGGCGCGTCCCCGCGCAGGCGGGCCTGTTGCTCGAATGCGGTAACGAAATCACTCATGCGGCCAACTCCGGCAGTCGGACCGCGGCATCCGCTTCGAATGTGCCATCGGGATCCAGTGCCCTCAGCGCCGCCAGTTCCGCC